>NZ_JBSFKD010000026.1:110341-142138 GCF_053598395.1 Streptomyces sp. NPDC001135 | reverse complement strand
CGGCGCTCGGGCGGCGGGAACCGTCCCGCTCCGCGCAACGGTTCCGGTCGGCCCGGGCCGCGTACGGCCGGGGGCGGACGGCGGCCGGCCAATCCCCGGCTGCTGCGCCAGCGGCTGTTCGTGTTCGTGGTGGTGACCCTGCTCGTCGCGCTCGGGATCGCGGTGGCACAGGGCTGTCAGGGTCCGGCACGCGGGCTCGGCGGCGACGACGGCCGGGAGCAGCGGCACGCACAGCCGGACTACCGGCCGGCGGACGCCGACCGGCCGATGTCCGACCAGCATGAGCCGACTCTGAGCCGCGACTTCGGCAACTGACGAGGCCTTCGGGAGGCAGCTCCCGCTTCGGCGACAGCCGGGGCCTCGGGGGCTGGTCCATCGGGGGATGACGGCGCCCCGGGGTCTGCTGGGACTTCCAGGGGTGCCGGTGCCCCGCGTCGCCGCCGGGGCTCCGGAACGCCCCCGACCCCCCGTACGAGGGGGAGCCGGGGCAGGAGGTCAGGGGCGGGGGCGGCCGGTGGCCACCGCGTAGAAGGCGACCGCCGCGGCCGCGCCCACGTTGAGTGAGTCGACGCCGTGGGACATCGGGATGCGGACCCACTCGTCGGCGGCGACCAGGGCCTGCCTCGACAGTCCGTCTCCCTCGGCGCCGAGCATCAGGGCCACCCGGTCCATCGCGTGCGGGGCGGCCTCGTCGAGGGAGCGCGCCTTGTCGTCCGGGGTGAGCGCGAGCAGGGTGAAGCCGGCCTCCCGGACCGACTCCAGGCCCTTGGGCCAGGTGTCCAGACGGGCGTACGGCACCGAGAACACCGCGCCCATCGACACCTTGACGCTGCGCCGGTACAGCGGGTCGGCGCAGTCGGGCGACAGCAGGACCGCGTCCATGCCGAGGGCGGCGGCCGAGCGGAAGATCGCGCCGATGTTGGTGTGGTCGTTGACCGACTCCATGACCACGACCCGGCGGGCCGAGCGGAGCAGTTCGGCGGCCGTCGGCAGCGGTTTGCGCTGCATGGAGGCGAGCGCGCCGCGGTGCACGTGATAGCCGGTGACCTGCTCGGCCAGTTCGGGACTCACGGCGTAGACCGGGGCGGGGAGCTCGTCGATGACGTCGCGCATCACGTCGATCCACTTGGCCGAGAGCAGCATGGACCGCATCTCGTAGCCCGCTTCCTTGGCTCTGCGGATGACCTTCTCGCCCTCGGCGATGAACAGGCCCTCGGCCGGCTCGCGTTTGCGGCGCAGCTCGACATCGGTCAGGCCTGTGTAGTCGCGCAGGCGCGGGTCCTCGGGATCCTCGACGGTGATGAGATCGGCCACAGAGTGATACTGCCTTGTCCTGGGTGCGGTGCCAACGGCTCGGAACGGGTTCTGTTACCCCGGGTTACACATGATCAAGGGCGGGTGGTCACGCGCCGGGCCGCGGGCCGACCCGCACGACCTCGCCGATGACGATGACCGCCGGCGGCTTCACGTCCTCGGCGCGTACCGTCTCGGCGACCGTGGCGAGCGTGGCGTCGACGCGCCGCTGCGCGGCCGTCGTCCCCTCCTGGACCAGCGCGACGGGGGTCTGCGGGGACCTGCCGTACGCGACGAGCGTCTCGGCGATCTTCCCGATCTTGTCGACGCCCATGAGGATCACCAGGGTGCCGGTCAGCTTGGCCAGGGACGGCCAGTCGACCAGGGAGCGCTCGTCGTCGGGGGCCACGTGCCCGCTGACGACGGTGAACTCGTGGGCGACCCCGCGGTGGGTGACCGGAATGCCGGCCGCGCCCGGGACCGAGATCGAGCTGGAGATGCCGGGCACCACCGTGCAGGGGATGCCGGCCTCGGCGAGCGCCTGCAGTTCCTCCATGCCGCGGCCGAAGACGTACGGGTCGCCGCCCTTGAGCCGGACGACCGACTTGCCCTGCTTGGCGTGCTCGACGAGCGCGTTGTTGATGGCCTCCTGGGCCATGAAACGGCCGTACGGGATCTTCGCCGCGTCGATCACCTCGACGTGCGGCGGGAGTTCGGCGAGCAGGTCGCGCGGGCCGAGCCGGTCGGCGATCACGACGTCCGCCTCGGCGAGCAGCCGACGGCCGCGGACCGTGATCAGGTCGGGGTCGCCGGGGCCGCCGCCGACCAGGGCGACACCGGGGGTGCGGCCGCGGTGGTGGGGCGCCACCAGGGTGCCGTCGCGCAGGCCCTCGACGACCGCGTCGCGGATGGCGGCGGTGTGGCGGGGGTCGCGACCGCGCGCGTCCGTGGTGAGGACGGCGACGGTGACACCCTCGCTGTGGCCGGTCGCGGGGGTCCAGGCGGTCGCCTGGTCGGCGTCGTCGGAGCGGACGCACCAGACGCGGTGACGCTCGGCTTCGGCGGAGGCCTGCGCGTTGGCCTCGGGGTCGCTGGTGGCGATGAGGGCGTACCAGGCCTCGGCGAGGTCGCCGTCCTGGTACGGGCGCTTGATCCAGGTGATCTCGCCCGTGTCCGCCATGGCCTCGACGGAGGGGGTCGCCTCCGGGGACACGAGCACGATGTCCGCACCCGCCGCGATCAGGGCCGGGAGGCGGCGCTGGGCGACCTGGCCGCCACCGAGGACGACCACACGGCGGCCGGAGAGGCGGAGGCCTACGGGATAGGCGGGGTGTTCGGCCATCGTGGTACGGCTCCTCTTGGGCGGCGGTGCGGTAGCCCTGACGTGCGGATTTTATGCGGAGCGGGGTTGTGGCGGGACAGGTGTCCGGTGGCTGGGCAGAGTGGCCGGGTGCGGATGCTCCGCATAAAAGCGGGGCCGCAACCGCGGCGCGCCGGCAGGGGCCCGGCACTGTCGTACCGGACCCCGCGCGCAGGACGCTACTTCTCCGTGACCCCAGCCGAGTCGAACGTGGCCACCTCGTGCATCGCCCGCGCCGTGCTCTGCACCAGCGGCAGCGCCAGGAGCGCGCCCGTGCCCTCGCCCAGACGGAGGTCGAGGTCGACCAGGGGGCGCAGGCCCAGCTTGTTGAGGGCGGCCACGTGGCCCGGCTCGGCGCTGCGGTGGCCCGCGATGCAGGCCGCCAGCACCTCGGGGGCGATCGCGCGGGCGACCAGGGCCGCGGCGCCGGCGCTCACACCGTCCAGGATCACCGGCGTACGCAGCGACGCACCGCCGAGGAGCAGGCCGACCATGGCCGCGTGCTCGAAGCCGCCGATCGCGGCGAGGACGCCGATGGGGTCGGCCGGGTCCGGCTGGTGGAGGTCCAGGGCGCGGCGGACGACCTCGGTCTTGCGGGCCAGGGTCTCGTCGTTGATGCCCGTGCCGCGGCCGGTGACCTCCGCCGGGTCGGCGCCCGTGAAGACGGAGATCAGCGCGGCGGACGCCGTGGTGTTGGCGATGCCCATCTCGCCGGTGAGCAGCGCCTTGTTGCCGGCCGCCACCAGGTCCCGGGCGGTCTCGATGCCGACCTCGATGGCCTGCTTGGCCTCCTCGCGGCTCATCGCGGGGCCGGTCGTCATGTCGGACGTGCCGCCGCGGATCTTGCGGGGCAGCAGGCCCGGGGTGGCCGGGAGGTCGGCGGCGACACCGACGTCCACGACGCACACCTCGGCGCCGACCTGGCCCGCGAAGGCGTTGCAGACCGCTCCGCCGCCGAGGAAGTTGGCCACCATCTGGGCGGTGACCTCCTGCGGCCAGGGGGTGACGCCCTGGGCGTGCACGCCGTGGTCACCGGCGAAGATGGCGACGGCCGCGGGCTCCGGGATCGGCGGCGGGCACTGCCGGGACAGCCCGGACAGCTGCGCGGAGATGATCTCCAGCATGCCGAGCGCGCCGGCCGGCTTGGTCATGCGCTTCTGGCGCTCCCATGCCTCACCGAGCGCCTTGGCGTCGAGCGGGCGGATCTGTGCGACGGTCTCGGCAAGCAGGTCGTGGGGTTCCTCTCCGGGCAGGGCGCGGCGGCCGTACGTCTCCTCGTGCACCACCCAGGACAGGGGGCGTCGCTTGGACCAGCCGGCCTGCATCAGCTCCGGCTCGTCCGGGAACTCGTCGACGTACCCGACACACAGGTAGGCGACGACCTCCAGGTGCTCGGGCAGGCCGAGCGCGCGGACCATCTCCCGCTCGTCGAAGAAGCTGACCCAGCCGACGCCGAGGCCTTCGGCGCGGGCGGCGAGCCAGAGGTTCTCCACCGCGAGCGCCGAGGAGTAGGGCGCCATCTGCGGCTGGGTGTGACGGCCGAGGGTGTGCCGGCCGCCGCGGGTGGGGTCGGCGGTGACGACGATGTTGACCGGGGTGTCGAGGATGGCCTCGATCTTCAGTTCCTTGAACTGCTTGGCCCGGCCCTTGGGCAGCGACTTGGCGTAGGCCTCGCGCTGGCGCATCGCCAGTTCGTGCATGCTCTGCCGGGTCTCGGCGGAGCGGATGACGACGAAGTCCCAGGGCTGCGAGTGGCCCACGGAGGGCGCCGTGTGGGCGGCCTCCAGGACGCGCAGCAGCACCTCGTGCGGGATGGGGTCGCTGCGGAAGCCGTTGCGGATGTCGCGGCGTTCGCGCATGACCTTCAGGACGGCCTCGCGCTCGGCGTCGGCGTAGCCGGGCGCGGCGGGGCCGGTGGACTGTCGTGCTTCGGCCATGGCGGCCGTCTCTTCTTCCTGGTCGTCGGGCGTGGTCTGCAGGTCTTCCGCGCGTTGCAGGACGTCGGGGGCCCGCTCCGCGTCCGACGCCGCCGGTACGGGGGCCGGCTCGCCCTCGCGCGGCGCCGGCACCATGGCCACCGGCTCCTGTGGGCCCTCGGTGGGCAGGACCAGGGGCTGCGGCGGGGTGGGCGCCAGGTGCGGGGTGGTGGGCACCTGGCCCGCGACCGGCACGAACTGCCCGAGCGGCTGCTCCGGGCGCGGCTCCTGCGGAGCGCCGGACGACAGCGGCCCGGCCTGGTCGATCCGGTCGGCGGGGGCGTCCTGCCCGGGCGTCTCCGGGTGCGCGGCGGAACCGGCGGCGGGGTCGGCCGGCGTCGGCTCGGCCTCGGCGGCGGCCGGGGCGGGGCGGGATTCGGCGGACTGGGTCTGCGGGCCGGCGGGGGCGCCGGGGCTGGTGGCGGGGGCGGCCTGGTGGACGGCCTCCGGGGCGGTCGTCTCGGGCTGGGCCGGCGGCGTCACGGCGTCCTCGGCGAGGGGCGCGACGGCAGCCGCGGCCTGCGGGGCGCCGGGCAGGGCCACGGCCGCGGTCGCTGCGGGATCGGCCAGCTGGGGACCCTGAGCCGGGTAAGGCTGCGGCTCGGGTACGGCGGTGCCGTCACCGGCGGCCGGGACCGGTACGGCGTCCTGGGCCGGGGCGGCAGCGGGGGCCTGGGGTTCCGTCTCCTGCGGCGCGGGGGCCGGGGTCCCGGTCTCGGGCACGGCCATCGGCTCGGGGGCCGGTACGACTCCGGCGGCGGGCGCGGGCTGGGCGGCGGGCGGTGCCTGCACCACGCCCGGCTGCGGCTCCACGGCGACGGGAGTGTTCGGGTCGGTCTGCGCGGGGGCCGCGGCCTCGCCCTGGGGCGCTACGGCCTCCGGGGCGACCTGCGCCGTGTCCGACGCCTCCGGCGCGGGAGCGGTGGTCACGCCCTCGACGGCACCGTCGGCCGCCGTGACCGCCTGCGCGGCGTCGGCGGCGACCGTCGCAACCCGCGCCTGCGGCACACTCACGTCCTCGCCGGACCGAGCGGCTTCGGAGGGCTGAGCGGCCCCGGACGGCTGTGGGCCCCCCTCCTGCTGATCGGCCCCGGACGACGGCTGTACGCCCTCCGACTGCTGAGCGACCTCGCCCGGCTGAGCGACCTCACCGGGCTGACCGGATACGGACCCCTGCACGACCTCACCCGGCTGCGGCCCCTCGGACGGCTCACCGGATACGGACGGCTGAGCGACCTCACCCGGCTGTGCACCGGCGGACGGCTGACCGGCCATGGACGGCTGGGCGGCCCCGTCCGGCTGAGCGGCTCCGGACGACTGAGCGGCTTCGGACGGCTGGGCGGTCGCGCCCGCCTGAGTCCCCTCCGACGGCTGGGCGGCCCCTGACACCTCGGTGGCGGAGTCGGCCGATACGTCTTCCGGTGCCTGTGCCGGCACCGCACGGGCCTCCGGCTCCTGGCCGGAGACGGCGGCCTGCTCGCCCGGATGCGTCGGCGCCTCGTGCCCGGGGGCGGCGTGAGCAGTGGCCGCGTCCGCCTCCTCGACGACGGCCGGCGTGGGCCCGGACACGGCCGGCCCGGCCTCCGTCACCGGCACCTGGGCCGCGGACACGCCGTCACCGCCGTCGGCCGGAACACCGCTGCCCGCGGCGGCCGTGCCGTCGACGGGCTGTGCGGCCGGTGCGTCCTGACCCATCTGGCCCCCTTCGGCGGGGACCTGGTCGGCGCCCTCCGGCACCGGCACCTGCTCCGCGGCGACCGGCTCGGCATTCTCCGGAGACGCTCCGGCAGGCACCCCCGCGGCCGCGGGAGCCGTGTACACGCCGTCGTGGCCGTGCACGGGCTGGACGCCGTCGTGGCCGTGCACCACCTGCGCGGTGCCGGGTGCCTGCACGGCCGCCTGGTTCGTGAGGCGGGCGACGGCGGCCTGGGCGGCGTCGGACGGTTCGGCCTGGGCGGCGGTGTCCGCGGGGACGGCGGCCGGGTCAACCGTTTCGGCAGCCGACGCCGGTGTGCCGACCTGGGCCACGGCGGGGGCGGCGGGCGCCGCGCCCCACGGGGCCGCGCTCTGCGGGGCCATGTCGTGCAGCGGCTGTGCGTCGAGGTACTCGGGACCGGCCTGATGCGGACCCGGCTGCCGCACCGGCGCGCCGGCCGGCCCGCGGTCGGCGAGGGAGCGGACCGGGCTCGCGGAGGCGTCGGGGATCGGCGGGCCGAGGTGCAGCGGACGGCGCGGCGGCTGCGCCGCGGCCTGCGGGTCCTGCGGAGCCGAGAGGATGGGCGACGGCGGTACGGAAACCGGGCCCGCGTTCGGCAGGCGGACGCCGTTGAGGTCGACGGAGCCGCTGTCCCGGCCGGCCGTCTCGTGCGGGCCCGGCTCGTGGACGGCCTCGAGGACCGGTTCCGGAGCGGGTGGCGGCACCTCGTTGCCCCACGCGCCCTGGGCACCCGGCAGCAGCAGGTCTTCGTCCTCGGCGGGTGCCTCGGAGAGGTAGGCGTACGCACCGTGCGCGGCAACGCCCGGCTGCTCCACCATGCCTGCGCTCTCCGGCTGCCCCTCGGCCGGGACCTGGCCGGTGTCGGTCATGCGTACCCCTCGCCCATCGGTTAGTGCTCCTACGACCAGCTCACCCGGAACGGCGCACCGACCGCCCGTAGTGAAGAACGAGCGTCCGTGCCCAGCGGCACGAACGACCCGCCGGAAAAGGCGACAAAGCCATTCAGTGGCATTGTCCCGGCCGTTCCGCCGTCGCGACAGCATGATCCGCGACAGCCCGCTGTGGACTGCGCCACGTTGCGCGTCCTCCGGTTCCGCAGTACCACACCCACCCCAAAACGGGCGTGCTTTCCGGACATTGGCGAACGAAGTTCCGGGCCGCCGGTGCGGTACAACGATCGGCCAGCCTACCGCGCGCGGTACGACAACAGGATCACGGGGCGCGATCCGGCAGGATGCCGCTGAGCAGGAATGCGACACTCCGCTCGGTCTCGGTCCAGGCGCGGGTGTCGAGCTCGACGGACTGCAGCAGCGCGCACTCGACGCGGTATCCGTGCTCGGTCAGGTCGCGGCCGACGAGTTCGGCCGCGTCGCGGGTCGCCGCGTGGGTGACGATGCGCTGCGGGCGCCGGTCCGCGACCGCGGAGACGATGGCCGCTCCCCCGCCGCCCACCCGCACGACGTCCGGCTCGGGAAGGTTCTCCAGGACGTGCGGGGCGGTGCCCTGGACCACTTGGAGCTGTACGCCGAACCGCCGCGCGGCCGCCTCGGTCCGGGCGCAGGCCCGCGGGTCCCGGTCGACGGCGATGACGGCGGCCCCGGCCCGCGCGGCCTCGGCGGCGAACGCACCGGAGCCGCAGCCGATGTCCCACACGAGGTCGCCGACGCGGGGGCCGAGGCGGGCGAGTTGGGCGGCGCGCAGCAGCTCCGTCTCGCCCTCGCCGAGGCGGCTGCCGGGTCCGTCGCCGTAGGTCTCGTCGGGCTGCACCCAGCCGCGCGGTCCGGTGCCCGGGTCGCGTCCGGCGATCCAGCCGCCGCCCTCCCCCGCGCCGACCGGACCGCCGATGACGATGACGACGTTGGGGTCGCGCCAGGTGTGGTCGGCGGCGTTCTCCGAGGTGACGACGGTGACCTGCTCGCGTTCGGTGCCCAGTTCCTCGCAGATGACGAAGGTCCGGTGCACACCGTCCAGCAGGAGCCCGAGTTCGGCGGGTCCCGCGCCCGGTGAGGTGAGGACGGCGACCTTGGTGTGGGCGCGGCACACGTTCACGGCCCGGCGCAGGGTGCGCGGGTGGGCGACGACCACCTGGGCGTCGTCCCAGGGCATGCCGGCGCGGGCGAAGGCGGCGGCCACGGAGGAGACGGCGGGGACGACCTCGACCTCCAGGCCGAACTCCGGTGCGCGCAGGGTGCGTACGACGCCGAAGAAGCCGGGGTCGCCGTCGGCGAACACGACCGCGGTGCCGCGGTGGGCGGCGATCCGGCGGGCGGCGAGCGCGACGCTGCCCAGGCGGACGCGTTCGGCGGTGGGCGGGACCTCGGGCAGCGCCAGATGGTGGGCGGCGCCCGCCACGAGCGTGGCGGCGCCGAGGGCGGCGCGTGCCGCGTCGGTCAGCGGCGAGCCGTCCCAGCCGATCACCGTGACCCGGTCGGCCATCGTCGTCTCTCTCCAGGTCTTCGCAGGTCGTCAGGGGGATGGGGCCCGTGGGGGACTCCGTGAGGGTACCTGGTGACGCGCGGAGGGCTCAGTTCCAGTCCGAGTACGACGTGAAACCACCCGTGTCGGCGAGCTGCTCGCCGGCCCCGGCCAGGTCTTCCGGCAGCAGGCTCCAGACGATGACATCGGTGCGGACGTCCGCCCATGTGCCGTCGCCGGACCTGCTGCGCGCTATCCAGGCGTTCCGCAGGACCCCCTCGCTGATGCAGCCGATCTTCTGGGCTACCTGCTGGGAGGCGGTGTTGTCGGCGGTGGTGCGCAGCTCCAGGCGTTCGAACCCCTGGTCGCGGAACAGCCACTGCGCGGTGGCGAGGGCGGCCTCGGAGGCATAGCCCTCACCGCGGGCCCACGGGGCGATGACGTAGGCGATCTCCGTCGAGCGCACCCGCCAGTCGGTGTCGCGCAGATGGACGGTGCCGACCAGGCGCTGGGTGAGGAACTCGTCGACGGCGAACACGATGCCGCGGCCATGGGCGCGCTCGGCCGGGGCGACGGTGGTGATCCAGTGCCGGGCGTCGGCCTCGGTGTAGGGCTGGGGTACGGAGGTCCAGGCGGTGACCAGTTCGTCGTTCATCATGTCGGCGAAGGCCTCGATGTCGGACTCCTCGAAGGGGCGCAGGACC
The DNA here is from genome assembly GCF_053598395.1 of Streptomyces sp. NPDC001135. NCBI lineage: Bacteria > Bacillati > Actinomycetota > Actinomycetes > Kitasatosporales > Streptomycetaceae > Streptomyces > Streptomyces sp. NPDC001135. Next base: position 132,673 of record NZ_JBSFKD010000026.1, on the reverse strand, counting down.
AACCGCTCCGTGCTGATGGAGACGTTGGGAAAGGTGCCAGTCATGCGCCGCTCCGTAACTTCGGAAATACCGTCAGGGCCTGCTGAACTGCCCAGCATGCAGCATGAAACCACTGAACCGCACAACGGGGTCCACACCCGGTGAGGGAGTGGACCCCGTGCGTGGCGAAACGCCGTTTACGTGCCGTCAGCTCTGGGTGACCGGCAGGACGGACCCCTTGTACGTGTCCTGGATGAACGTCCTCACCTCGGGCGAGACGAGCAGCCTGGCGAGCTTCCTCACCCGTGGGTCGTCCTCGTTGCCGCGCTTGACGGCGAGGAGGTTGGCGTAGGGGTTGTCCTTCGCCGACTCCAGGAGGACGGCGTTCCTGGTGGGGCTGAGGCCCGCGTCCTGGGCGTAGTTGTTGTTGATCACCGCCGCGTCCACGTCGTCGAGCGAGCGCGGCAGCTGGGCGGCCTCCAGCTCCCTGAACTCCAGGTGCCGGGGGTTGGACGTGACGTCCGCGGGGGACGCGTCCGTGCCGGCGCCCGCCTTCAGCCCGATGACGCCTCCGGCGGCCAGGAGTTTCAGGGCGCGGCCTTCGTTGGTGGTGTCGTTGGGCACGGCGACGGTGGCTCCGTCGGCGAGCTCGGCGACTTTCTTGATCCTGTGGGAGTAGACGCCCATGGGCGGCAGATAGGGCTTCACGACCGAGACCAGGTCCGTGCCCTTGGACTTGTTGAAGTCGTCCAGGTAGGGCTGGTTCTGGTAGAGGTTCGCGTCCAGCGACCCCTCCTGGAGGGCGGTGTTCGGCAGGACGTAGTCGGTGAACTCCTTGATCTCCAGCTTCAGGCCGGCCTTGGCGGCGAGGTGGTCCCTGACGTAGGTGAGCACCTCGCCGGCCGGTACGGCGGTGGCGCCGACGACGAGGGTGTCGTCCTTGCCACCGCCTTTGCCGGAGTCCGTGCCGGTGCCGCAGGCGGTGAGGCCCAGGGCCAGGACCGCCGCCCCCGCCGCGGCGATGACGGACGTGCGCATCGGTTCGGTTTCCCCTCTTTCTCAGAAGGACGGGATGACCGAGCCCTGGTACTTGTCCTCGATGAACTTCTTCACCTCGGGCGAGACGAGGAGCTTGGCGAGCTTCTTGACCCGCGGGTCCTTCTCGTTGCCCTTCTTCACGGCGAGGAAGTTGGCGTACGGGTTGTTCTTGGCGGACTCCAGGACGAGCGCCTCCTTGGCGGGCTTCAGACCGGCGGAGATGGCGTAGTTGCCGTTCACCACGGCGGCGTCCACGTCCTCCAGGGAGCGCGGGGTCTGGGCCGCCTCGACCTCCTTGAACTTGAGGTTCTTGGGGTTCTTGGCGATGTCCTGCGGGGTGGCCTCGTTGCCGGCGCCGTCCTTGAGGGTGATGAGCCCGTTGGCGACGAGCAGCTTCAGGGCGCGGGCCTCGTTGACGGCGTCGTTGGGGACGGCGATGGTCGCACCGCTCTTCAGCGCGTCGGTCTTCTTGACCTTGTGGGAGTACAGGCCGAGCGGCTCCAGGTGCACCGTGACGACGGGCACGATGTGGGTGCCGTGCTTGCCGTTGAAGTCGTCCAGGTACGGCTGGTTCTGGAAGTAGTTGGCGTCCACCGAGCCGTCCTCGGTCGCCGTGTTCGGCGTGATGTAGTCCGTGAACTCCTTGACCTCCAGGTCGAGGCCCGCCTTCTTCGCCAGGTTCTTCTTGACGAAGTCGAGGATCTCGGCGTGCGGGGTCGGGCTCGCGGCGACGACCAGCGGGCCGCTGTAGTCGTGGGAGCCGGAGGAGCTGCCGGAGCCGCAGGCGGTCAGCCCGAAGGTGAGGGCTCCGGCGGCGAGGACGGCGGTGGTGAGCTTGGCGGTGTTACGCACGAAAAGTGCCTTTCCTTAAGGGTGGTGCGACCCGTCGTGGGTGGGGACGGGGGATCGTGGGGCCGCTTACGCGGCCTTGCTGACGTCGGCCGCGGCCGGCTCCTTCGCCTTCAGCAGGCGCAGCTTCGGTCCCGGGCCTGAGCGGCCGCCGCGGCTGTGCAGGGAGCGGGCCGCGAAGTCGCCGGCGAACTGGATGAGGGAGATGACGACGGCGAGGACCGCGACGGTGATCCACATCAGCTGGGTCTCGAAGCGCTGGTAGCCGTAGCGGACGGCGAGGTCGCCGAGGCCGCCGCCGCCGACCGTGCCGGCCATGGCGGAGTAGCCGATGAGGGCGATGACCGTGGTGGTGGTGGAGGCGATCAGCGAGGGCAGGGCCTCGGGGACGAGGACCTTGCGGACGATCGTCCAGGTGTTGCCGCCCATGGACTGCACGGCCTCGACGAGACCGTTGTCCACTTCACGGACGGCCGTCTCGACCAGCCGGGCGAAGAACGGGATGCCGCCGATGGCGAGCGGCACGATCGCGGCGGTCGTACCGATCGTCGTCCCGGTGACCCAGCGCGTGAAGCTCATCAGGGCGACCATCAGGATGATGAACGGCATGGACCGGCCGATGTTCACGACCTGGCCGATCACCTTGTTGGCGAGGACGTTCTGCAGCAGGCCGCCCCGGTCCGTGAGGACGAGGAGCAGGCCGAGCGGGAGACCGACGGCGACGGCGATCAGCGTGGACCACAGCACCATCTGGAACGTCTCGGTACACGCCTGCGACAGCAGCGGCTGTATCTCGGACCAGGTCACTTGGCCCCCTCCTTCACCAGCAGGGCCTCCTGGCCCACGACGTCGATCTGCAGGCCCTGTTCGCGCAGGAACCCGACCGGCACCACGTTGTCCTCGTAGCGGCCGGGCAGTTCGATGCGCATCCGGCCGATCTGGAGGCCGCCGACGGTGTCGATGGCGGCACCGAGGATCGAGATGTCGATGTTGTAGGTGCGCGCGAGCTGGGAGATGACCGGCTGGGTGGCGGCCTCGCCGTGGAAGGTGACGTCGATGACGGTCCGGTCGGCGCCCGTGCGCTCCCCGCTCACCGGGAACAGCGCGGCGGCCAGCTCGGAGCCGGGGGTGGCCAGCAGTTCGCTGACCGTGCCGGACTCCACGATCCGGCCCCGCTCCATGAGGGCGGCGGAGTCGCAGACCGCCTTCACGACGTCCATCTCATGGGTGATGAGCAGGACGGTCAGGCCCAGCTGCCGGTTCAGGTCGCGCAGCAGCTGGAGGATGGAGCGGGTGGTCTCGGGGTCCAGGGCACTGGTGGCCTCGTCGGAGAGCAGCACCTTCGGGTCGCCGGCGAGGGCGCGGGCGATGCCGACGCGCTGCTTCTGGCCGCCGGAGAGCTGGGCCGGGTAGGCCTTGGCCTTGTCGGCGAGGCCGACCAGGTCGAGCAGCTCCAGCGCCTTGCGGGACCGTTCCTTCCCGGACTTGCCGAGGATCTCCAGCGGCAGCTCGACATTGTCCTGCACGGTCCGCGAGGAGAGCAGGTTGAAGTGCTGGAAGACCATGCCGATGTGGCTGCGCGCCCGGCGCAGCTCCTTGCCGGCGCGCGGGCCGCGCCCGGCGAGGGCGGTGAGGTCCTGCCCGGCGACGGTCACGGTGCCGGAGGTGGGGCGCTCCAGCAGGTTGACGCAGCGGATGAGGGAGGACTTGCCGGCGCCGGACTGGCCGATGACGCCGTAGACCTCGCCTTCGCGGACGTGGAGATCGACGCCGTCGAGGGCGGTGATCTCACGGCCGCGGGAGCGGTAGACCTTGGTCAGGCCCGAGGTGGTGATCACAGGGTTTCCGTCACTGTCGAGTGCGCGGGCGTGGGTGTGCCCGGGCACGGGTGCATGCGGTTCAGGCATGGGGAGTGGATGTGCGTCTCGTACGGACTGCGGCGCACGGAGATGCCACGGCTCTCGCTTCGGGGCTCCCCCGCTCTCGACTTCGCTCGAGCGGGGGGGACCCCCATGGCTCAGCTGATGCGAGGGCCCTCTAGAAGGCGCACATTCGACACATCAGGCGACACATACAACGAGCACCGGGCGTCATGGTCGCCTCGGTCGCAAGGGTGCGGCAGCTCGTCGTGGTCATGCGATCAGTAAAGCAGACGTACGGTCCTGACCGGCCGCGACTGTCCGCATACTGGACAGCCTCGGACAGCCGGTGCCGTGAGGTCGGCGACGGACGGAGACCTCCACGCCCCCGCCGGCGACCAGTGCCGACAAGGCCGACAGGTCCTTCACCACCAGATGGGCGGCCAGTTCCTCGGCGCGGTGGTTGTGGCCAACGCCACGGCGGTCATTCCTGGGGGGCGGCGGGCAGGCAGGGCTCGATGCCGACGGCGTCCAGGCGGGCTTCGGCGGCCGCCGGGTGGCGGAGGTCTCGGCGGCGGGCTGCCCGTGCGGCGCCACGCACCCGAACTTCACCACCCGGACCCTGCGGTGGGGTCCAGACCCTGTGGCCCACGGGCGGGGTCGGCGGCCGGCGCCCGTTTCGGCCGTAATAGGGTCACCGCATGCTCAATGCCCTGACGCTGGTGACCGGCGTCGCCGCGCTGCTCCTCGCCGCCTGGTGCGGCTGGGCCGCCTATCGCGACCAGCCGACCAAGGACTGGCACTTCATCGGCATGGCCGTGGTGTCGCTGCTGGCCGCGGTCCAGCTCGTGGTCGGGATCGTGCAGCTGGCACGGGGCGAGAAGCCCGAGCAGGGTACGACGATCTTCGTGGCGTATCTGCTGGGCGCGTTCGCGTGCGTTCCGGCGGCGGGGTTCATGTCACTGGCCGAGCGGACCCGTTGGGGCTCGGTGACGGTGGCGGCCGGCGGTGTGGTGCTGGCCGTGCTGGAGGTGCGGCTCTATGACATCTGGGGAGGCTGAGGTGACGGCGGTGGAGGAGAAGCCGGCCCGGTTGATCAGCGGGCCGGGCATGCTGCTCGTCTGGTTCTACGGCGTGATGGTGGTGGGCGCGGTGTCGCGTTCCGCGTTCCAGATCTCGACGGAGTTCGACCGGGCGCCGCTCGCCTATGCGCTGTCGGCGGTGGCGGGCCTGGTGTACGGCTTCATCACGTACACGCTGATCCGGGGCGGGGAGACCGCTCGGCGGGCGGCGTTGGTGTGCTGCGCCGCCGAGCTCGCGGGTGTGCTGATCGTCGGTACGTGGACGATCGTGGACCCCTCGGCGTTCCCGGACGCGACCGTGTGGTCGAAGTACGGGATGGGCTACGTCTTCATTCCGGTTCTGCTGCCGCTCTCCGCGATGTACTGGCTGCGGAGGGCGCAGAACGAGAGCGGTGCCTGAGGCGCGTCGGCGGCCACGGGTCGTCCGTGGCTTGTCGGGCAGTTCCCCGCGCCCCTGGGTGTTCCCTCACGCCGTAGCCGCGTACGTGCCCGCCTGCTTCTCCAGGACGATCATCTCCACTCCGTCGGTGCCCTTGGACCGGCCCACCGTCTCGTAGCCCGAGCGGCGGTAGAGGCGGAGGTTGCCCTCGCTGCGGTGGCCGGTGAAGAGGCGGAACCTGGTGGCACCCCGCTGCTCCACCAGCGCCGCTTCAGCGGCGCGCAGCAGACGTGCGCCTATGCCGTGGCCCTGGAGGCGGGGGTGGACGCAGAGCTTGCCGATGGCGGCCGTGCCGCCCTCGGTGACCTTGCCGCGCACCGAGCCGACCACCTCCTCGCCGAGCCGGGCGACGAAGACGCAGTCGGAGGCGACCTCCTGACGGACGGAGTCCAGGGTCTGGACCAGCGGGTCGATGCGGTAGTTGCCGTACAGCGCCGCCTCGCTCTGGAAGCACAGGTACTGGAGCCTGAAGATCTGCTCCGCGTCCTGCTCGGTCGCCACCGAGATGGTCACGCTCATGCCCATGTGCGCATGCCTCCCGCTCACCTGATCATCTGTCGTCCCTCACTCCTATCCCCGCACTTCACCGGAAGCAACCTCCGGTGTGAGCAATCGGCGCAGACAACCGAGACATCTGGAGCGTTCCGGGCCAAGGCTGCCCTGTGACATACCCAACTCCCCCGCGATCTCCCGGTATGTCAGGTCCTTCGGGGAGAGCAGGGCCTCCATGAGCCGGGGGCAGCGGCCGGGCAGGCGGCGCACCGCGTCGCGCAGGGCGCGGTACCGGGCCGCGGTGAGGACGTGCTGTTCGGGATCGGTACGGGCGTCGTCGGCGGGCTCGGCACCGTAGGGACGTTCCCGCCGGCTGGTACGGCGGCTGCGGCGGGCCTCGGCGCGCACCGCCTTGCGCAGCCAGCCCTCCGGGTCCGACGGCGGACCGTCGCTCTCCAGGCGCTCCAGCAGGCGGAGCCAGACGGCTTGTTCCAGGTCGCCGGGCTCACTCCCGGCCGCATATGCCTCGGCCGAGGCCTCGGCGGTGAGCAGCGGGTGCAGGGCGGCCACCAAGTCGTACGTCATATGCGAAACGACGCGCCGCCCCGGGAGCAGGTTTCCGGGGCGGCGCACAGACACCCCGAACGGGGTGCGGGAAGGACCGGCCGTTGACGCGGTCAGCCCGCCAGGAAGTCCGCGCGGGCGAGCACGCCGGTGTCGGCGTTGTCGGTGAAGACGCCGTCGATGCCGGTCGCGAAGTACGTCTTGAACGCACCGAAGGAGTCGCCGTAGGCGTCGGCCGCGCCGCCCTTGCGGTACTCGGCCGGGAGGAAGGGGTTCTCGTTGCGCATGGTGTAGGGGTGGAGGACCAGGCCCACCTTGTGCGCGTCGGAGACCAGGGTGGTCGGCTTGCCGAGGGTGCCGTCCGCGTTCTTGGGGATGACCAGGTCCAGGGTCGGGCCGATGCCCTGGGCGTAGCCGGCGATCTCCCGCAGGCCCTTGGGGGTGATGAGGTCGGCGACCGTGCGCGGGTCGCCCGACTCGACGAAGTCGTAGGGACGGCTGTCGGCCGAGGAGAGCAGCACGACGAGCGGGTTGTCGACGAGCTGGTTCAGCTTCTGGATGCTGGTGGGCTCGAAGGACTGCAGGATGACCGGCGAGTTGCGGCCGTCCTTGCCGTACTTGCGCAGCAGCTTGGCGACCCGTTCCTCCAGGCCGAGGCCGAGCTTCCGGAAGTACGTGGGGTGCTTGGTCTCGGGGTAGACGAAGACCTGCTTGCCGCGCTTGCGGGTCTGTTCGTCCTGCCACTTCAGGACCTCTTCGAACGTGGGTATCTCCCAGCGCCCGTTGTAGAGGGTGTTGTGCGGCCGGTTGGCCGGGATGCGCTCGATCGCGCGCAGGGTCTTCAGCTCGGCGAGGGTGAAGTCCTCGGTGAACCAGCCGGTGGTGGAGACCCCGTCGAGGACCTTGGTGGTCCTGCGGTCGGCGAACTCGGGGTGCGAGGCGACGTCCGTGGTGCCGCCGATCTCCGGCTCGTGCCGGCAGACGAGGTGGCCGTCCTTGGTCGGCACGAGGTCGCCCGCCTCGACCACGTCGGCGCCCAGGTCCAGGGCCAGTTCGTAGGAGCCGAAGGTGTGCTCGGGGCGGTAGCCGCTCGCACCCCGGTGGCCGATGATCGTGGGCACCGGCAGGCCCTTCAGCCCCCGGCCGCCGTGTCCGCCCGTCCGGACCCCGGCCGCCTCGGCCGCGCCCGGCAGCCCGAGGACCGCTCCGCTCGCGCCGAACACCGCCGCGCCGAGGATCGCCCGCCGTCCGGTGCCCCGCGTCTTCTCGTTCGCCTGGTCGCTGCCCATATCAGCGCCCTCCTGCCGTCTACTCGTGAGTGCGGGCCGATCGTAGGGGCGTGGACATGACCGAAGGGAGTCCTGGACCCGAACATGCGGGTGTCGCCGGGTGTCCTGCGGGAGGCGTGAGGTGACGGGCCGTGCGCACGGGCCGCTGTGGTGCGTGTCGGGGGGAACGGGCACCCCGCGCGATCTCCGTCACACCGCCACCGGCACGTCACGGCCCGTCCCCGAGGCGTCACCACAGGTAAAACCGTGTCAACTCTTCGTAAGACCTCGGTGAACCGGACGCACCCGATGTGCGCCCGCCCCGGGACCGCGAGTAATGTCCTCACCTGCACAGACTCATATCGATCCCCTCGACATCGGAGGACCCGTTGTCCCGCTTCGCGCTCATCAAGGCAGTGCTCGGACCGATCATGCGCCTGATGTTCCGCCCACAGGTGGAGGGCGCGGAGCACATTCCGGGGGACGGTCCGGTCATTCTGGCCGGAAACCACCTCACCTTCATCGACTCGATCGTGCTGCCGGTGGTCACCAAGCGTCAGGTGTTCTTCATCGGCAAGGACGAGTACGTCACCGGCAAGGGCGTCAAGGGCCGGCTGATGGCCTGGTTCTTCACCGGCGTCGGCATGATCCCGGTGGACCGGGACGGCGCCAGCGGTGGTGTGGCCGCGCTGATGACCGGGCGGCGGATCCTGGAGGAGGGGAAGATCTTCGGGATCTACCCGGAGGGCACGCGCTCGCCCGACGGCCGTCTGTACCGGGGGCGCACCGGGATCGCCCGGCTGACCCTGATGACCGGTGCGCCGGTGGTCCCCTTCGCGATGATCGGCACGGACAAGCTGCAGCCGGGCGGCCGGGGCATCCCGCGGCCCGGCCGGGTCACCGTCCGGTTCGGCGAGGCCATGGAGTTCTCGCGGTACGAGGGGATGGACCGGGACCGCTATGTGCTGCGGGCCGTGACCGACTCCGTGATGGCCGAGGTCATGCGGCTGTCCGGGCAGGAGTACGTGGACATGTACGCCACGAAGGCGAAGGCCGCCTAGGCCCTGCCGTTTGGATCGGCCGGCTGTGAGGTGGGGTGCGCCTGCGACGCCCAGACCTCCCGGTGAGCCGGCCGGTGGGTCGGGGCCGTCCGCCTGCCGGTGGAATCTGCCCCGACACTTCAGCCATTCCGCCGCATTTACCGGCCATATGAGCGCACAACATGTCTTATTCAGACATGCAGAAACCTTCGCGGCGTACCCTGCTCCGTGCTCCGATCGCCACCGCCGGGGCGGGACTCCTGGCGGCCTGCTCCGGTTCCCGCTCCGATCCCCCCTCGCGCCCCCAACACGGGGTCGGCGCGACAAGGTTCGTGCCACCGGGGCCCAAGGGGTACGTCAATCCGTCGGATCCGGAGGTTCTTGCCGCCGAGCGCAAGCGCGGGACCGGCCCCGTACGAAAGTTCAGGTTCACCGCCGCCGAGTCGACGCTCGACCTGGGCGGGAGGTCCGTCCGGAGCTGGGCGTACAACGAGGCGCTCCCGGGCCCGCTGGTGCGCGTCACCGCCGGTGACGTCCTCGACCTCACCCTCGCCAACCGGCTTCCCACCACGACCACGCTGCACTCCCACGGGCTGCGTCTGCGCTGCGACATGGACGGCGCTCCGGGCCTGACCCAGAACGCCATCGACTCCCGGGCCGACTTCACCTACCGCTTCACCGTCGCCCACCCGGGCACGTATCTGTTCCACTCGCACGTCGGCCTGCAGCCCGACCGCGGCCTGTACGCGCCCTTCATCGTCGACGATCCCAAAGAGCCCCTCGCCTACGACAAGGAATGGGTCGTCGTCCTGGACGACTGGGTGGACGGGGTGGACGGCTCCACCCCCGAGCAGGTGCTCGCCCAGCTCAAGCCCGGCTGGAGCGATTCCGGGATGACGGGCATGGCCATGGGTCCCGAACACCACACCCCGAGTCCCCGCGGATCGGCGAGCGCGCACGCGACGCCGTCCCGGCGGTCCGCCGCGGGCGGACACGCGTCGTCGCCCCGGAAACACGCCACAGGCCCCTCCCGGGTGCTGCGCGATTCCCACAGCCGCATGCTGAACGGCGAGGGCGGCAGCGTCGCCTACCCTCTCTACCTGGCCAACGGGCGCCAGGGCAGCAGCCCCTCGGTCTTCCGCTGCCGCCCCGGCGACCGCGTCCGGCTGCGGCTCATCAACGCGGGCTCCGAAACCGCCTTCCGGGTCGCGCTCGGCGACCACAGGATGACGGTCACCCACACCGACGGCTACCCCGTGGAGCACAAGGAGACCGACGCCCTGCTCATCGGCATGGCGGAGCGGTACGACGTCCTGATCACCGCCAAGGACGGCATGTTCCCCCTCGTCGCCCTCCCCGAGGGCAAGAAGGGCAAGGCGCTCGCCGTCCTGCGCACCGACAAGGGGAAAAGCCTTCCGTCACCGGATGTCCGCCCGGACGAACTCGACGGCAAGGTCGTACCCGCCCGCCGGCTGAAGCCGGCCGACTCCGTCGCCCTCGCCGACCGCCGCCCCGACCGCGAGCTGCGCATCCGGCTCACCGGCAGCATGGAGAAGTACGACTGGGGGTTGGACCACAAGCCCTACGACGTGCGGCAGCGGCATCCCGTGCGGGCCGGCGAGCGGGTCCGGCTCACCCTCATCAACGCCACCGACATGTGGCACCCCCTGCATCTGCACGGCCACACGTTCGCGCTCGCGGGACTGGACGCGGTCGGGGCCCGTAAGGACACCTCGATCGTGCTGCCGCACCGCAAGCTGGTCGTCGACTTCGACGCCGACAATCCCGGGCTGTGGATGCTGCACTGCCACAACCAGTACCACTCGGAGAGCGGGATGATGACGGTGCTGGGCTATCGGCGGTGAGCAGCCCTGGGAGTTGCGCTCACCCCGCGCTGTCCAGTTTCTGGTTCTTCAGCATGAACCACGCCGCGACCGACGTCAGCAGCAGGACCGCTGCTCCCACGCCCGAGGCCAGGGTCAGGCCGTGGACGAAGGATTCGCGTGCCGCCGTCAGCAAGGCCTGTGCCGTGTGCGCCGGCATGTGCGCCGACGCCTCCACCGCCGCGCCCAGCGACTCGTGGGCCGCGGCAGGGGTGTCCGCCGGACCGGTGAAGTCGCGGTAGACGCCCGTCACGACGGAGCCCAGCAGGGCGATGCCGAGAGCCGCGCCCAGTTCGTACGCCGTCTCCGAGACCGCCGAGGCGGCGCCCGCCTGGTCCTTGGGGACGCTGGAGAGGATGACGTCCGCGGTGACCGTGAAGGAGAAGCCCGCGCCGATCCCGACGACCAGAAGGACGGCGCCGAGGACCGGGTACCCGGTGGACTGGCCGAGCGTCGTCAGCGCGGTCAGGGCCAGGCCGACGGCCGCCAGACCGCCCGAGACCACCGCCCGTACCGAGAAACGGCGGGCGGCGCGGCCCGCCACCAGGCCGGCCGCCACCGCGCCCACCGCGGCGGGCAGTTCGGCCAGGCCCGCCTCGAACGGGCGCCTGCCCTGGACGAGTTGCAGGTACTGGGAGAGGAAGAACACCAGGCCGGACATGCCGAGCACGGTCAGCAGGTCGGCGAGGACCGCCCCGCTGAAGCCACGGCGCCGGAACAGGCGCATGTCCAGCAGCGGGGCCGGCATGGTGAGCTGGCGGTGCACGAACCCGTACAGCGCGGCGGCGCCCAGCAGACCGGCGGCGAGCGTGGGCCAGGTGAAGCCGTGGGTCGCGGCCTCCTTGACGGCGTACACGACGCCGATCATGCCGACCAGCGACAGGACGACGCTGCTCAGGTCCCAGGGACCGGGGTTCGGGTTGCGGGACTCGGGCAGGGTGCGGACGCCGACCAGGACCAGGACCGCCATCACGGGCAGGTTGATGAGGAAGACCGAGCCCCACCAGAAGTGTTCGAGGAGGAAACCGCCGGTGATCGGGCCGACGGCCGTACCGGCGGAGGCGGTCGCGCCCCAGATGCCGACGGCGAGGCTGCGCTCACGCGCGTCGTGGAAGATGTTGCGGATCAGGGCGAGGGTCGCGGGCATCAGCGTCGCGCCCGCGACACCGAGCAGGGCCCGCGCCAGGATCATCAGTTCGGGAGTCGTCGCATAGGCGTTCAGGACGGACACCGCGCCGAACGCCGTGGCACCGCCGAGCAGGATCCGCTTGCGTCCGATGCGGTCGCCGAGGCTGCCCATGGAGACGAGCAGACCGGCGATGACGAAGGAGTAGACGTCACCGATCCAGAGGAGCTGGGTGCCTGAGGGGTCGAGGTCCTCGCTGATGTACGGGGTTGCCAGACCGAGGACGGTGGCGTCGACGGCCACCAGCAGCACGGCCAGGACGAGGACGGAGAGCGCGAGCCAGCGGCCCGGGCGCTTCACCGCCTCCGTCGTCGCGGCCGGCTGCAGGGTGCTGGTCATGATTCCTCTCTTCGTAGAGCGCCGCCGAGCAACAGCTCGGCGACCATGGTCGGAAAGTCCCGGGAGGCCACACGGCCGTCCAGGGCGGCCCAGGCGCAGGAGGCGGTCAGCCCGTACAGCGCCTCGGTGAGCCAGACGGGGGTCAGGTCGATCCGGAACTCGCCGCTGCGCTGCCCGCGCTGGAAAACCGCCCCGATCCGGGCGTCCAGCCGCTGCCAGCCGTCGTTCTGCCGGTCGCCCTCCCAGAGCTGGCTCTCGCCGTACAGGAAGGCGAGCAGTCCGGCGGCGGGCTGGATCTCCCGCACCAGCCGGCGTACGGCCCCCGCCGCCGGTCCCTCGTCGAGCCGGGCCCGGTCCACTGCCGCCTCGCACTCCTCGATGCCGAGCGCCTCCAGCGCCCGGACGAGCGCGTCACGCCCGGCGAAGTGGCGGTGCAGCGTGGCCCGGCTGATCCCGGCGGCCTTGGCGACCTCGTCCATGGTCGCGGTGGATTTGCGGGTCAACAGGGCGGCGGCGCTGCGCAGCACCTGGTCACGATCGAGGGCCATGAGACAAGAGTAGCCCATGTGAGACATTCATGTCTCATGCTAGGCATGCGTGACTCATCGCCGCTGGTCGTTGCGGGTGATCGTCAGTGCCAGGGCAGCTGTCCGCGCCGCTCCCAGTAGGCGTGCGGGTCCTCGGCGAGCGTGGCGAGACGCGTCAGCCGGTCCGCGTCGAGGTCGACGGCGGGAGCGTGGAGGTTGGAGGCGAGCTGGGTGACGGTCGCGGCGCCGGAGAGGACGACACCCACCCACGGCTGGCGCAGGATCCAGGCGAGGGCCACGGCGTCGCAGCCGAGCGAGGTCTCCTCGGCGACGGTCCGCAGCGCCTGTGGTGCGTGCGGCGCGGCCAGCCGACCGTTGGCCATGCCCTCCTTGACGATCACGGTGAGCCCGGCGTCGTGCGCCTCGGCGAGCGCGGGTGCCGCCGAGGTCTCCAGCACGTTGTACGTCGACTGCACCGTACGGAAGAGGGGCTCGCCGTCCACGGTCACGGCGAGGGCGGCGCGGACGGCGTCGGCCTGGGCGGGGCCGCTGGTGGAGAAGCCGACGGTCAGGCCCTGGGCTGCGGCCTCGGCGAGCCGGGCGTGCAGGTCCTTGTCGGTGAGGGCCGGGCTTTCCGGGGTCACCGAGTGGATCTGGTAGAGGTCGAGCCGGTCGCCGAGCAGGGCGTCGGTCTCGGCGCGCTGCCGCTCGTACGCGGCGAGGCTGTGGTCCTTGACCTCGTGCGTCTCGGCATCCGCCGACCAGCCCGCGGTGTACGTGTAGCCCCATTTGCTGCCGACGACCACGTCGTCGATGTCGGGGCGGGCGTTCAGCCAGTCGGCGAGGAACTCCTCCGAACGGCCGTAGGAGCGGGCCACGTCGAAGTAGCGCACACCCTGGGCGTAGGCGGCGTCGAGGAGTTCGTGGGTCCGGCTCCGGAGGGCATCGACGCTGCGGTTCTCACCAAGGTCGTCCTCTCGGCCGAGGTTGATGTAGCCGGGGCGGCCGACGGCGGCGAGGCCCAGTCCGATGTGGCAGGTGGGGGTTGTCGCTGCGGCCAGTCGGGCGAAGGGCATCGCGGGCTCCGTTCGGTCGGATCCGGTACGGCTTGCGACCAACGTAACCCGTGACGGCCTTGGCCTCGGCGCTCGGGGCGTGCGGTGCGTCGGCGGGTGCGGACGGTTCGCGTGCCCGCGCCCACGCGGCGGAGCCGCACATCGGCACGGCCGCGCCCCTTTCGGGGCGCTTCACTCAGCTCTTCTTCCTGGCGTCCGCCCACTCGTGCTGCGCCGCGACGTCCGCCTTCACCTCGGCCAGCTGTACGGCGACCGCGCTCGGGGCCGTGCCGCCCCGGCCGTTGCGGGCGGCCAGGGCGCCCGGGACGTTGAGGACGGTGCGCACCTCCGGAGTGAGGTGGGCGGAGATCTTCGCGAACTGTTCGTCCGTGAGGTCGTCCAGTTCCTTGCCCTCGGCCTCGGCGACCTTCACGCACTCGCCGGCGACCTCGTGCGCCACGCGGAACGGCACGCCCTGCTTGACCAGCCACTCGGCGATGTCGGTCGCGAGTGAGAAGCCGGCCGGGGCCAGCTCCTCCATGCGCTCGCGGTGGACGGTGAGGGTGGCGATCATGCCGGTGAAGGCGGGGAGCAGCACCTCCAGCTGGTCGCAGGAGTCGAAGACCGGCTCCTTGTCCTCCTGGAGGTCGCGGTTGTAGGCGAGCGGCAGGGCCTTCAGGGTCGCCATCAGCCCCGTCAGGTTGCCGATCAGGCGGCCGGACTTGCCGCGTGCCAGCTCGGCGATGTCCGGGTTCTTCTTCTGCGGCATGATCGACGAGCCCGTGGAGAACGCGTCGTGCAGGGTCACGAAGGAGAACTCCTTCGTGTTCCAGATGATGATCTCCTCGGCGATCCGGGAGATGTTCACGCCGATCATCGCGGTGATGAAGACGAACTCGGCGACGAAGTCACGGGAGGCCGTGCCGTCGATGGAGTTGCCGACGCTGCCGTGCTCGAAGCCGAGGTCCCGCGCGACCGCCTCCGGGTCCAGGCCCAGGGAGGAGCCGGCGAGGGCGCCGGAGCCGTACGGGGAGACCGCCGTGCGCTCGTCCCACTGGCGCAGCCGCTCCGCGTCCCGGGACAGGGACTGGACGTGGGCGAGGACGTGGTGGGCGAAGAGGACCGGCTGGGCGTGCTGGAGGTGGGTACGGCCGGGCATCGCGACGTCCGGGTGGGCCTCGGCGAGGCCGATCAGCGCGTCCTGGAGGTCGGCGATCAGGCCGCCGATCGTACGGGCGTGATCCCTGAGGTACATCCGGAAGAGGGTCGCCACCTGGTCGTTGCGGGAGCGGCCGGCGCGGAGTTTGCCGCCCAGGTCCGGACCGAGGCGCTCCAGCAGGCCACGCTCCAGGGCGGTGTGCACGTCCTCGTCGGCGATGGTGCCCACGAAGGCGCCGGACGCGACGTCCGCCTCGAGCCGGTCGAGCCCGGCGATCATGCGGGTCAGCTCGTCCTCGGTGAGCAGCCCCGCCTTGTGCAGCACGCGCGCGTGGGCACGCGAGCCGGCGATGTCGTAGGGCGCGAGCCGCCAGTCGAAGTGGACGGACGCGGACAGCTTCGCCAGGGCCTCGGCCGGACCGTCGGCGAAACGGGCGCCCCAGAGCCGTACGTCACCGCTGTTGCTGCTCACTTGCGCTGCTCCTAGAGGAAGTGGTGGATGTGCGGACAGTACGCACCGGACTCAGGCGAGGTCGCGCCTGGCGGCGATCTTCGACGACAGGCTGTAGAGGTCGATGAAGCCCTTGGCGGCGGCCTGGTCGAAGGTGTCGCCGGTGTCGTAGGTGGCGAGGTTGAAGTCGTACAGGGAGGACTCGGAGCGGCGGCCGGTGACGACCGCGCGGCCGGCGTGCAGGGTCATCCGGATGTCGCCGCTGACATGCTGGTTGGCCTCGTCGACGAAGCCGTCCAGGGCGCGCTTGAGCGGGGAGAACCACTGGCCGTCGTAGACCAGTTCACCCCAGCGCTGCTCGACCTGCCGCTTGTAGCGGGCCAGTTCGCGCTCGACGGTGACGTTCTCCAGTTCCTGGTGGGCGGTGATCAGGGCGATGGCGCCCGGGGCCTCGTACACCTCGCGGGACTTGATGCCGACGAGGCGGTCCTCGACCATGTCGATCCGGCCGACGCCCTGGGCGCCGGCGCGCTCGTTGAGCTGCTGGATCGCCTGCAGGACGGTGACGGGACCGCCGTCGATCGCGACGGGCACACCCTCCTTGAAGGTGATGACCACCTCGTCCGCCTCGCGCGGGACGGCCGGGTCGGCGGTGTACTCGTAGATGTCCTCGACGGGGGCGTTCCAGATGTCCTCCAGGAAGCCCGTCTCGACCGCGCGCCCGAAGACGTTCTGGTCGATGGAGTACGGGGACTTCCTGGTGGTGGCGATCGGGAGCCGCCTGGCCTCGCAGAAGGCGATCGCCTTGTCCCGGGTCATCGCGTAGTCGCGGACCGGGGCGATGCACTTCAGGTCGGGGGCGAGGGCGACGATGCCCGCCTCGAAACGGACCTGGTCGTTGCCCTTGCCGGTGCAGCCATGGGCGACGGTCGTGGCGCCGTGCTTCCTCGCGGCGGCGACCAGGTGCTTGACGATCGCGGGCCGGGACAGGGCGGAGACCAGCGGGTAGCGGTCCATGTAGAGGGCGTTGGCCTTGATCGCCGGAAGGCAGTACTCGTCGGCGAACTCGTCCTTGGCGTCGGCGACCTCGGCCTCGACGGCACCGCAGGCGAGGGCGCGCTTGCGGATGACGTCCAGGTCCTCGCCCCCCTGGCCGACGTCCACCGCGACGGCGATGACCTCGGCGCCCGTCTCCTCGGCGATCCAGCCGATGGCGACGGAGGTGTCCAGACCGCCCGAATAGGCGAGTACGACGCGCTCGGTCACGGGTTTCTCCTCACACTGCCTCTGCTGTCATGCATGAGTATGCAGGGGTCTGCATGATTCGTCAATCCTCGGGGCCCCTGAGCGACAGCAACCGCTTTCTCCTGCTTCGACTTCGTGGACTTTCATTAGACAGGCGAAGGAGTTGCGACAATAATCGTTAGACATGGGAAAGACCTATGAGCGCATCGACGGCAGGCTCCGGACGTTCATCGAGGAGCAACCCCTCTTCTTCACCGCGACCGCCCCGCTGTCCGGCGACGGCACGGTCAACCTCTCCCCCAAAGGCCTCAAGGGTTCCTTCGCCGTCATCGACGAACTGACCGTGGCCTACCTGGACTTCGCCGGTTCCAACGCGGAGACCGTCGCGCACCTCAGGGAGAACGGCCGGATCACCCTGATGTGGTGCGCCTTCCAGGGCCCGCCGAACATCGTGCGCGTGCACGGCCGGGGCGAACCCGTCTTCCGGGACGACCCGCGCTTCAAGGAGCTGCTCGCCCACTTCCCCGACATCGACCCGACCCCGCACGGACTGCGCGCGGTCATCGTCGTACACGCGGACCTGGTCCGGGACACCTGCGGGTACACCGTCCCCTACATGGCGTACGAGAGCGACCGCGACCTGCACGGCAAGCGTTTCGCGCGGGAGGACGACGCGTCGCTGGGCGCGTACTTCGAGAAGAAGGAACATGTCGCGACGAGCCTGGACGGACTACCCGGGCTGCCGTTGCCGCTTCCGCCGTCTACCGTCTGAGCCATGCGCCCCGGTGTCGTGCTGGCCCTCGTGTCCGCGTCCTCGCTCGCCCTGCTCGGCTCCGCCCCGGGTGACGGGTCCGACCCGCTGCCCGCGCGCATGGCGGACACCGGCGGCGGCAGCCAGCTGATCACCGCGCAGGCGGACCGCGCCGACTCCACCACGGGCACGCTCACCTGGTGGGACCAGAAGGACGGGCAGTGGGTGCAGGCCGGTACGGCACCGGCGCGGTTCGGAGCGAACGGGCTCGTCGACGGCGGCTCACGTGTGCAGGGCACGAACACCACACCGACCGGACTGTACGACCTTCCGTTCGGCTTCGGGATCAAGGCGGCGCCGAGCGGGACGAGCGTCGAGTACCGGACGGTGAAGGAGAGTTCGTGGTGGTGCCAGGACAATGACTCGGTGTCGTACAACCGGTGGGTGGACCCGTTGCCGGGCGACTGCCGGGCGTCCGAGTCGGAGCACCTGATCACCTATACGACGCAGTATGCGTACGGGCTCGTCATCGGGTTCAACTACGCCCAGCCGGTGCGCGGGCGCGGCGCCGGCATCTTCCTGCACGTCAACGGGCTGGGCGCCACGGCTGGGTGTGTGTCGGTGCCGGCGGACGCGATGGAGCGGATTCTTCGGTGGGTCGAGCCCGGGAAGCGGGCGCACATGGCCATCGGGACCACGGACGGGATCACGGCCCTCACCCAGTACTGAACGTGCCGTGCGCTCGCGCGGCGCAGGCGCGTGCCGGCACGGCCCCGCCCCCCTCCTCAGGTCGGCAGGCGCACCGTGAACGTCGTGGAGCCCGGTGTGCTCTCCACGTCCACGCCGCCCCCGTGCGCCTCCGCCACCGCCGTCACGATCGACAGCCCCAGGCCCGCGCCGGCGCCGGGAGCGTCCGCTCGACGGCGGTGTTCTGCTCGGGTGAAGCGTTCGAAGACATCGGGCTGGAGGCCCTCGGGGACGCCGGGGCCGTCGTCGTGGACGGAGAGGAGGGCCGAGTCGGCGGTGGTCTCCAGGGTGACCGTGACCTTGGTGCCCACGGGCGTGTGCAAACGCGCGTTGGCCAACAGGTTGGCCAACACCTGGTGGAGTCGGTGGGCGTCTCCCGGCACCGTCACCGGTTCCTCCGGGAGGTCCAGGGTCCAGCGGTGTCCGGGGCCGGTGGCGCGGGCGTCCGTGACCGCGTCCAGCACGAGGTGCGTCAGGTCGACCGGGCCGCGCTCCAGGGGGCGGCCCGCGTCGAGGCGGGCCAGCAGGAGCAGGTCGTCGACCATCTCACCCATGCGGGCGGACTCGGCCGTGATGCGCCGCAGGGCGCGCGTCACCTCCGGTGGCACCGGCCCCGGATGGAGGAGGGCCAGTTCGGCGTGGCCCCGGACCGAGGCGACCGGGGTGCGCAGCTCGTGGCTGGCGTCGGCGGCGAAGCGGCGCAGCCGCTCCTCGCTCGCGTGCCGCTTGGTCAGCGCGTCCTCGACATGGCCGAGCATGCGGTTGAAGGCCCCGGCGACCCGGCCGACCTCGCTGTCCGGGTCGGCGTCCGGAGCCCGCGCCGGCAGCGCCACCTCGCCGCTGGCCAGGGGCAGCTCACTGACCCGGGTGGCGGTGGCGGCGACCCGGCTGAGCGGGCGCAGGGACCAGCGGACCCAGAAGGCGCCGGCCACGCCGGTCACCACGAGCGCGAGGCCGAAGACGACCCCGGCGACCAGTTCCAGGCGGTGGACCGTGGCCTGGACCGGCTCCAGCGGCAGGCCGACGACCAGCACGTCCCCGTCCCGGCCGGCGGAGGCGACGACCCGGTAGTCGTCCAGGGCGGAGAGCTCGACGGTGTGGGGCCGGCCGTCGACCGGTACCCGGGCCAGGCGTGCGCTGTCCTGCGCCGTCAGGTCGACGCTCAGGTCGGCGGACGGGTCGCCGCCCCGGATGAGGCCCTTGTGGGTGACCGTGCCGTTCAGCAGGCGCGCGCCGAAGGTGCCGGTCGCCATCCGGCGGGTGTCGCCGTGTTCGTCCCCGTCGTGGTCGTCCGGCAGCCTGCCGTTGTGTTCCAGGCTCTCCGGGAACCGGGTGCCGACCTGGGCGAGCTGTTCGTCCAGGCGCTGGGTGAGGAAGCCGTTCAGCTCGACGACCGCCGCCACGCCCACGGCCGCGCAGCTCACCGCCAGCAGCACCACCAGGCCGAAGGTCAGCCGGGCGCGCAGGGTGCGCAGGCGGGGCGGGCGCAGGTGCCGTGCGGGCCTCACCTGGGCACCGGCTTCAGGACGTACCCCGCTCCGCGCACCGTGTGGATCATGGGCTCGCGGCCCGCGTCGACCTTCTTGCGCAGGTAGGAGATGTACAGCTCCACGACATGGGCGCGACCGCCGAAGTCGTAGGACCACACCCGGTCGAGTATCTGCGCCTTGCTCAGCACACGGCGCGGGTTGCGCATGAGGAAGCGGAGGAGTTCGAACTCGGTGGGTGAGAGTTCGACCAGTTCGCCGGCCCGGGTGACCTCGCGGGCCTCCTCGTCCATCACCAGGTCGCCCACGGTCAGGCGTGGGCCCTCCTCCTGCTGCCGGGCCATGCCGGCGCGGCGCAGCAGGCCGCGCAGCCGGGCGACGACCTCCTCCAGGCTGAAGGGCTTGGTGACGTAGTCGTCGCCGCCCGCGGTGATACCGGCGATGCGGTCCTCGACCGCGTCCCGTGCCGTGAGGAAGAGGACACAGACGTCCGGCTTCACCTCGTGCAGGCGGCGCAGCACGGCGAAGCCGTCGGTGTCGGGGAGCATCACGTCCAGGACGACGGCGTCGGGCAGCAGCTCGCGCGCGGTGGTCAGGGCCGAGGCACCGTCGCCGGCCGCGCGCACCTCCCAGCCCTCGTAGCGCAGGGCGCCGGTGAGCACCTCGGCGAGGTCGGGGTCGTCGTCGACGACGAGGACGCGCAGCGGGGTGCCGTCGGGTCGGGTGAGGGCCGGGCGGCCGGAACGGGTGGTGTTCATCGCGCTTACCAGCATCACCCAGGTGGACGGGTGGGGCGTACCGCCCGCCCTCTGAGTTTTCTCTGAGTGCGCTCCCCCGTCCGCTGCACACGGGCTGCGGACAACCTGTGAATCCGCTCTCAGAACCCCTGGTCACAGGCTCGCTCAGAGGTGGCTCAGAACTTCGCCCCGCACAGTGGCCGCTACACCGGACCAGGCCGGTACGACGGACCCCGCGGGACAACCCCCGCGGCCAGGAGATCAACAGCTACGCACTCCCCCAGCTGCGGCGTGAGGCGCTGGCCGCGCGGAGCGCGGACATCGGCATGGCGTCGGGCGCCACGTGCACCAGCACCGGCTACCGGCGGTCCCTCCAGTCCGCACTGCACCCGGCGGGACTGTGAGGCGGGGTCTCTGAACACCCGGCGCATGCGGCACGTATCTCTGGGCCAAGGGTCAAGTCCCCACGGAGGAACCGTGACCACCACGCTCGCAGGCGGACGTGCCGCCCGCCGACAGACGATGCGCCGCATCCGCCCGCGCCGCTCCCCGGCCGTCCCGCTGCTGCTCGCCGTCTGGGCGGGCGCGGCGGCCGTCCTGTGGCTCTGGTGGCACAACACACCGTCCGTCGCCGACGACAACAGCAGGATCCTCAACGCGGGCCGGATCACCGGCCTGCTGGCCGGCTATCTGATGGCGCTGGTCGTGCTGCAGATGGCGCGCGTACCGGCGCTGGAGCGGCGGGTCGGCTCCGACCGGGTGGCCCGCTGGCACGCGATGAGCGGCCGCTACACCCTCTGCCTGATCGTGGCGCACGTGTTCCTCACCATGTGGGGGTACGCGCTGCAGGCGGGCAAGTCGCTGGGCGACATCGTGCAGCAGACCATCGACTCCATCAACCAGCTGCCGGACATGGGCAAGGCCGCGATCGGCACGGGCCTGTTCGTGCTCATCGGCCTGACCTCGATCGGCCCGGTCCGCCGCCGGATGCCGTACGACACCTGGTACCACGTGCACCTGATGACGTACGCCGCGGTGTTCCTGACGTTCTGGCACCAGATCACCACCGGCAACGACTTCGCGGTCGAGCCCATGGCGAAGACCTTCTGGTACGGCCTGTACGGCACGGTCACCGCACTGGTGATCTGGTACCGGATCCTCACCCCGATCCGGCTGAACCTCAAGCACCGGATGCGTGTGGAGGCGGTCATCGAGGAGACGCCGGGCATCGTGTCGGTGCTGATCGGCGGGCGGAAGCTGCACCGGATGGGCGCGGAGGCGGG
Organism: Streptomyces sp. NPDC001135; assembly: GCF_053598395.1. Lineage (NCBI taxonomy): Bacteria > Bacillati > Actinomycetota > Actinomycetes > Kitasatosporales > Streptomycetaceae > Streptomyces > Streptomyces sp. NPDC001135. Next base: position 111,214 of record NZ_JBSFKD010000026.1, on the reverse strand, counting down.
CCAGTTCTTCCGCTGGCGCTTCCTCGCACCGGGCATGCGCTTCAGCTCGCACCCGTACTCGCTGTCGGCGGCCCCCCGCCCGGACATGCTGCGGATCACGGTGAAGGCGATCGGCGACCACAGCGCACGGCTGCGCGAGCTGACGCCCGGCACCCGGGTGTGGGCGGAGGGCCCGTACGGCGCGATGACCGCCCAGCGCCGCAGCCGGGGCAAGGTCCTGCTGGTCGCGGGCGGGGTCGGCATCACGCCGATGCGGGCGCTGTTCGAGACGCTGCCCGGGGCGGCCGGTGACATCACCCTGCTCTACCGGGCCAACAGCACCCAGGACCTGGCGCTGTGGGACGAGCTGGCGAAGATCGCCGACGAGCGGGGCGCCCGGCTGATGTACGCGGTGAACAGCCCGGAGGGCGAGCGTCCGGACATCTCCGCCGAGAACCTCCAGCGCAAGATCCCGGACATCGACGACCACGACGTGTTCATGTGCGGCCCGACCGGGTTCGCGCAGTCGGTGTACGAGGCGCTGCGCGGCGCGGGGGTCCCCGCCCGCCGCATCCACCACGAGTCGTTCGAGATGTGAGCAGGAGCTGCGAAGCGATGAGGAAGAGCCACCCGATCCGCCGGGTCGTCCTGGCCACGGCCGCCACCGTGTCCGGTGTCGTACTGCTGCTGTCGCTGAAGCCCGCGACCGACCCGGCCTCGGCGTCGGCGGTGGGCGCGGCGCCGTCACAGGGCGCGGGGGCGCAGCAGTCACCTCAGGGCGGCACCGAGGGCGGCGCGCAGGCCTCCACCGGCTCCGGCACGGTGACCGGTGACGCGGCGCAGACGCAGTACGGGACCGTGCAGGTACGGCTGACCGTCGCCGGCGGCAAGGTC
>NZ_JBSFKD010000026.1:0-110242 GCF_053598395.1 Streptomyces sp. NPDC001135 | reverse complement strand
CACCAAGGCGGAGGCGGTACAGGCCCCCAAGGGCGGGCTCAGCGACCAGAAGACCGCCCTGGCCGTACCCAGGCTCAACCAGGAGGCCGTCGCGGCGCAGAGCGCGGGGATCGACTCGGTGTCGGGGGCGACGTACACGAGCACGGGGTACAAGAAGTCGCTGCAGTCCGCGCTGGACAAGGTGAAGTCGGCGCCGGCGTCGCACGCCGGATCCCCGGGGGCCGCGCAGGCGCGCACCGTCACCGGGAAGGTCGCGCAGACCCAGTACGGTCCCGTCCAGGTGCGCGTCACCGTCGCCGGCGGCAAGGTCACCAAGGCGGAGGCGGTACAGGCCCCCAAGGGCGGGCTCAGCGACCAGAAGACCGCCCTGGCCGTACCCAGGCTCAACCAGGAGGCCGTCGCGGCCGGGAACGCGGACATCGACGCCGTCTCCGGCGCCACCTACACCAGCACCGGCTACAAGCAGTCGCTGCAGTCCGCGCTCGACCAGGCCGGTGGCTGAGACGGTGGCCGGGCCGGCCGAGGCTCCCGCCGCGGTGCGTCACGCGGAGGAGGTCATGGGGACCGTCTTCTCCTTCGACGTCCGCGGCGGGGATCCGCGTGCGGTACGCGAGGCGCTGGCCGCAGCGGTGGCCGGCCTGCACCGGGCGGACGCGGTCTTCAGCACCTACCGGGAGGACAGCGACATCTCGCGACTGGCCCGGGGCGAGCTGACCGTGGCGGAGTGCGCGCCGGAGGTGGCCGGGGTGCTGGACCTCGCCGCCGAGGCGGAACGCGTCAGCCAGGGGTGGTTCAGCCCCCGGTACCGGGGCGCGCCGGATCCCACCGGGATCGTCAAGGGCTGGGCGGCGGAGCGGGCCGCGCGGCTGCTGGCAGAGGTGGCCGGGGTGCGCGGGGTCAGCGTGAACGGGGGCGGGGACGTGCAGATGCTGGGCTCGCCGGAGCCGCACCGGCCCTGGCGTGTGGGCGTGGCGGACCCGTTGCGCCCGGGCGGGCTGGCGGCGGTGATCTCCACCGCGGGAGCGGACGAACTGTCGGTGGCGACGTCCGGCACGGCCGAACGGGGCGCGCACATCGTGGACCCGCGCACGGGTAGACCCGCGGTCACGGACCTGGTGTCGGTGACGGTGGTGGGGCCGCGGCTGACCTGGGTGGACTGCTGGGCGACGGCGGCGTTCGCGATGGGGGCACGGGCGGGTCTGGCATGGCTGGAGTCGCTGCCGGACGTGGAAGCGCTGCTCATCACGGCCGGGGACGAGGTGCGGTGCACCGGGGGGCTGGCCGCTCGAATGGGTTAAAAATGGAACTTTTTCTGAAAACAGCCATCCGATGTGCGCCCTGACACGTATCTCCTGTGCAGCAAGTTTCGGGAGGAACTATGGCTATCTTCAGCAGTCTCATGCCGGCCATGCGCCGGGACCACGGCGACGACTCGTCGGGGCACGGTCACGACCACGGTGACCATGGTGACCACGGTGACCACGGCCACGACCACGGCCACGGCCACGGCGACCACGGTCACGGCGACCACGGTGGCCACGGCGGCCACGGCGGCCACGGCGGCCACGGCGGCCACGGCGGCTACTGATCACCCACCAGGGCTGAGCGGACCGGGGACCGGAGGACCCGGTCCGCTTCGCCGGTCCCCGAGGAACTCGTCCCATGGCGCATCTGCTGCGGCGTCTGCTGGCGGTCGGCGAGGGCTCCGACGCCGTCGTCGCGGCCGCACCCACCGTCTCGCCGCGTGAGGTGTTCCGGCGGTTCTGGCCCTACACGCGCGGGCGCCGCCGATGGCTCGTGCCCCTGCTTCTGTTCAGCCTGTTCGGCCCGGCCGTCGACGCCGCGGAGATCTGGCTGTTCAAGTCCGTCGTGGACGGTGTGCTCGTCCCCCGCGACCTGCGGCCGCTGGAGTGGATCGCACCCGCCTATCTGGGCCTCATCCTCTGCTCCGGGGTGCTGGGGTTCGCCGACGACGTGACGTCCACCTGGGTCGGCGAGCACTTCCTGCTCTCGCTGCGCTCCGCCGTGTTCCGGCACGTCCAGGGCCTGTCACTCGGCTTCTTCGAGCGCCGGCGGCTCGGAGACCTGCTGTCCCGTATCACGGGGGACGTCGACGCGGTCGAGACGTTCCTGCTCTCCGGGGTGGCGGACGCCCTCTACTACGTCATCTGTCTGGGCGTCTATCTGGGCCTGCTGATGTACCTGGGGTGGGACCTGACCCTGCTCGCCCTCGCCGTCGTACCGCTGTTCTGGGCCGCCGCCCGGCACTTCTCACGGCTGGTCAAGACGGCGTCGCGGGAACGCAGGCGCCGCAGCGGCTCGCTCAGCGCGGTCGCCGAGGAGGCGCTCGGCAACGTCGCCCTGGTGCAGGCGTACAACCGGCAGGGCTGGGAGGCGCGCCGGTTCGAGCGGGAGGGCGTGGGCAGGCTCCGGGCGGCGATGGCCTCGGCACGGATCCGGGCCGTCTACGGACCCGTCGTCGAGATCATCGAGGTGACCGGCGGGCTGGCGGTGATGGGTCTCGGCACCTGGAAGCTGGCCCAGGGGCAGCTGACGCTGGGCGGACTGCTGGTCTTCCTGGCCCTGATCGGCAAGCTCTACGGCCCCGTCCACGGCCTGTCCCGGCTCGGCACCAGCTTCTACTCCGCCTCCGCCGCGGCCGAACGGATCATCGAGTTGCTGGACCAGCAGCCACAGGTGGCCGATCCGCCGGTCGCCCGGCGGATCGGCCGGGCACGGGGCGACGTGTGCTTCGACGGCGTCTGGTTCCGCTATCCCGGCACGTCCTCGTGGTCGCTGTCGGACGTCTCCTTCCAGGTGGCGCCCGGCGAGACCCTGGCCCTGGTCGGGGCGAGCGGGGCCGGCAAGTCCACGGTCGCCAAGCTCCAGTTGCGCTTCTACGACCCCGACCGGGGCGCGGTCCTCCTCGACGGAACCGACCTGCGGGAGCTGAGCCCGGCCGTCGTACGGGAGAACATCGCGGTGGTGCTCCAGGAGACCCTCGTCTTCCACGGCACCGTGCGGGAGAACATCGCCTACGGCCGGCCCGGCGCGAGCGAGGCGGACATCGTCGCGGCGGCGCGCGCCGCCGACGCCCACGAGTTCATCGAGCGGCTCCCGGAGGGCTACGACTCGCTGGTCGGCCAGCGCGGCCGGACACTGTCCGGCGGGCAGTGCCAGCGCCTCGCGATCGCCCGCGCGATGATCAGGGACGCGCCCGTGCTGCTGCTGGACGAGCCGACCACGGGGCTCGACGCCCGGTCCGGCCGGCGGATCATGGACCCCCTGCGCCGGCTCATGGCCGGGCGGACCACCGTCGTCATCTCCCACAACCTGCTGACCGTCCGTGACGCCACGCGGATCGTGGTGCTCGACCACGGCCGGGTCGTGGAGCACGGCGCCCACGCCGATCTGCTGCGCGTCGAGGGGACGTACGCCCGGCTGCACCGGCTCAGCGCGGGCACGGTGCCGTCATGAGCGGCCCCGGGCCCCTCGCACCGGGCACCAGGCCGGCGCCGGGGTACGAGATCCTGGCGCGGCTGGCGCGCACCGGCTGGCAGGACGTCTACGACGCCTGGAGCGCGGAACGGGCCTGCCGCTGTGTGCTCAAGGTCGTGCGGCCGGACCGGCGGGGCGAGCCGCAGCTCGGCGAACGGCTGCTGCGGGAGGGCAGATGGCTGCGGGAGTTCAGCCATCCGCATCTGGTCCGGGGCTACGACGTCTTCGCGTCGCCGGAGCCGCTCGTCGTCCTGGAGACACTGACCGGTGAGACGCTGTCCCACCTCGTGCACCGGTTGCGGCGCCGGCCGGACGCGGCGGACGTGGCGCTGCTCGGCGTGCAGTTGTGTTCCGCGATCCACTATCTGCACGGCCGGGGCCTGCTGCACCTGGACCTCAAGCCGGCCAACGTGGTGGTGGAGCGCGGTCATGCGAAGGTGCTGGACCTGAGCGTCGCACGGCCGCCCGGACCGGCGCCCGCCGGCCTGGGCACCCGCTGCTATCGGGCTCCGGAGCAGGCCCGCGGTGGTCCGCTCACGGCCGCGGCCGACGTGTGGGGCGTCGGCGTCACGCTGTTCGAGGCCGCGTGCGGTCAGGGGCCGTTCGACCACACCGGGACCGGGTCCGGGGGCAGGGGCGACAGGGACGGCGACGTCACCGGCGGCCCGGACGACCGGTATCCGCGGACGGAGGGGGCCGCCCCGCCGATCGCCTCCCGGCGGCGGCTGCCCCCCGCGCTCGCCGCCGCCGTCGACGCCTGCCTGCTGATCGACCCGGCGAGCCGGCCCACGGTCGCCGAACTCGCCGCCGCCCTGGCGGCGACGCTGCCCCCGGCGCACCGTCCGTGAGCCGGACGGGCGGTGTCTCAGGTGTTCTCCGGCTCGACCACCTGGCCCTTCTCCAGATGAGCCGTGGCAAGGACGGTGCCGTCCGGGGACGTCAGCCGGGCGCGGAGGACGGCCGACAGGTCGCCGGGGGCCCCCACGCCCCAGTCGCCGCGACCGCCGCGCACGGAGAAACTCCCGACGTGGACCATGCTGCCGTCCGCTCGCTCGAGAAGACAGGAGACCGTTCCGGTGTAGGAGCTGCGGCGCCCGGCGAGATCGACGGACATGAAAACCCAGGCGTGACTGCCGGGGTGGGCGTAGAACTCGCCGACCGACCGGCCACTGGCCGCGATCATGTCGCCCACCAGCATGGGCTCGGACGCGGTGGCGGGCGCGCTCACCGTGACCTCCTGGAGGGCGGTGCCGACCGCCCAGCCGGCGAACCCGACGGCGACGGCGAGCGTGGTGGCGACCGCCGCGAGCCGCAGCCTGGCCCGGCGGGCACGGCCACGGAAGCTCCGGGGCGCACGGCCGCCCGCGCGCGCGGGCCCGCCACCCTCCTGCGCCGTCGCCTGCTGGGCCAGACTGCGCGCCACCCGGGCCTCGAAACCGGGGGGCGGGTCCCTGTCCGGCAGCAGGCCGATCAGGCGGTCGCCGACCAGGGTCAGCTGCCGGACGTGCTCCCGGCAGTCCGCGCACCTGTCCAGATGGGCGACCGCCTCGGCCCGCTCGCTGCCGCACAGCACGCCGAGCGCGAGCTCGGCGCCGATCTCCCGCAGCTTCTCGCAGTTCGGGTCACTGGACATGGTCGCCTCGTCGCGGAGACGCGAGGGTGGTGCGCAGTTTCGCCATCGCGGCCCTGACCCGCGTCTTGGCGGTGCCCAGCGGGATCCCCTCACGCTCGGCGATCTGGTGGGCCGTCAGTCCGTAGATGCCCGCCATCACCAGGGCCCGGGCCTGTTCCCGTGGCAGCCGCGCCAGGGCGGCGCGCAGCTGGGAGGAGGCCTCGTCGGCCAGGGCCCACTGCTCGGGGGTCTCGGTGACGACGCCGAGGAGGGCGTCGAGGTCCTCGGACGCCACCGGCTCGGTCCGCCGTGCGCGGACGGCGTCGACGGCCAGGTTGTGCGCGATGGTCGTCAGCCAGGTGGCGACCGAGCCGCGGCGCGAGTCGTAGATCTGGGCATGCCGCCAGGCCCGCTCGAACGTCAACTGGGCGACGTCCTCGGCGATTTGCTGATCACGGGTGACCGCCATGGCGACTCCGAAGACCCGGTGCTGGAACCTCCGTACGAACGTGTCCGCGAGTTCCGGATCACCGGTGGCCAGCCCGGACAGCAGAGCCTCGTCCGGGAGGCGGCTCACGGGGAACCGGAATCCCGACACACCTCTGTATACGGTCGAGGGCCTCCACGGGATTGCACGCCCTGCTGCCCGCCCGCCGCGGAAGATCACATTCCCATTCTGCGCCGACCCGCGGGCCGCCGCATGCGGGGTCAGTGACCGTTCTGCGCCAACCGCAGCAGATGGTCCGCGAGGGCCTGCCCCCCGGTGGGTTCCCGGCTGATCAGCAGCAGCGTGTCGTCGCCGGCGATCGTGCCCAGGATGTCGTGCAGCTCCGCCTGGTCGATGGCCGAGGCCAGGAACTGGGCCGCACCCGGCGGGGTGCGCAGGACCACGAGGTTGGCGGAGGCCTCCGCGGAGATCAGCAGCTCCTGGGACAGGCGCCGCATCCGCTCCTCCTTCGCCGACTCCCCCAGCGGCGCGCGGGGAGTGCGGAAACCGCCCTCGCTCGGCACCGCGTAGATCAGCTCGCCGTCGGTGTTGCGGATCTTCACCGCGTTCAGCTCGTCGAGGTCGCGGGAGAGCGTCGCCTGGGTGACGCTCAGCCCGTCGTCGGCGAGCAGCTTCGCCAGCTGGCTCTGCGAACGCACCGGCTGCCGGTTGAGGATGTCCACGATCCGCCGGTGCCGCGCGGTACGCGTCTGCGGCACCGCGGGTCCGGCACCCGCCGCCTGCTCGTGGTCCTGCGCCTGGCTCATCGTCGTCTCATTCTCCGGATCGTCCGTCCCCGTCCACCGGGTCCGCTGCGTCGAGGATTCCGGGCAGCGCCTGGAGGAAGGCACCCACCTCGGCGTCGGAGATGTTCAGCGGCGGCATGAGCCGTACGACGTCGGGGGCGGGCGCGTTCACCAGGAACCCGGCCTCCTGGGCCGCCTGCTGCACCTGCTGCGCGCACGGCCCGGTGAGCACGATACCCAGGAGCAGGCCGGCACCCCGCACATAATCGATCAACGGGTGGCCCAGTCCCTCGATTCCCTCGCGCAGCTTCTCGCCCTGCCGCTTGACGTTCTCCAGCAGTCCTTCGTTCGCGATGGTGTCGAGGACGGCGAGTCCGGCGGCGCAGGCGACCGGGTTGCCGCCGAAGGTGGTGCCGTGGTGGCCGGGGTGGAGCAGTTCGGCGGCCCGGCCGAAGGCCACGGTGGCGCCGAGCGGAAGCCCGCCGCCGAGCTGCTTGGCGAGGGTGACGACATCGGGCAGCACACCCTCGTGGGCCTGGTACTCGAACCAGGTGCCGGTACGGCCGATGCCGGTCTGCACCTCGTCCAGGACCAGCAGGGCACCGGTGGCGGCGGTGATGGCACGGGCGGCCTTCAGATAACCGGCCGGCGGCACGACGACCCCGTTCTCGCCCTGGATCGGCTCGATGACCACCAGCGCCGTCTCCTCGGTGACCGCGGCGGCGAGGGCCTGGGCGTCGCCGTAGGGCACGTGGGTGACGTCGCCCGGCAGCGGCCGGAAGGGGTCCTGCTTGGCGGGCTGGCCGGTGAGCGCGAGGGCGCCCATCGTACGGCCGTGGAAGCCGCCGGTGGTGGCGACCATGCGGGTGCGCCCGGTGAGCCGGCCGATCTTTACGGCGGCCTCGTTCGCCTCGGCGCCGGAGTTGCAGAAGAAGACCCGGCCTTCCCGGCCGAAGAGCTGCAGCAGCCGTTCGGCGAGGGCGACGGTGGGCTCGGCCATGAAGAAGTTGGAGATGTGGCCGAGCTGCCCGATCTGCTTGCCGACGGCCTCGACGACCGCCGGGTGCGCGTGGCCGAGGGCGTTGGTGGCGATGCCCCCGACGAAGTCGTGGTACTCCCGGCCCTCGGCGTCCCACACCTTGACGCCCTCGCCGCGCACGAGGGGCAGGCGCGGGGTGCCGTAGTTGTTCATGAGCGCGCCCTGCCAGCGCTCGGTCAGCTCCTGGTTGCTCATGACGGTTCCCCCTCGGCCTCGTCCGGCACGACCATCGTGCCGATGCCTTCGTCGGTGAAGATCTCCAGCAGGATCGAGTGCTGGACCCGGCCGTCGATGACGCGGGCGGTGGTGACGCCGTTGCGCACGGCGTGCAGGCAGCCCTCCATCTTCGGCACCATGCCGGAGCTCAAATCCGGCAGGAGTTTCTCCAGTTGGGAAGCGGTGAGGCGGCTGATCACCTCGTCGGAGTCCGGCCAGTCCTCGTAGAGGCCCTCGACGTCGGTGAGGACCATGAGGGTTTCGGCGCCCAGTGCCGCAGCGAGTGCCGCAGCCGCCGTATCAGCATTGACGTTGTAGACATGGTGGTCGTCCTCGGACCGGGCGATCGACGACACGACCGGGATGCGGCCGTCGGCGAGCAGCGCCTCGATCGCGCCGGTGTCGATCGCGGTGATCTCGCCGACGCGGCCGATGTCGACCGGTTCGCCGTCGATCTCGGGCTGGTGCTTGGTGGCGGTGATGGTGTGCGCGTCCTCGCCGGTCAGGCCGACGGCGAGCGGCCCGTGCTGGTTGAGCAGACCGACCAGCTCCCGCTGCACCTGCCCGGCGAGCACCATCCGTACGACGTCCATGGCGTCCTCGGTGGTGACGCGCAGGCCCGCCTTGAACTCGCTGACGATGCCGTGCTTGTCGAGGGCGGCGCTGATCTGCGGGCCGCCGCCGTGCACGACGACCGGCTTGAGGCCGGCGTGCCGCAGGAAGACGACGTCCTGGGCGAAGGCGGCCTTCAGCTCCTCGTTCACCATGGCGTTGCCGCCGAACTTGATGACGACGATCTTGCCGTGGTGCCGGGTCAGCCAGGGCAGCGCCTCGATGAGGATCTGGGCCTTGGGCAGGGCGGTGTGTTTCCGCGTCGTGCTCATGAGGAGTAGGCGCTGTTCTCGTGGACGTAGTCGGCGGTGAGGTCGTTGGTCCAGATGGTCGCGGTCTCGGTGCCCGCGGCCAGGTCGGCGACGATGTGCACCTCGCGGTAGCGCATGTCGACCTTCTCGCGGTCCTCGCCGACGCTGCCGTTCTTGCACACCCACACGCCGTTGATGGCCACGTTGAGCCGGTCCGGGTCGAACGCGGCCTTCGTGGTGCCGATCGCGGAGAGCACCCGGCCCCAGTTGGGGTCCTCGCCGTGGATCGCGCACTTGAGGAGGTTGTTGCGGGCGATGGAGCGGCCCACCTCGACGGCGTCCTCCTCGCTGGCCGCGTTGACCACCTCGACCTTGATGTCCTTGCTGGCGCCCTCGGCGTCGCCGATGAGCTGCCGGCCGAGGTCGGCGCAGACCTGCCGTACGGCGTCGGCGAACTCCTCGTACCCGGGGGTGAGGCCGGAGGCGCCGGAGGCGAGCAGCAGCACGGTGTCGTTGGTGGACATGCAGCCGTCGGAGTCGACGCGGTCGAAGGTGACCTTGGTGGCGGCGCGCAGGGCCCGGTCCAGGGTCTCGCTGTCGAGGTCGGCGTCGGTGGTGAGGACGACGAGCATGGTGGCGAGGCCCGGGGCGAGCATGCCCGCACCCTTGGCCATGCCGCCGACCGTCCAGCCGTCCTTCGTCACCACGGAGGTCTTGTGGACGGTGTCGGTGGTCTTGATGGCGATGGCGGCCTTCTCGCCGCCGTGCTCGGACAGCTGGGCGGCGGCCGTCTCGACGCCGGGCAGGAGCTTGTCCATGGGCAGCAGGACGCCGATGAGCCCGGTGGAGCACACGGCGACCTCGACGGCGCCCCGGCCGAGCACCTCGGCCACCTTCTCGGCGGTGGCGTGGGTGTCCTGGAAGCCCTTGGGGCCCGTACAGGCGTTGGCGCCGCCCGAGTTGAGGACGACCGCGGAGACCTGGCCGCTCTTGAGGACCTGCTCGGACCACAGCACCGGCGCGGCCTTCACACGGTTGGAGGTGAAGACGCCCGCGGCGGCACGGCGGGGCCCGTCGTTGACCACGAGGGCCAGGTCGGGGTTGCCGTTCTCCTTGATCCCGGCGGCGATGCCCGCCGCCGTGAATCCCTTGGCTGCCGTGACGCTCACGGTGCGACTCCGATCGTGGAAAGCCCGGTCGTCTCGTCGAGACCCAGGGCGATGTTCATGCTCTGGACGGCACCGCCCGCGGTGCCCTTGGTCAGGTTGTCGATGGCGCTGATCGCGATGATGCGCCCCACGGACCCGTCGTACGCGACCTGCACCTGAACGGCGTTGGAACCGTGGACGGACGCCGTCGCCGGCCACTGGCCCTCGGGGAGAAGGTGGACGAAGGGCTCGTCGGCGTACGCCTTCTCGTACACGGCCCGGACGGAGTCCGCCGTCACGCCCGCGGCGGCGGACGCGCTGCACGTGGCGAGGATCCCGCGCGGCATCGGTGCCAGGGTCGGTGTGAAGGAGACCGCGACCCGCTCCCCCGCCACCCCGCTGAGGTTCTGGATCATCTCGGGGGTGTGCCGGTGGCCGCCGCCGACGCCGTACGGGGACATGGAGCCCATGACCTCGCTGCCCAGCAGATGCGGCTTGGGCGCCTTGCCCGCGCCGGAGGTGCCGGACGCGGCGACGATCACCGCCTCGGGTTCGGCGAGTCCGGCGGCGTAGGCCGGGAACAGGGCCAGGGAGACGGCGGTGGGGTAGCAACCGGGCACCGCGATGCGCTTGGACCCCTCCAGCGCGGCGCGGGCGCCCGGAAGTTCGGGGAGGCCGTACGGCCAGGTGCCGGCGTGCTCGGTGCCGTAGAAGGTCTCCCAGTCGGCCGGGTCCTCCAGCCGGAAGTCGGCGCCCATGTCGACCACGAGGACGTCCGGGCCGAGCTGCTCGGCGACGGCGGCGGACTGTCCGTGCGGCAGCGCGAGGAAGACCACGTCGTGCCCGGCGAGCGCCTCGGCCGTGGTCTCGGAGAGCACGCGGTCGGCCAGCGGCAGCAGATGCGGCTGGAGCGCACCGAGCCGCTGGCCGGCGTTGGAGTTCCCGGTCAGGGCACCGATCTCGACCTCGGGGTGCGCGAGGAGCAGGCGCAGGAGCTCTCCGCCCGCGTATCCGCTCGCCCCGGCCACCGCCGCACGTACCGCCATGTCCACCCTCCTCGTGATGGCATGACTATACGTAGGGCTGCAGCTTTATGCAATCAACGATCACGTACGCACCGGCCCGGGACTTCCGTTTCCCGGGAGCCGTTTCTCACCCTCCGGGAGCTTGCTCAGGCGAACCGGCCTTGCGGGCCGCGTAGGCGCGGGCGGCCCGGACCCGGTTGCCGCACTTGGTCGTGCACCAGCGGCGGGCGCCGTGGGAGCGCAGGAACCAGCGGGCGCAGCCCTGGGCCGCGCATTCGGTGAGCTGGCCGGCGTCCGTGCCGGTGAGCAGGTCGGCGGCGTCCTCGGCGAGCAGCGAGAGCGCGGCCGCGGCCGGGTTTCCGGTGTCGGGGAGGTCGGCGCGGCGGGGGCCGTCAGGGGTCCAGGCGAGCCGGGGGGTGGCGGGCGCGGCGGCGAGGGCGGCGTTGAGGGTGTCGAGGGCACCGGCCGGCGGATCGCCCGGGGCGCCGCGGGCCTCGAAGAGGGCGCGCAGTGCCTCGCGCAGCGCGCGCAGCCGCCCGGCCTGCCTGCCGTTCAGGTCCACCCGGTCGGGCAGCAGCTCGCGCCGGACCAGCCAGAGGTGCGCGGCCTCGGTGCCGTCGAGCAGGTCGACCTCGCCGTGGCTGACGGTGAAGCGTGTGTTCACCAGCGCGAGGGAGACATACCGGTCCTCGCCCGGAACCGGGAGCCGGTGCAGATGGACGGGGTCCTCTTGATCCACATCTCTCATGGTAACCCTTGCAGTTCTCCGTGAGAGGGGCTTAGCGTGCCTCACGGAGAATTCCTTTAGAAACCGTGAGACAGACCCTGAGAGGTGAGCCGTCGTGACCTTCGACGTGCACGCGCTGCGCAAGGACTTCCCGATCCTGGAGCGGACCCTGGACAGCGGCGCCCCGCTCGTCTACCTGGACTCCGGGGCCACCACCCAGAAACCGCTGGAGGTGCTCGACGCCGAGCGGGACTTCTACCTGAACCACAACGCGGCCGTGCACCGCGGCGCGCACCAGCTCGCGGGCGAGGCGACGGAGGCGTACGAGCAGGCCCGGCAGACGGTCGCCCGGTTCGTCGGCGCCGCCGCCGACGAGGTGGTGTTCACCCGGAACGCCACCGAGGGCATCAACCTCCTCGCCTACGCGCTCGGCAACGCGGGCCGGCTCGGCCCCGGCGACCGGATCGTGGTGACCGAGATGGAGCACCACGCGAACCTGGTCCCCTGGCAGCAGCTCGCCGAGCGGACCGGGGCGCGGCTCGACTGGTTCGGGCTCACCGACGACGGCCGGCTCGACCTGTCCCGGGCCGACGAGCTGCTGGACGAGCACACCAGGGTGCTCGCCCTCACCCACCAGTCCAACGTCCTCGGCACGCTCAACCCGGTCCGCGAACTCGCCGACCGTGCCCACGCGTTCGGGACCCTGGTGGTCGTGGACGGCGCCCAGTCGGTGCCGCACCGCCCGGTCGACGTGACGGACCTGGGCGCGGACTTCCTCGCCTTCTCCGGGCACAAGATGCTCGGCCCGAACGGCGTCGGTGTGCTGTGGGGACGCGCGGACCTGCTCGCCGGCCTGCCGCCGTTCCTCACCGGCGGCTCGGTGATCGAGCTCGTGGAGATGGACCGCGCCACCTTCCTGCCGCCGCCGCAGCGTTTCGAGGCGGGCGTACCGATGACCTCGCAGGCGGTCGGGCTCGCGGCGGCCGTGGAGTACCTGGAGCGGCTGGGCATGGCGGAGGTGGCGGCGTACGAGCACACCCTCACCGCCCGCGCCCTGGAGCTGCTCGGCGAGGTCCCCGGCGTGCGGATCGTCGGCCCGCGCGACCTCACCGACCGCGGCTCGGCGGTCTCCTTCACCGTCGACGGCATCCACCCGCACGACGTGGGTCAGGTGCTCGACGAGCGGGGCGTGGCCGTCCGCGTGGGCCACCACTGCGCCCGGCCGATCGTCAGGCGGTACGGCATCCCGGCGACCACCCGGGCGAGCTTCTACGTCTACAACACCCTGGACGAGGTGGACGCACTGGTGGAGGGGGTCCGGGCGGCCCAGAAGTACTTCGGTGGATGATCGACGAAGAGACTTGACCTGGAGCGCACTCCAGGTTCTACGGTTCTTGTCATGACCAGCGGACACCCCCTCCCGCAGGATGACGAGCCGTCGTTGACCATCGCCCAGGTGGCCGAACGCACGGGTCTGTCGCACGACACACTGCGCTACTACGAGAAGGCCGGCCTCATCGAGCGGGTCGGCCGGACCACCGGCAACCAGCGGCGGTACGACACGGCCGACCTGGCCTGGCTGGAGTTCCTGCTGCGGCTGCGCGAGACCGGTATGTCGATCGCCGACATGCAGCGCTTCGCACGGCTGCGGTCGGAGGGGGACGCGACGGTCACCGACCGGCTGGCGATGCTCCGAGAGCACCGCGCCGAACTGGCCGGCCGCATCCGGGCGCTCAGGCGCAACGCGGTCGCGCTGGACGACAAGATCGATCACTATGAACGGCTGCTGCACGCGTGGCAGACGGGGACGGACGAGCTGAGATGAGCGAGAGCATCACCCGTGACGAGCGTTTCGCCCGCGGCCTGGAGGTTCTGGAGAACGTCGACGGCGAGGCCGGGCAGCGGGTCGTGGACGCGCTCGCCGACATCAACCCCGAGCTGGGCCACCAGATCGTCGCCTGGGCCTTCGGGGAGATCTACGACCGGCCCGCACTGGCCCCGCGCGACCGCCAGCTGGTCACCCTGGGCATGCTCACCGCGCTCGGCGGCTGCGAGGCGCAGCTGGACGTGCACGTGAACGCGGCGCTGAACGTGGGGCTCGCGCCGGAGCAGATCACGGAGGCGCTGCTGCACTCCGCCGTGTACTGCGGCATACCGAAGGCGCTGAACGCCACCTTCGCCGCGAAGAAGGTCTTCGCCGAGCGCGGGCTGCTGCCGCTCGGACAGCAGCCCGCGGACGAGGCCCCGGCTACTTCTGCTTGATCCTCGGGAACGTGACGGAGTTCGCCGCAGCTGGATGACATCCCCGCCGTCCACGACCGGCCAGTAGTCCGTGCCTCGTGCTCCGTCGCACACGGTCACGCTCTAAGCTCGATCGCGCCCGAAGGGGCGGGGAGCGGAAAGGCACTGTGGTGAACGACGCGTTCTGGCCGGTGGCCGACGTACTGGCGCACCTCGCCGGCCGCTGGCGCGTCGAACGGGACGTGCGGGATCTGGCGAGCGGCGACCGGGGCCGCTTCGAAGGGGTCGTCCGCTTCACCCCGCTGGCCGGCGGGGGCCTGCTGCACGAGGAGACCGGCACCTTCACGTGGCAGGGCGTGGCGCGCCCGGCGAGCCGGACGCTGCGGTTCCTGCCGGGGCCCACGCCGGGCACGGCCGACGTGCGGTTCGCGGACGGGCGGCCCTTCCACCAGCTGGACCTGACCTCGGGGCGGTATGTCGCCGACCACCCGTGCGCGGCCGACTTCTACCGGGGGGAGTTCACCGTGCGGGACGCCGGCCACTGGCGCACGGTGTGGCGGGTCGGCGGTCCAGCGAAGGACCTGCTGCTGACCACGGACTATGTGCGCGAGGACTGAGCGCGGACACCGTCCAGGCGGAGGTTCCAGCGGCCCGCGCGGCCGGTGACCGTGGACGCGGACAGGGGGCGCACGTCGATGTTCCAGTAGGTCGCGGGGGGCGCCTTCAGGGCGTAGACCAGGGCCGCGCGGATCACGGCGGGCTCGGCCACGGCGACGATCCGGCCGGCGTCGTCCGCCGGCCGGGTGTCCAGCCAGCCGCCCACCCGGGAGATGAAGGCCAGCAGGGACTCGCCGCCGTGCGGGGTGGCGCGGGGATCGGCGAGCCAGCCGTCCACCGCCTCCGGCTCCCGGGCCATCGCCTCACCCAGGGTCATCCCACGCCAACGGCCCATGTCGCACTCCCGCAGGGCGAGTTGGACCAGCGGGGCATACCCGAGTGCGTCGCCGGTGGCCCGGCTGCGCGGGGTCGGCGAGCAGTAACGCAGCTCGGCCGCCGCCAGCGGCAGCAGGTCACCGGCGGCGCGCTGGACCTCGTCCCAGCCGGCCTGGTCCAGCGGCCGGTCGTCCTCGAAGCGCTCCGCGAGCAGCGGGGCGCTGCGCGCGGCGGCGACGAACGTCACCCTCAGTGGCATGCGGTGATGGTGTGCCGAGAGTGGGTGCAGGTCAAGGGCTGTCGCCCGGTGGTTACGGCGGGTGTGCGACCGCTCACCGCAGCGGGCCGCCCGCGCGACGGGTCACCGCGCGCGTACGCCACCTGCTCCCCCGAGGCCCGGTCGTACACCCCGAGGTTCAGCGAGGAGGCCATGGGCCCGCTCGTGCTTCTCGCGGGTCGCCTAGAGGACCTCGTCGCAGACCGTCCGCAGGCGCCGTACCCCATCGGTGATCTCCCCGGTCCCGGCGACGGCCGCGAAGCTCAGGCGGAGGTGGGCGGCGGGGGGTTCGGCGCTGAAGTAGGGGCGGCCGGGGGTGAGGGCGACGCCGGCGCGCAGGGCGGCCGCGGCGAAGGCCGATTCGTCGGTGCCGTCGGGGAGGCGGAGCCAGAGGTGGTAGCCGCCGGAGGGGATGTGCGGCAGGGCGAGTTCGGGCAGCTGCGCCGCGAGCGCGGCGGTCATGGTGTCGCGGCGGATCTTCAACTCGGCCGAGAGGTTCCGCAGATGCCGGGGCCACGCCGGGGAACCGACCAGTTCCAGGGCCGCCTCCTGCAGTGGCCGGGGGACGAAGAAGCTGTCCACGACCTGGATGGCGCGCAGCCGTTCCAGCACCGGGCCGCGCGCGGCCAGGGCGCACACCCGGAAGCTGGGCGAGGTCGCCTTGGTCAGCGAGCCGACGTGCACGACCACCCCGTCCGGGTCGTCGGCGGCCAGCGGGCGGGGCAGCGGCCCCGCGTCGGCGTGCACCAGACGCCGCACGAAGTCGTCCTCGACGACGAACGCGCCGGCCTCCCGGGCGATGCGCAGCACCTCGGTGCGCCGGCCGGGGGCCAGGACCGCACCGGTCGGGTTCTGGAACAGCGGCTGGCAGACGAACACCCTCGCGCCGCTGGCCCGGAAGGCGTCGGCGAGCAGGTCGGGGCGTACCCCGTCGGGGTCGACGGGTACCGGGACGGGGCGCAGTCCGGCGGCACGGGCGAGGGCCAGCATGCCGGGGTAGGTGGGCGACTCGACGAGGACCGGGGCGCCGGGCTGGGCGAGCGCGCGCAGGGCGGTGGCCAGGGCGGACTGGCCACCGGCCGCGATCAGTACCTCGGCGGCCGTGACGGCGCCGCCGATGCCGCGCGCGAACCACTCCCGCAGCTCCGGCAGTCCCTCCAGCGGCGGCCTCCCCCAGGCGCCCGGCCGTCTCCCGGCCCGGGCCAGGGCCGCCGCCATGGCCCGTTCGGGCTGCAGGGAGGGATGCGGATAGCCGCCGTTGAACTCCAGCACGCCGGGCGGCGGCGCGGCCAGTGACACGGTGACCCCGAAGGCGTCGACCGTGCGCGGGACGAGGTCGGTGGCGCCGTCGGCGCTCAGCGCGACCTCCTGCCAGGAGGTGTCCCCGGCGGGTGTCTGGGCCGCGCGTGGTCCGGCCCGGAACGCACCGGCTCCGGGCCGGGTGACGACCAGCCCCTCGGCGGCCAGCTGGGCGAGGGCGCGCGAGACGGTCACCGGACTCACCCGGAATCGCTCGACGAGCGCCCGGCTCGATGGGAGCTTTCCACCTGGTGAGTAGCGGTTGAGGTCGCGACGAAGCTCTTCTGCCAGTTCACTGACGCTGCTACGCTGGTTCATGAGAACACAGAGTAGCGCTACTGTTCCGAGCTCGATAGCAGTCACCGCGCCCCGCGAGCGGCACGGCCTCGGCACCGGGCTAGCCGCCCTCGGTGTCGCCTCCTTCTCCCTGACCTTCCCGGCCACCGCCTGGGGACTGGAGGGCTTCGGCCCCTGGTCGCTGGTGGCCGTGCGCAGTGTCCTCGCCGCACTCGTCGCGGGCGGCTGTCTCCTGGCCGTCAGGGTCCCGCTGCCCGAGCGCCGGCACCTGCCGGGTCTCGCCGTGGTCGGGGCCGGTGTGGTGCTCGGCTTCCCGATGCTGACCACGCTCGCCCTGCAGACCTCCACCACCGCGCACGCCGCCGTCGTGGTGGGGCTGCTGCCGCTGACCACCGCCGTGCTGTCGGCCCTGCGCACCGGCAGCCGGCCCTCGCGCCGGTTCTGGCTGGCCGCGCTGGCGGGGGCCGCGGCCGTCGTCGCCTTCACCGTCACGCAGAGCGGCGGTGCCCTCACCGTCGCCGACGGCTGTCTGTTCGCGGCCCTGCTGGTGTGCGCGGCCGGCTACACGGAGGGCGGCCGGCTGGCCCGGGTCATGCCGGGCTGGCAGGTCATCGGCTGGGCGCTGGTGCTGTGCCTGCCGCTGGGCGTGCCCGTCGCCGCGGTGGCCCTGTCGTACGAGCCCGTGCATCTGACCGCGCACGGCATCGCGGGTCTGCTGTGGGTGGCGCTGGGCTCGCAGTTCCTCGGTCTGGTCGTCTGGTACCGGGGCATGGCGGCCATCGGCATCCCGCGGGCCAGCCAGTTGCAGTTGGCTCAGCCCCTGCTCACACTGGTGTGGTCGGCGCTGCTGCTGGGCGAGCACTTCACGGCGGCCGCCCCGGTGACCGCCGTCGCCGTGCTCGTGTGCATCGCCGTCACACAGCGGTCGTGATCATGAGGAGGGCCTGCAGATGCGTGCATCCAAGGGCGACCGTCTTGTCCAGCACGGCAGGGTGGTCGGCCAACACGACCAGGTCTCTGAAGTAGTCGAAGTGCTCGGTTCCGAGGGCAATCCGCCGTACCGCGTCCGGTTCGAGGACGGGCACGAGGCGATCATGTCCCCGGGACCCGACTGCCAGGTCAAGCACCGGGACAAGCCGACGATGGATCAACGGGGCGGCATCGCCGATCGGCCGTAGTGGTCGGCGATCACGCGTGACATCGCCCCGATCGGGTCGGCCGCCACGTCCTTGGCGGCGAAGAACACATGCCCGCGCACCTGCGGGTGGCGAGCGGCGAGGGTGAGGTGCCGGGACAGCTCGACCGGGTCCTGCCAGGCCGAGGGCTGCCCGGCGGCCCCGGCCTTGTACAGGGCCTCGCCGAGGTACAGGTGTGTCCCGGTGCCCTGCGCGACCGACGCCCACCAGTCGACCAGCCGCGCGTAGTCGGCGGCGGCGAAGCCGATGTTCCAGTACAGCTGCGGGACGATGTAGTCGATCCACTGCTCGCGCACCCAGGTGCGGGTGTCCGCGTGCAGGTCGTCGTACGTCTGCACGCCCGCCCGGGTGTCCGAGCCGCGCGGGTCGGTGGAGGCGTTGCGCCAGACCCCGAAGGGGCTGATCCCGAACCGGGTGCCGGGCCGGACCCGCCGGATGCCGGCGGCCGTCTCCCGCACCAGCGTGTCGACGTTGTCCCGGCGCCAGGCGGCCCGGCTGGAGAAGTCGCCGCCGTACCGGTCGTAGGCGTCATCGTCGTCGAAGGTCTGCCCGGCGACCGGGTACGGGTAGAAGTAGTCGTCGAAGTGGACGGCGTCGACCGGGTACCTGGCGACGGCGTCGAGGATCGCCTGCTGGACGAAGGCGCGGATCTCCGGCAGGCCGGGGTTGTAGTACAGCTTCCCGCCGTACGGCACCACCCAGTCGGGGTGCTCGCGGGCCGGGTGCGAGGCGTCGAGCCGGCCGGGGTCGGCGTGGTTCGCGATCCGGTACGGATTGAACCAGGCGTGCAGCTCCAGCCCCCGGGCGTGCGCCTCCTGGACGGCGGTGCCGAGCGGGTCCCAGCCGGGGTCGCGGCCCTGGGTACCGGTGAGGTACTCGCACCAGGGCTCGTACGGTGACGGCCACAGGGCGTCGGCGGTGGGCCGTACCTGGAGGACGACCGTGTTGAGCCGGTCGCGGGCCGCCCTGTCGAGGTGGGCGACCAGTTCCCCGCGCTGCGCGGCCGCGGTGAGGCCGGGCCGGGACGGCCAGTCCCGATTGGACACCGTCGCGATCCACATGCCCCGCATCTCGGCGGTCGCGCGCGGCCGACGAGGCGGTGCCGCGACCGCGAACGGCGCCGTGACCAGCGGCGACAGCGCCGCCAGGGTGAAGGCCCGCCGTGCCGGCCGCCCCATCCGCACACCCCCGTACCCAACGGATCCGCTCCGTCACGGATCGTTCCGCGCCCCAGGATGCACCGACCCGGGCGATCGATCATCGATACTTGGCGGTAACGTGCACGATCGGAGCAGCCACCGAACCCGGAGGTCTGCCGAGAGCCGACAAAAGCAGCGAAGGGGACGATGTGACCGACATCGAGCGCGTCGGAGTCGTGGGCTGCGGCCAGATGGGCGCGGGCATCGCCGAGGTGTGCGCCCGCGCGGGACTGGACGTGAAGGTCGCCGAGACCACCGGCGAGGCCTTGGAGATCGGCCGTACCCGGCTGCTCAACTCCCTGGCCAAGGCCGCCGAGCGCGGCAAGATCACCGAGGAGGAGCGGGACGCCACCCAGGCGCGCCTCAGCTTCACCACGGACCTCGGCGAGTTCGCCGACCGCGACCTCGTGATCGAGGCCGTCGTGGAGAACGAGCAGGTGAAGACGGAGATCTTCCAGGTGCTCGACCAGGTGGTGACCCGCCCGGACGCGATCCTCGCCTCCAACACCTCCTCGATCCCGCTGGTGAAGCTGGCGGTCGCCACGTCCCGCCCCGACCACGTGGTCGGCATCCACTTCTTCAACCCGGCCCCGGTGCAGAAGCTCGTCGAGCTGATCCCGGCGCTCACCACCTCCGAGGGCACCCTCAGCCGCGCCCAGGTCTTCGCCGAGAAGGCGCTCGGCAAGCACGCCATCCGCGCCCAGGACCGCTCCGGCTTCGTGGTGAACGCGCTGCTCGTGCCGTACCTGCTCTCCGCGATCCGGATGTTCGAGTCGGGCATCGCCAGCCGTGAGGACATCGACAACGGCATGGAGATGGGCTGCGCCCACCCGATGGGCCCGCTGAAGCTGTCCGACCTGATCGGCCTGGACACCATCGTCTCCATCGCCAACTCGATGTACGCCGAGTACAAGGAGCCGCTGTACGCCGCTCCCCCGCTGCTCCAGCGCATGGTCGAGGCGGGCCGGCTCGGACGGAAGACCGGCTCGGGCTTCTACACCTACGGCTGATCACACAGAGCTACGCCTTACGGGCCCGGCACCGAACTCGGTGCCGGGCCCGTCCGTTTCACACACCGTGTGCGCGCCGGGCTCGCATATGCCCCTCGCACACGCTCCCCACGCACCCACCAGGCGAGTTGACTCTTCATGCCCATGCAACGGATGTGGAGGACCACATTCGGCCACAGAGAGGAACGAAGACGTGACCACAGATTCCGATCATTCCGTGGTCCAGGAGGAACTCGCAGAGTTACGTCGCCGCCTCGACGTCGCGTACGCCCGCGTCGAGGGAGGGCTGGCGCTGCTCAGTCACCGCACCAGGGAGACCGCGAAGGAAGTGGACGAGCTCAACTCCCGGATGGTCTCCCTGGAACACGCACGCTGGCCCTTGCCCTCGGTCGCCGCGCTCACGGCACTCGCAGCGGTGGTCGTGACGGTCTGGCAGGCGCTGGCCCGCTAGCCCTCGGCGAGCCTGAGGTGGTGCAGCAGGAGTAACGCGGCCGCCATGTTGGCGGCCGGGACCTCCCCACGGGCGACCAGGTCGGGGACGAGTTTGAGGGGAACCCACTCCCGGCGGTCCGACTCGAAGTCGTCCACGGGGTGCCCGAGGTACTCGCCCCGGTCGGACCAGTAGATGTGGTGCCGGGCGTCGGTGAGGCCGTTGGACGGCTCCACGCTCATGAGGTGGTGCAGGGGCCCCGGCCGCCAGCCGGTCTCCTCCTCCAGTTCTCTGGCAGCGGCGCTCGCGATGTCCTCGCCGTCCTCCACGACACCCGCGGCCAGTTCCCATCCCCAGCTGTCGGTGATGAACCGGTGCCGCCACAGCAGCAGGACCTCGTTGGCGTCGTTGACGACCGTGGCCACGGCCACGGGCCGCAGCCGGATCAGGAAGTGGTCGAGGTGCCGGCCGTCCGGCAGCTCGACATCCGCGAGATTGACGCTGAACCAGCGGTTCGCATACACAGTTTGTTCGTTCTGTTTCGTCCACTGCACGGTTCTGCCACCTTCCGCCGAGTAAGTGGCAATATCGCAGCAGGGACTGTGCACCTACAGGGGGCCTACAGCGGTACGCGCAGTGCCCCGTCGATGAGTTCGGCGGCCTCGGCGGTCCCGGCCGAGCCACAGCGCACCAGGTGTTCGCGTACCGCGCGGAGTCTGTCGCGCAGCCGCTGGGACTCCATCCCGCGGGCCTGCTCGGCCATCTGCACGGCGGTGGCCACCGCCTTGTCCGCGTTGCCCTGGCGCAGCTCGATGGTGCTGAGCATGGCCAGCCGGTGCACCCGCCCCCGGTCGTGGGCGGGGTTGTCGACCGCCGCCGCGGCGTGCTCCCGGGCGGCGGCCAGCTCGCCGAGGCTCAGCAGCGCCTCGGCCACCTGCACGTTGACCAGGCCCGGCTGGACATAGCCGGTCTCGTCGGGTTCGTAGCCGCGCCGGATCCGCTCGGCCGCCTGCTCCGCGCGCCGGATGCAGGACAGGGCGCTGCCGGAGTCGCCGAGGTGGGCGTAGGCCTTGGCCTGCATCGCGTACAGGTCCGAGCCGAGCGCCGGGGTGATGTGCCTGCCGGCGGCCCGCAGCGCGGCCTCGGCGAAGGCGACGGCCTGCCGGTACTCCCGCATGAACAGCGACTGGTTGACCAGCAGCGCTATGACGTAGGCGCCAAGTCCCCGGTCCCCGCTCGCCTTCGCGAGCCTGAGGGCCTGGTGGAAGTAGCGCTGCGCGAGACCGTGGGCGTCGGAGTCGTAGGCGCAGATGCCCGCGATGGCCACCAGTCCGCCCGTGGCCCGGTGCAGTTGGCGCCCGGTGGCGTCGGTGTAGCTGCCGCGCAGCAGCGGCGCCGCCTCCGCGTTCAGGAAGCCGACGATCCGCGTCCGGGTCGCGATGCCGCCGGCCTTGCGGTACATCTGCTCGTAGTGCGTCCGCGCGGACCGCAGCATGTCGATGTCGGCCGCGGTGACCCGGTGCCGGCCGCCGCGCGAGACGTCGACGTCCTCGGGCGGGTTCTCCCACTCCCACACCGGCATGACGGCCGGGGTGCCGGTGACGGCGGGAGCACCCAGCACATGCGGCCGCTGCTGTTCGTCGGAACGCCACAGGGCGGTGGCGCGTTCGACGAACCCGTTGAGCGAACCGGTGTGCGGGGTACTCGGCTCACCCGGCACTCCCAGGCCGATGTCGTCCAGGGTGACCGGCCGGTGCAGGCGCGCGGCCAGCACTTCGCAGATCAGGTCGGGCACCTGGCCGCGCGGCCGCTGCCCCTTCAACCAGCGTGCCACGGCGGTGTGTTCGTACCGGAGCACGAGGCCCCGTCTCCGGCCCGCCTGGTTGACGTGGGCGGCGAGGCCGGCGTGCGAGATCCCCGCCTCGTCCAGGATCGCGTCGAGCAGAGTGTTGGGCTGCATGGGATGCCCCCCGAGTGGCCTGGTGCGGTCAGCGTAGTGGCTCCGTCTTCACACGGGGTGTGAACGGAGTGCTCGCATCCGGGCTGTACACGCGGTGTCGCTCAGCGTGTTCCGCCGGTTGACTGGGGACCCGGCCAAGCCGCCGGCTCCCCCTCGAAAAAGCGGTGGCTTGGCCGGGCCGGGCGACTACGGGGTACGGCTAACGGTGGGTTGTCTGCGGGTTGTCCGTGGCCGGGCGCGCGGTTCCCCGCGCCCCTGGGCAGGACAGCTTGCCCCTCGTGCGGTCGTTCCGTAGCACCAGGAGAGCTATGTCGTCCGCCGGTTTGCCGCCCGAGTGGTGCAGGAGCGCCGTGAACAGAGTGCACAGGATCGTCTGGGGGGAGACGGGGGTGTCCCCTACGGCTTCACGCAGGGTCCTCGGCAGCGAGAAGAACCGGCCCCGGCTGTCCCGGGCGTCCTCCACCCCGTCCGTGTAGAGCACCAGGAAGTCCCCGGGAAGCAGTTGTCCGCAGAAACGGGCGTCCAGTGCCGTCGGCAGGGGGAACGGCCCGAGCGGCGGAAGCGGGTCGCCATGGGTCAGCGGCTCGACCCCGTCATCGCGGAGCAGGTACGGCCAGGGATGGCCGCAGTTGAGCGCCCGCAGCCCGCCCTCCCGGTCGATCTCCAGGAGCAGGAGGGTGACGAACTCCTCGGCGACCGGGTGGTCGGGGTCCGGACCGCCGTGCGCGGGGTGTTCGCAGCGGGCCCGTTCCCGCAGGTGCCGGGCGAGGGCGCGCTCCAGCCGACGCAGGACGCCGCCGAGTTCGGGCTCGTCGTGCGCGGCCTCGCGGAAGCTGCCGAGGACGGCGGCGACGGTGCCGAGGGCGGCCAGACCGTGCCCGCGTACGTCCCCCATCACCACCCGCACCCCGTGCTCGGTGGCGATCGCCTCGTACAGGTCGCCGCCGACGCACGCGCCGCGCTCCGCGGACAGCTGGGCGGCGGCGAGGACCAGCCCGTCGAGGCGGGGCGGCAGCGGACGCAGGACGACGCTCTGCGCGGCCCGGGCCACCCGGCGGGCCTGCCTCAGCTCACGCAGCAGCGCGCGGCGGACATGGACTATCAGCCCGGCGCCGACGGCGAAGAACACGGCGCTGGTGACGACGCGCGCGCCGAACCCGTCCTGCCGGGCGATGGGGCAGCCCCACTTGTAGCCGACCGCCACGGCGCCCCAGACCATGGTCAGTACGACTCCACGCGCGGTGGGCGCCCGTGCCTTGATGCGGTTCATGCCTCTGGTCCCCCAAGTGGGCCCTGACAGAGCAGACGGACCGACCCCGAAAGGCCGGTCCGATTCTGTCCACGGCAGGCCTCCGGGCGGACCGGATCACCTCCGATGACCACCCGAACGAGTGAGACCACCCCAGCCAACCTGCATTTATGCAGCTGGCGGTGGGGGCAGACGCCCCGCAGGGGGCGCGGGGAACTGCGCGAGAAGCCACGAACCACCCGAGGCCGCCGAACCGAGCAGTTCCCCGTCCCCTGGGCGAACTAGCCCCGCAGCACGGCCCCGGTCCGCTCGCCCGCAAGCGCGACCGCCGCGTCCCGAGCGGCGGACGCCTCGTCCACGGTCAGCGTCCGGTCACCCGCGCGGAAGCGCAAGGCATACGCCAGCGACTTCTTCCCGTCCCCCAACTGCTCGGCGTTCTCGTAGACGTCGAACAGCCGGATGGACTCCAGAAGCTCCCCCGCGCCTTCCCGCAGCGCCGCCTCGACCTCCGCGGCCGGGACGGGCAGGTCGACCACGAGGGCGACGTCCTGCGTGGCGACCGGGAACGTGGAGATGCTCGGCGCCTGCGGGGCACCGTTGCCCGCCGCCTCCAGGGCGTCCAGGTTCAGCTCCATCGCGCAGGTGCGCTCGGGCAGGCCCAGGGCCTTGAGGACCCGCGGGTGCAGTTCGCCCGCGTGGCCCACGACCTTCTCCGCGCCGTCGGCGACGGCCACCAGCTCGGCGCAGCGGCCGGGGTGCCACGGACCGTACTGGCCCTTGCGGACGATCAGCTCGGCACCGGCTTCCCGTGCGACGGCCCGTCCCGCCTCGACGGCGTCGGCCCAGCCCGACGGACGGCCCTTGCCCCACCAGCCGGCCTGCTCACGAGCGCCCGCGAGGACGACGGCCACGTGCCGCGGCTGCTCGGGCAGCGCGGCGTTCAGCGCGGCGATCTCGTCGTCGGTGGGACGCCGGTCGACCGGCAGATGCCCGGCGACACGCTGCTCCTGAACGGGGTGGAACACCAGCCCGGTCTCGAACAGGGCCAGGTCGTGCGAGCCCCGGCCGTCATTGCGCCGCAGGGCACCCAGCAGACCCGGCAGCAGCGTCGTGCGGAGCGCGGGCTCCTCGTCGCTGAGCGGGTTGACCAGCTTGACGACACGGCGTGCCGGATCGTCGGAGTCCAGGCCGAGCTGGTCGAAGACCTGCTCGCTGACGAAGGGGTAGTTCGGCGCCTCGACGTAGCCCGCTCCGGCCAGCGCGCGGCCGACCCGGCGGTGCAGCCGCTGGCGGTGGGTCAGACCGCGGCCCGAGGGAAGCTTGGGCAGCGTGGAGGGCAGGTTCTCGTAGCCCTCGAGGCGGATGACCTCTTCGGCCAGGTCGTTCGGGTCCACGAGGTCGGGCCGCCAGGACGGGACGGTGACGATCAGCTCGTCCTGCCCGTACACGTCGCAGCCGACCTCCTGCAGGCGGCGCACGACCGTCTCACGGCCGTAGACGACACCCGCCACCTTGTCCGGGTGGTCGGCCGGCACGGTGATGGTGTGCGGGGCCGAGGGCGCGATGACCTCGGTGACACCGGCCTCGGCCGTGCCGCCCGCGAGCAGCACCAGCAGGTCCACGGTGCGCTGCGCGGCGGCCGCGGCGGCCTGCGGGTCGACGCCGCGCTCGAAGCGGCGGGACGCCTCGGACAGCAGCTTGTGCCGGCGGGCCGTACGGGCGATCGAGACGGCGTCGAAGTGGGCCGCCTCGATCACCACGTCGGTCGTGCCGTTCGTCCCGTCCTCGGTGATCTCGTGGTCGGCGATCTCCGTGTTGGCGCCGCCCATGACACCGGCGAGACCGATGGGGCCGCGGTCGTCGGTGATGACCAGGTCCTCGGCGTGCAGCTTGCGCTCGACGCCGTCGAGGGTGACGAGCTTCTCGCCCTCCTGGGCCCGGCGCACACCGATGGTGCCCTGGACCAGCGTGCGGTCGTAGGCGTGCAGCGGCTGGCCCAGCTCCATCATCACGTAGTTGGTGACGTCGACGGCGAGCGAGATCGGGCGCATGCCGACCTTCTGCAGCCGGCGCTGCAGCCAGATCGGGGAGCGGGCCTCGGGGCGCAGACCGGTGACCGTGCGGGCGGTGAAGCGGTCGCAGCCGAACGGATCGGAGACCTGGACCGGGTAGCCGAAGGCGTTCGGGGCCGGCACGTCGATCAGGGCCGGGTCGCGCAGCGGCAGGCCGTAGGCGATGGCGGCCTCGCGGGCGACGCCGCGGATGGACAGGCAGTCGCCGCGGTTGGCGGTGACGGCGATGTCCAGGACCTCGTCGACGAGCTCCAGCAGCTCGATGGCGTCCTTGCCGACCTCGGTCTCCGGCGGCAGCACGATGATGCCGTGGTTGCCGTCGTCGCCCATGCCCAGCTCGTCGCTGGAGCAGATCATGCCGTGGGACGTCTTGCCGTAGGTCTTGCGGGCGGCGATGGAGAAGCCGCCGGGCAGCGTGGCGCCGGGAAGGACGACCACGACCTTGTCGCCGACCGCGAAGTTGCGGGCGCCGCAGACGATCTCCTGGGGCTCACCCGTGCCGTTGGCCTGGCCGACGTCGACGGTGCAGAAGCGGATCGGCTTCTTGAACTCCGTCAGTTCCTCGATCGTCAGGACCTGGCCGACGACCAGCGGGCCCTTGAGGTCGGCGCCGAGGTGTTCGACGGTCTCGACCTCCAGGCCGGCCGAGACGAGCTTCTCCTGGACGTCGCGGCCGGTTTCCGTCGCCGGCAGGTCGACGTACTCCCGCAGCCAAGAAAGCGGGACCCGCATCAGATCTCCATCCCGAACGGCCGGGTGAACCGGACGTCACCCTCGACCATGTCTCGCATGTCCTCGACGTTGTGGCGGAACATCAGCATCCGCTCGATGCCGAACCCGAAGGCGAAGCCGCTGTACTTCTCCGGGTCGACGCCGCAGGCGGTGAGCACCCGCGGGTTGACCATGCCGCAGCCGCCGAGCTCGATCCAGCCCTCGCTGGAGCAGGTGCGGCAGGGACGGTCGGGGTTGCCGACGGACTCGCCCTTGCAGACGTAGCAGAGCATGTCCATCTCGGCGCTCGGCTCGGTGAAGGGGAAGAAGTTCGGCCGCAGCCGGGTCTTCATGCCCTCGCCGAACAGGGACTGGACCATGTGGTCCAGGGTGCCCTTGAGGTCGGCCATGGTCAGGCCCTCGTCCACGGCGAGCAGCTCGACCTGGCGGAAGACCGGGGTGTGGGTGGCGTCCAGCTCGTCGGTGCGGTAGACGACGCCGGGGCAGATCACGTAGACCGGCAGCTCACGGTCGAGCAGCGAGCGGATCTGCACGGGCGAGGTGTGCGTGCGCAGCACGACGCCGGACTCGGTGCCACCGTCCGGGCCCTGCACGAAGAAGGTGTCGGCCTCGCCGCGGGCCGGGTGGTCCGGGCCGATGTTCAGGGCGTCGAAGTTGAACCACTCAGCCTCGACCTGCGGACCCTCGGCGACCTCGTAGCCCATGGCCACGAAGATGTCCTCGATGCGGTCCGACAGCGTGGTCAGCGGGTGGCGGGCGCCGGCCGGTACGCGGTCGTACGGCAGCGTGACGTCGACGTCCTCCTCGACGAGCACACGGGCGTCGCGCTCGGCCTCCAGCTCGGTCTGGCGGGCGGCGAGGCCCTTGTTCACGGCGCCGCGGGCCATGCCGACGCGCTTGCCGGCCTCCGCCTTGGCGTGCGGGGGCAGGGCGCCGATCTCGCGGTTGGCGAGGGCCAGCGGGGAGGCGGGGCCGGTGTGGGCGACCTTGGCCTCGTGGAGCGCGTCGAGGGAGTCCGCGGCGGCGAAGGCGGCGAGCGCCTCGTCCCGCATGCGCTCGATCTCTTCCGGTTTCAACGCCTCGACCTCGACTGGGTCGTACGACTTATTGGGTGCCGACATCTCTTCCCGTGCTTCCGATTGTCCCCAGCTGACGCTGGGAGGTGCCCCCTGGCGGATGGTCCCCGTCACCGACTCCGCGCTTGCTGAGGGCTTGCTGAGGGCCGTGTGAAGGACACAAAGGTGCCAAAGGCCGAGTCTAACGGGGTGGAGGCAGACGAATGCGCCCGCGGGCTGCTCAGGCGTTCTCAGGCGAGGTACGCCGGTGCGCTCACGGGCAGGGTAAATCGGAACTCGGCGCCGCCACGGACGGCGCGGCCGACCGTGATGGTGCCGCCGTGGGCCTCGACGATGCCCTTGACGATGTACAGCCCGAGGCCCGTGCCGCCGCGTTTGCTGCCCCGCCAGAAGCGGGTGAAGACGCGGTTCATGGACTCCTCCGGGATGCCGGGGCCCTCGTCGCTCACCGTGACCGACGTGCCGGTTTCCTCGCCCTCGCGCGGGGATGCGCAGGGCGTGACGTCAATGGTGACGGTTCCCTCGCCGTGCCGCACGGCATTTTCGATGAGGTTGCTGAGGACCTGGTCGATCTTGTCGGGGTCGGCCCACAGGGCGGGCAGCGGCTGTTCGATGCGCAGCAGGAAGCGGCCGGCGGGCTGGCCGGCGGCGACGTACGCCTGGATGTGCCGGGAGACGGCGGCCCCGATGTCGACGGGCTGCCGGCGTACCTCCAGGCGCCCGGAGTCGATCCGCGAGATGTCGAGCAGCTCGGCGATGAGCCGGGTCACGCGGTCGGCGTCGGCGTCGACGGTCTCCAGCATCAGCCGCTTCTGGTCGTCGGTGAAGCGTTCCCACTTGGCGAGGAGCGTCGCGGTGAAGCCCTTCACCGAGGTCAGGGGCGAGCGCAGCTCGTGGGCGACCGTCGCGATCAGCTCGGCGTGGCTGCGCTCGGTACGGCGGCGGGCCTCGGTGTCCCGCAGCGAGACGACGACGCGCTGTACGGGGCCGAGGGGCTCGGCGCGCACGTAGCGGGCGCAGACGAGCACTTCCCGCACGCCGGGCAGCAGCAGGTTGCGCTCCGGCTGCCGGGTACGGATCGCCAGCCCCCCGTAGGGATCGGTGAGCTGCCACCAGCGGCGCCCCTCCAGGTCCTCCAGGGGCAGCGCCTTCTCCAGGGGCTGCCCGAGGACGTCGGCGGCGGGTACGGCGGTGATGCGGGCGGCGGCGGCGTTGAAGCAGACCACGCGGCCGTGCTCGTCGGCGACGACGAGGCCGTCGGGCAGCTGGTCGGGGTCGAGGTCCGCGGAACCGCCCTGCCGGGGCACGGCTGTGCGCCGCGCATCCCGTCCCCCCGGCGCGGTGCTCGTGCCGGCCACACTCATCCGCGTACCCCACCTCTCAGACGGCGCAGGGCTCCGAGCTGGTCACCCTACTAGCTGTCGGTGACGGAGCGGCAGCCTCCGGAGGCGCGCTGTGCACGGGCCGACGCGTAGAGACATACGGCGGCGGCCGTGGCGAGGTTCAGGCTCTCGGCCTTTCCGTGGATGGGGACGCGGACGACGGCGTCGGCGAGGGCGCGGGTCTCCTCCGGGAGCCCCCAGGCCTCGTTGCCGAACACCCAGGCGGTGGGTCCGCCCATGCTGCCCTTGTCGAGTTCGGCGTCGAGATCGTCGGTTCCGGCGCCGTCGGCGGCCAGGATCCGCACACCGGCGCTCTTCAGCCCTGCCACGGCCCGCTCGACGGGGACGCCCACGGCGACGGGCAGATGGAAGTGGGATCCGACGGAGGCGCGCACGGCCTTGGGGTTGTACAGGTCGACGGAGGCGTCGGTGAGGATCACGGCCTCGGCTCCGGCGGCGTCGGCGCACCGCAGCACGGTCCCGGCGTTCCCGGGGTCGCGGACGTGCGCGAGGACGGCGACCAGCTTCGGCCGGGCGGCGAGGATCTCCTCGAACGGTGTGTCCAGGAAACGGCAGAGCCCGACCAGGCCCTGCGGGGTGACGGTGGTGGAGATGTCCGCGATGACGTCCTCGGAGGCGAGGTGCACCCGGGCGCCGGCGCTGCGCGCCTCCCCGATGATGTCGGCGTACCGCTCTGCGGCCTCGACGGTGGCGAACAGCTCGACGAGGGTGGGGGTGCCGTCCGCACCCCGGTGCCCGGCGGCCTCCCGCGCAGCCTGCGGCCCCTCCGCGAGAAACAGCCGGTCCTTGCCCCGGAAGTTCCGCTTCGCCAGCCGACGGGCGGCGGCGACACGGGAGGAGCGGGGGGAGATCAGCTCGGGGGTGGGCATCCTTGCTCTTCACTTTCAGGAGATCGCGGGCTGAGGCGGGGGTTGCGCAACTGCAACCCCCCAGGGGCGCGGGGACTGCGCGACAAGCCACGACGGACCCGCAGCCGAACGACCGCCACAGCCCACCTCAACAACAGGACCCGCAAGCCATAAAAGCCTGCGGGTCCTGCAGTGAACGTCGGCGGCTAGGGCCGGCGCAGCGTCACGCAGCCTTGGGCGCGTTGACGTCCGACGGCAGCGCCTTCTGCGCGACCTCGACGAGCGCGGCGAACGCGCCGGCGTCGTTGACGGCCAGCTCGGCCAGGATCTTGCGGTCGACCTCGATGTTCGCGGCCTTCAGACCCTGGATGAAGCGGTTGTAGGTGATGCCGTTGGCGCGGGCAGCGGCGTTGATGCGCTGGATCCACAGCTGACGGAAGTCGCCCTTGCGCTTCTTGCGGTCGTTGTAGTTGTAGACCAGCGAGTGGGTGACCTGCTCCTTGGCCTTGCGGTACAGGCGCGAACGCTGACCGCGGTAGCCGGAGGCCTGCTCGAGGATCGCCCGGCGCTTCTTGTGGGCGTTGACTGCCCGCTTGACGCGTGCCACTTGTTAACTCCTTGTAGCGGGGTCGTGGGGGTACTCACACGACCCGGAATCGATTCGGTCCCGGTCCAGACGCACGGCGCTCAGAGCGCCGCCGCGTCACTTGCCGAGAAGCTTCTTGATCTTCGCGGCGTCGCCCGGGGCCATCTCGGCGTTGCCGGTGAGGCGACGCGTGATGCGGGACGACTTCCTCTCGAGCAGGTGGCGCTTGCCGGCGCGCTCGCGGAGCACCTTGCCGGAGCCGGTGACCTTGAAGCGCTTGCTGGCACCGCTGTGCGACTTGTTCTTCGGCATAGCGCCGTTCTCTCCTCGTCGGTGGCGCTCCGGTGCCCGGTCGCGAAACCGGGCACGGTGGAGCGTCGTTCTTCTATCGGTTACATCCTCGGGGACGTGAGTCCCCCGGGATCACGCCTCGGCAGGCTCCTCGGACGGCGCCTCGGCCTCGGCAGGGTTCTGCGACCGGCCGGGGTTCGCCTTCGCTTCGGCCTTGCGGGCCTCCTGCGCCTGACGGGCCTCGGCCATCGCCTCGGTCTTCTTCTTGTGCGGACCGAGGACCATGATCATGTTCCGGCCGTCCTGCTTCGGGTTCGACTCCACGAAGCCGAGGTCCTGGACGTCCTCCGCGAGGCGCTGCAGCAGTCGGTAGCCCAGTTCGGGCCGGGACTGCTCGCGACCACGGAACATGATCGTGATCTTGACCTTGTCGCCCTGCTTGAGGAACCGGACGACGTGACCCTTCTTGGTGTCATAGTCGTGCGGGTCGATCTTCGGCCGGAGCTTCATCTCCTTGATGACCGTGTGCGCCTGGTTCTTGCGCGCCTCACGGGCCTTCATGGCCGACTCGTACTTGAACTTCCCGTAGTCCATGAGCTTGCACACGGGCGGACGGGCGTTCGCCGCGACCTCGACCAGGTCCAGGTCGTACTCCTGCGCAAGCTCCAGTGCCTTCGCGAGCGGGACGATGCCCACCTGCTCACCACTGGGACCGACAAGTCGCACCTCGGGAACGCGAATCCGGTCGTTGATGCGGGGCTCGGCGCTGATGGATCCTCCTCGGTAGCACCACGCGACGGTCTGGCGGACAGCCGCGTAACGTCTTTGTTCGTAAGACCTAACCGCGCCGACGCACAAAAAATGCCCCGGACGATCACAGGCGGGGCTCCAATGACAACCGGAGCACCGCCGCGGTGACCGCGGGGCGCAACTCGGGCGACTCCATCGTCCGTACGGAACGATGGTGGCCGCCTGACCGGGTGACCCGCCGTCCCGGAGGACGGTCAGGTGGGAGATCGGAGCCTCCACTTGTGGGCCGGACGCTCTGTTGTTCACAGGGCTGTCCAGCCGGTCGTTACACAAGGTTAGCAGGACCGCCGGGGAAGGGCTAATCGGAGACCTCGCCGGAGTACCGCCTATGGTGTGGGGCATGAGTGAGACCCCTCCTGAGAACCCCGACTTCGACGCGATGACCCGGGACATCGCCGAGGTCCCCGCCGTCGAGGTGATCGTGACGGTCGCCGTCAACCTGATGAGCGCCGCCGCCGTGAAGCTCGGGCTGAGCGAGGAGGGCGAGAAGTACAAGGACCTGGACGAGGCCCGCAAGCTGATCACCGCGCTCGCCGGCCTGCTGGACGCGAGCACGACCGAGATCAGCTCCTTCCACGCGGCCCCGCTGCGCGACGGCCTGAAGTCGCTGCAGCTGGCGTTCCGCGAGGCGTCGGTCGTCCCGGACGAGCCGGGCCAGGGGCCGGGCGAGAAGTACACCGGCCCCGTCTACGGCTGACCTACTCCTTCACGTACAGGGGCTCGCCCGGAGGCGTGGTCCCGGCCGGCAGCAGTGCCAGGTCGAGGCCGCGCACCAGGCGGGCCCTCAGTGTTTCGTCGGCGGCGAGGCGCTCGGCGACCGCACGGGCGGCCTCGGCGGGCGCCGCGGCCGGGTCGAGGACGAGGGCGAGGGTGCCGTCGGCCCGTCCGGGCCCCACATGCGCGCGCAGCACGGCGGGCTCCGCCGCCACCGCCGTACGGACGGCTTCGATCACGGCCGGGTCGGCGAGCGGGTCGGTGCTGGTACGGCCCTCGGCGAGGGCGAGCAGCACCGGGCCGGTCAGCTCGAACGGCACCGGTCCGGCGAGGTCCAGCACGACCGTGTCGGCCTTCTCGTGGGCGGCGGCCTGCAGCGCCTGGTGCAGGGGCACGGCGACCGGGCGGGCCTCGGGGTCCCAGCGGGCGAGGGAGTCGGTGCAGGTGAAGGCGGGCAGGGCGGTGCGGTGGCCGGCCTTCAGGGTGGGTACGGCCATGTCGCTGGTCTTCTCGCGGCGCAGCCCGTTCTCGTCCTCCTCGACCTCGCCGAGTACGGCGACGACGGGGACGAGCAGGCGGGCGCCCTTCAGCGCCTCGAGCACGGGCCCGACGGCGCTGCGGTCCTCGGCCCAGGCGGCGAGCGCGGCGCTCAGCCGGGGGTCGGCGGAGCCGTCGTCGTCGGAGAAGCCGGGGTCGGGAATGTTCTTGTTCGCCACGGTCACCGACCCTATAGGCACGTCACCGGCCCGCCGCACGGAAGCCTGCACCGGGATCTCAGCGTTCTTCGACCCCCCTGTCACATCCGTCCCACGCGGCGCACAGCCCGCCCCCGAGCATCGCGGCCATGGAGTCCCCCGGAGCCCGCCGTGGCCGTCGTGCGCGCACGGGCACGCCGGCCGTATCGTCGGCGGCGACCCCGGTCCCTCTCGGCCGGGGCGGGGAGGGAGGCATCCGTGACGGAGCCGGCGGTGGACCGGGACGCGCTGCTGGGCAGGGCGATGACGGGGGTGAGGGTGCCGGCGGGCGCGCGGGTGTCGGCGGCGGTGCTGGCGGTGGACTCCGGGGAGAGCGCCGCGTACGGGGACGGGGCCTTCGACACGGCGAGCATCGTCAAGGTCGACATCCTGGCCACGCTGCTGCTCCAGGCGCAGGACGCGGGCCGGCGGCTGACGGCGGCCGAGCAGGCGTACGCCACGAAGATGATCGAGAACAGCGACAACGCGTCCGCGACGGCGCTGTGGCACACGATCGGACGGGCGGACGGCCTGGACACGGCGAACAAGCGCTTCGGGCTGACCTCGACCTCCGGGGGCGAGGGCGGGCTGTGGGGGCTGACACAGACCACGGCCGCCGACCAACTCCGGCTGCTGCGGCAGGTGTTCGGCGAGGAATCCGAGCTGAGCGCGGCCTCGCGGACGTATGTGCAGGGGTTGATGAAGTCGGTCGAGGCGGACCAGCAGTGGGGCGTGTCGGCCGCCGCGGAGAACAGCTCCTGGGCGCTGAAGAACGGCTGGCTGGCGCGCGGCACGACGGGGCTGTGGGATGTGAACAGCATCGGGCGGGTGACGGTGGACGGCACCGACTACCTGGTGGCCGTGCTGTCGAAGGGCACGGCGAGCCGGCCGGAGGGCATCGCGCTGGTGGAGGCGGCGGCGCGGGCGGCGGTGTCGGCGTTCACCGGCAAGTGATCCGGGTTCCACGCCACTTGCCGGTACGGCACTTGCCGGTGCGGCACCTGGCGATGCGGCACGTGCCGACGAGGTACTCGCCGAGGCCGGACGGTCCGGGGTGTCAGGCCGTCCGCCTGCGGCCCCGCCACAGCACCGCGCCCGCCACCAGGAGGACCCCGCCGGCACCGCCGGCCAGCGGGCCCGCCCAGTCGGAGGCCGAGGAGGCGGCCTCGGCGGCGTCCGGGCCGGGGCCGAAGTACTTCTCGCCGTACGACGCCGCACGCAGGCTCCGCGGCTTCAGACGCCCGGCCGCCCGCAGCGCCGCCGCCGGGTCGATCATGCCGAAGCCGCGGGAGTCGTCCCGGCCGCCGACCGGCGCGTCCCGGGCGGTGTCCTCCAGGAGCGTCTTGATCTGGGCCGGGCTCAGGTCCGGGTGGGCGGCCTTGATCAGGGCCGCGGCGCCGGAGACGAACGCGGAGGCGGCCGAGGTGCCCCAGCCCTCGTAGTACTTGTGGTCGGGGTCGGCGATGACCACGTTGACACCGGGGGCGCTGACCGCCGCGTACCAGCGACGGGTCGAGAAGGAGGCGCGGGTGTCGAAGCGGTCGACGGCGGTGGCGGCGATGACACCGGGGTAGGCGGCCGGGTAGGAGACGTGGTCGCCCTTGTCGCCGCCGTTGCCCGCGGAGGCGACGACCACCACGCCCTTCTTCAGGGCGTACTGGACGGCCTCGTCCTCGCTCGGCTCGGGGTGCGCGGAGTTCGAGTCGTCACCGAGGGAGAGGTTGATGACGTCGGCGCCGTGGTCGGCGGCCCAGCGGATGCCGTCGGCGAGGGCGTTGCCGCGGTCGGTACGGGCCTTGGTCCGGGCGGGGTCGCCGTCCTCCAGGATCACGCGCACGGGCAGGATCTTCGCCTCGGGAGCGACGCCCATGACACCGGCGGTGCCGCCCGGGCCGTGTCCGTGCCCGGCGATGATGCCGGCCATGGCCGTGCCGTGCCGGGCCCACGCGCGGTCGCCCTGTCTGGCGCCGAAGCCGATCATGTCCTTGGCGGGCAGGACGTTGCCGGCGAGGTCGGGGTGGTCGGCCTCGACGCCGGTGTCCAGGACGGCGACGGTGACGCCGCTGCCCTTGGTGGTGCGCCAGGCCTCGTCCAGGTTCAGCGCCGACAGGGCCCACTGCTGGGCGCGGATGCCGTCGGCGTGGGCGGCGGTGGACGGCAGCAGGGCGAGGGCGCCGGCGAGCAGCAGGCTCACCGCCGCTCCGGTCGGGTCCACGCGGCGGCGGCCGCATATCGATCGCCTCATGAGGGTGTCTCCGTGGCCGTGCCGATGCTCTGGCGCAGGCGCCGCCCGACGCGGTCGGCCAGGCCCTGGGCCTCGTTGCCGAGACCGGCCTGGGCCGGTGCGGTGGTCGCACCGGCGCTCACGGCGTCGGCGGCGGGCTGGGGCGCGTCGACGCGGCGGCCGTCGGCCCAGCCGGAGACGGCGTAGGCGACGACGGGGGCGTCGGTGAGGACGGAGATGGTCCAGGAGGCGCGCTGCTTGTCGCCGAAGGCCGCCGCGGGGGTGCCCTTGGCCGGGTACGGGCGGGGCATCAGATCGGCGCGCCGGTCCAGGCGCTCGGTGTGGAAACGGTGGGCCAGGGCGGACATGGCGGCCGGGTCGGCCTTGGTGAACAGCAGGCCGACGGTGGTGACGTAGCTCTGGGTGGCGTCGGTGTAGGTGGCCCGCAGCAGCCGCTGGCAGCCGACGGGGGCGAGGACCTTCTGCAGCAGCGGGTCGAAGGCGTGGGCGCAGCCGCCGTCCGGGGCCACGGCGATCCTGGTCCAGGTGCGGTCGGCGCCGCCGGGTCCGGCGCCCGTGCCCTGGACGGTGAGCGGGAAGAGCTCGTCCACGGGCGCGTTGTGCCAGAGCGTCCCGGCGGTGGCGAAGTGGTCGCCGGAGGCGTTGTCCCCGTCGTCGCCGGTGAGCCAGCTCCCGGTCACGGCACCGCCGATGAGACCGAGGCCGAGCACGAGGCAGGCGGCAGCGGCGAGGGTGCGGGAGCCCACCCGGTGCCGGGCGGGCTCGCCGAAGCCCTCGGGCTCCGCGAACGACACGACCGGGCGCGCGGCCGCCGCGGCGCTCCAGGCCAGCGCCGGGTCGGGCCCGGCCGAGCCCGTGTGCGTCGGCGGTCCGACGGGGTGGGCGGGGGCCATGGGACTCCACGCGCCCGCCTGCGCGCGCCCGGCGGACGCCGCGGGGCCACGGGGGACGGATGCGGCGGCGGTACGGCGCTCACCGCCGTGCGCGGCGGGCGCGGGCGAGCCGCCGGAGCCCCGGGGCTGCGGCGCGGCGGGCGCGGAGGCGGCGCCGGTGCTGCGGGGCACCGGGGACTCGGTGACCGGCCGGAGCCGGGTCGTGGTCTCCGCGGCGGTGACCGGGCGGAGCCGGGCGGTCGTCTCCGAGGAGGTCTCCGCCGGCGCTCCCGGGCGCCGGGACGCCGGGCCGGGGACCGCACGCCCCGTGCGGGGCGGAGCGTCGGGGAACCGGGCCGAGGCGGGCGGCGGAGGCGGACTCGCGGTCTCGGCGACCTCGGGCACCACCGGATACCGGGTACGCGCGCCGGCCCCGCCCCCGGAGACCCCACCCGACAGCCGCCCCTCACGCACGGCCCGCCCGCCGGCCGGCCGGTCACCACGCCCGGAGTCACCGCCGGCCGGCCTGCCGTCGCGCACGGTACCGGCGGCGGAGGGCCGGTCGTCGACACCGCCGTCGGAGAGCG
The DNA here is from genome assembly GCF_053598395.1 of Streptomyces sp. NPDC001135. Taxonomy (NCBI): domain Bacteria; kingdom Bacillati; phylum Actinomycetota; class Actinomycetes; order Kitasatosporales; family Streptomycetaceae; genus Streptomyces; species Streptomyces sp. NPDC001135. The sequence goes on along the minus strand of NZ_JBSFKD010000026.1, from coordinate 73,820 downwards.
AGCCGTCGCCCCCCGACCGCCCCGCAGAAGCCGAACCACGACGCGCGAACCCCGCGGCGGACGCCCGGCCGTCACGCGTGGGGCCACCCCCTGTGAAGGACAGGCCCTCACGCACCAGGTCTTCACCGGAGGACGAGCTGTCGCCCCCCGACCGCCCGGCGAAAGCCGCGCCATCGCCCGCGGCGGGCGGGCGGGGAGCGCGAGGGGTGAAGACCGACGGCTCGTCGTCGGGGTCCCCGGGCGGGGCCGGGTCGGGCGTGCGGACGGGAGTCGCGTGGGCAGGAGCCGGGCCGGATGCCGGCGGGCGCCGGTGTGCGTCCTGTGCGAGCGGTTCGGCGCCGGTGTCCGCCGGGCGGCCGGGCGGAGTCGACGGGCGCGGCGGGGTGGAGGGGCGCGGGGGGATGGGTGCGCGGCGCGCTTCCGTGCTCATGCACCCCCCGTTTCCTCGTGCCCGGGCCGTCTCACGTACGCGGGCCGCTGCGCTGCTCGGCCGCACCCGGCGCAAGCTGCGTCCCGGGCACGCATACCCGTACGGCCGGATCGGCATCCCGGTTCAGGTGAAGCGGCCGGTCGCGTTCCGCCGTGCGTGCGCGTCACTCTACGGGTTGTCCGGGCCAGAATCAGAACCAGTCCGCGGCACCGGGGCATCTGCCCGGAACGTCCCCCTACCCTGCGGTAATCCCTTCTGGCAGGCTTCCGTCATGACTGCGCGCCCCGCCGACCGGGCCCGTTACGACCGGGCCACCGCCCATCTCCCCGCCCCTTGCGCCATCGTGGACCTGGACGCCTTCGACGCCAACGCGGCCGATCTCGTGCGCCGGGCCGCCGGCAAGCCGGTCCGGGTCGCCAGCAAGTCCGTGCGCTGCCGGGCCCTGCTGGAGCGAGTCCTGGCCAGGGACGGCTTCCAGGGCATCATGTCGTTCACGCTGGCCGAGTCGCTGTGGCTCGCCCGGTCCGGGTTCGACGACGTCCTGCTGGCCTATCCGTCCGCCGACCGGGCCGGCTTCGCGGAGCTGGCCGCCGATCCCAAGCTCGCCGGTGCGGTGACCGTGATGGTGGACGATCCCGCGCACCTCGACCTGATCGACGCCGCCCGGGACGGCGGACGTGAAGTGGTGCGTGTCTGCCTGGAGTTGGACACCTCGCTGAAGCTGCTGGGCGGTCGCATCCGGGTCGGGGCGCGGCGCTCTCCGCTGCACTCCCCCGCCCAACTCGCCGAGCTGGCCCACTCGGTGGCCCGGCGGCCGGGCTTCCGGCTGGTGGGGATCATGGCGTACGAGGGGCACGTCGCCGGTGTCGGGGACGCGGTGGCCGGGCGGCCGTTCAGGTCCCGGGCGATCCGGCTGATGCAGGCCGCCGCGCGCCGTGAGCTGGCCGAGCGGCGGGCGGCGGTCGTGCGCGCGGTACGGGCCGTCGTCCCCGGCCTGGAGTTCGTCAACGGCGGCGGCACGGGAAGTGTGCAGCACACCGCCGCCGAGGACGCCGTGACGGAGGTAGCGGCCGGTTCGGGGCTGTACGTGCCCCGGCTCTTCGACAACTACACGTCGTTCACCGGCCGTCCGGCGGCCCTGTTCGCCCAGCCCGTCGTACGGCGGCCGGGGGTCGGGGTCGTCACCGTGCTCGGCGGTGGCTATCCGGCCTCCGGCGCCGCCGGCCCCGACCGGCTTCCGGTGCCGTATCTGCCGGAGGGGCTGGCCTACGACCCGCAGGAAGGTCCCGGCGAGGTGCAGACCCCGCTGCTCGGCTCGCCCGCCGACGACCTCCTCATCGGCGACAAGGTGTGGTTCCGGCACGCCAAGGCGGGCGAGCTGTGCGAGCGGTTCGACGCCCTGCACCTGATCGAGGGGGACACGGTCACCGCGACCGTGCCCACCTACCGCGGTGAGGGGTACACCTTCCTCTGACGGGGCGCGTCCTACAGGGGCGTGACGTACGCGCCCGCGATCCCGCCGTCCACCAGGAAGTCGGTGGCGTTGACGAAGGAGGAGTCGTCGCTGGCCAGGAAGGCGACGGCGGCGGCGATCTCCTCGGCCTCGGCGAACCGGCCGACCGGGATGTGCACGAGGCGGCGGGCGGCCCGCTCGGGGTCCTTGGCGAACAGCTCCTGCAGGAGCGGGGTGTTGACCGGGCCCGGGCAGAGGGCGTTGACGCGGATGCCCTCCCGGGCGAACTGCACGCCCAGCTCGCGGGACATGGCCAGCACGCCGCCCTTGGAGGCCGTGTACGAGATCTGACTCGTCGCCGCGCCCATCCGCGCCACGAAGGACGCGGTGTTGATGATGGACCCCTTGCCCTGGCGGCGCATGTAGGGGATGGCGGCCTTGCAGCACAGGTAGACCGAGGTGAGGTTGACCTCCTGGACCCGCTTCCAGGCCTCCAGGCCGGTCTCCAGGATGGAGTCGTCGTCGGGCGGGGAGATCCCGGCGTTGTTGAAGGCGATGTCGACGCTGCCGTAGGTGTCGTACGCCGTCTTGAACAGCGCCTCCACCTGTTCGGGGTCGGTGACGTCGACCTTCACGAAGAGTCCGCCGGTCTCGTCGGCAGCGGCCTTGCCGCGGGCCTCGTCCACGTCCGCGCAGACGACGTGGGCGCCTTCGGAGGCGAGCCGGCGGGCGGTGGCGAGGCCGATGCCGCTGCCGGCTCCGGTCACGACGGCGGTACGGCCGGCCAGGCGGCGGCAAACACTGTTGTCGGTCACTGTGCGGAGCCCTCCGTGCTGGGGGAGACGTTGCTGATGAAGACGTTCTTGGTCTCGGTGAAGGCGGTCAGGGCGTCGGGGCCGAGTTCACGGCCGAGGCCGGACTGCTTGTAGCCGCCGAACGGGGTCCAGTAGCGGACGCTGGAGTGGGAGTTCACGGACAGGTTGCCCGCGCGGACGGCCTGGGAGACGCGCAGGGCGCGGCCGAGGTCCCGGGTCCACAGGGAGCCGGACAGGCCGTAGGGGGTGTCGTTGGCGAGGCGGATGGCGTCCTGTTCGTCGGTGAAGGGGAGGAGGACGGCGACGGGGCCGAAGATCTCCTCGCGGGCCGCCCGGCTGTCCGGCCGCTCCTCCGTCAGGACCGTCGGCGGGAACCAGAAGCCCGGGCCGTCGGGGGCGCTGCCGCGCAGGGCGGGGGCGTCCTCGGGGACGTACGACCGTACGCGCTCCAGCTGCTGACCGGAGATCAGCGGGCCCATCTGGGTCTTCTCGTCGGCCGGGTCGCCCACGACGACGGAGGCGAGGGCGTCGGCGAGGAACGCGCGGGCCTCCTCGAACACCGTCTCCTGGACGAGGACGCGGGTGCGGGCGCAGCAGTCCTGGCCGGAGTTGTCCAGGAAGGAGAAGGGGTCGAGGGCGGCCTTCAGGTCGGCGTCGGCGAAGACGACGTTGGGGCTCTTGCCGCCCAGTTCGAGGGTGACCGGCTTGACGAGCCTCGCGCAGCGCTCCATGACCTCGCGGCCGGTGCGGGTGGAGCCGGTGAACACGATCTTGGCGACGTCGGGGTGGTCGACCAGCGCGCGTCCGGCGGTGTGGCCGTGACCGGGCAGCACCTGGAGGACGTGCTCGGGCAGGCCCGCCTCAAGGGCGAGTTCGGCGAGGCGGAGCGCGGTGAGCGGGGTGGTCTCGGCGGGCTTGAGGACGACCGCGTTGCCGGCAGCCAGCGCCGGGAAGGAGCCCCAGGCGGCGATCGGCATGGGGAAGTTCCAGGGGGCGATCACACCCACCACCCCCAGGGGTTCCTGGAAGGTGACGTTCCAGCCGCCGGGCACCGGGATCTGCTTGCCGAGGAGGCGTTCGGCGCCGCCGGCCGCGTACAGCAGCAGGTCACGGGCGTTGCCGGCCTCCCAGCGGGCGTTGCCGACGGTGTGGCCGGCCTCGCGGACCTCCAGCTGGGCGAGTTCCTCGAGGTGGGCGTCGACCACGTCCGCGAAGCGGCGCAGCAGCCGGGCGCGGTCGGCGGGGGCGAGGGCGGCCCATCCGGTCTGGGCGCGCGTGGCCCGTACGACGGCGGCGGCCACGTCCTCCTCGGTCGCGGCGGGGACGGTGGCGACGACCTCTTCGGTGGCGGGGTTGAGGACGACGAGCTCGTGCGGGTCGGACACGTGGTGACCTTTCACAGGCGTTCGAAGGAGCGGCGCAGCTCCCAGTCGGTGACCGCGGCGTCGAAGGCGTCCAGTTCGACGCGCGCCATGTTGCGGTAGTGGGCCACGACCTCGTCGCCGAAGGCGGCCTTGGCCACGGCGCTGTTCTCCCAGAGTTCGGCGGCCTCCCGGAGGGTGGTCGGGACGTGCTCGAGACCGGCGGCGTAGGCGTTGCCCGCACAGGGTTCGGGGAGTTCGAGTTTGTGCTCGATGCCGTACAGGCCGGCCGCGACCAGCCCCGCGACGGCGAGGTAGGGGTTGACGTCGCCGCCGGGGAGGCGGTTCTCGAAGCGCAGGGAGCGGCCGTGGCCGACCACGCGCAGGGCGCAGGTGCGGTTGTCGTGGCCCCAGGCGACGGCGGTGGGGGCGAAGGAGCCCGGCTGGAACCGCTTGTAGGAGTTGATGTTCGGGGCGTAGAGGAGCGAGAAGTCGCGCAGGGCGGCGAGCTGTCCGGCGAGGAAGTGCCGCATGACCTCGGACATCCCGCCCTCGCCGTCCCCCGCCATGGCGTTGTTGCCGTCGGCGTCGGCGAGTGAGAGGTGGATGTGGCAGGAGTTGCCCTCGCGCTCGTTGTACTTGGCCATGAAGGTGATCGAGACGCCTTCCTGGGCGGCGATCTCCTTGGCGCCGGTCTTGTACAGCGCGTGCTGGTCGCAGGTGACGAGGGCCTCGTCGTAACGGAAGGTGATCTCGTGCTGGCCGGGGTTGCACTCGCCCTTGGCGGACTCGACGGTGAGGCCGGCGCCCGCCATGTCGTTGCGCAGGCGGCGCAGCAGGGGCTCGATGCGGCCGGTGCCGAGGATGGAGTAGTCGATGTTGTACTGGTTGGCGGGCGTGAGTCCCCGGTAGCCCGCGTCCCACGCCTCCTCGTAGCTGTCCTTGAAGACGATGAACTCCAGCTCGGTGCCGACCTGGGCGGTGTAGCCGAGTTCGGCGAGGCGGTCCAGCTGGCGGCGCAGGATCTGGCGCGGGGCGGCGACCACCGGGGAGCCGTCGGCCCAGGCGAGGTCCGCCGCGAGCAGGGCGGTGCCGGGGTGCCAGGGGATGCGGCGCAGGGTGGCGAGGTCCGGGCGCATGGCGAAGTCGCCGTAGCCGCGGTCCCAGGAGGACATCGCGTAGCCGTCGACGGTGTTCATCTCGGTGTCGACGGCGAGGAGGTAGTTGCAGCCCTCGGTGCCGTGGTGCAGGACCTCGTCGAGGAAGAAGCGGGCGGCGAACCGCTTGCCCTGGAGGCGCCCTTGCATATCGGGGAAGGCCAGGACGACAGTGTCGATCTCACCGCTCGCGACGAGGGCGTGCAGTTCCTCGACACTGAGCGGGGGTGTGCGGTCTGCCACGGGAGAGCCTCCTTCGGCGCCTTCGCGCTTTTTTCGGCCGGGCCGGGAGCCATAAGGTATTGCTCAGAACCATTGCTTGGGAAGGGGGTACGGCCGGATGTCCTGGGAGAGCGACACTCAGGGGGTGGGTGACCGGCTCGCTCCGGTGCTGCGGCCGGTGCGGGCGGGCAACGGCTTCGAGGAGGCGCTGGAGCAGATCCTCCAGGTGGTGCGGCTCGGCCTGGTGCCGGGCGGGGAGCGGCTGCCGGCCGAGCGGGAGCTGGCGGAGCGGCTCGGGATCAGCCGGGTGACACTGCGCGAGGTGCTGAAGGTCCTGCAGGACCAGGGACTGGTGGAGGCACGGCGCGGGCGCTACGGCGGAACGTTCGTGCTGCCGCGCACGGACGCCGGCGGCGAGGACGAGCTGCGGCGCCGGATCGCCGAGGTCGACGTCGAGGACGTCCTGCGGTTCCGCGAGGTCCTGGAGGTGGGGGCGGCCGGGCTGTGCGCGACGCACGGACTGACCGGGGAGCAGGCGGACCGGCTGCGCGAGGCACTGGACCGCACCCACGAGGCCCCGCTGGCGGACTACCGCCGGGCGGACACCCTGCTGCACCTGACCCTGGCCGAGCTGTGCGGCTCCCCCTCCCTGACCGCGCAGTACGCGGCGGTCCGGGCCACCGTCAACGACCTGCTCGACTGCATCCCGCTGCTGGTGCGCAACCTGGAGCACTCGCAGCGCCAGCACACCGCACTGGTGGAGGCGGTGCTGGACGGGGACGCGGACGGCGCGCGGGAGATGATGCGCGAGCACTGCGCGGGCACGGCGGCGCTGCTCCGGGGCTTCCTGACATGACCCCGCTCTGCAAAGGTATCCGTGGACACCTTTGGATGACTGGGAGGGCGGCGTGACCGGACAGCCGTTGATCGGCGTGAGCACGTATCTGGAGACCGGTGCCCGCTGGGGCGTGTGGGAACTGGAGGCGGCCCTGCTGCCCGCCGCCTACCCGCGGCTGGTGCAGCGGGCGGGCGGACTGGCCGCACTGCTGCCGCCGGACGCGCCCGAGCGGGCGGCGGCGGCGGTGGCCCGGCTCGACGGGCTGGTGATCGCGGGCGGCCCGGACGTGGACCCGTCGCGGTACGGTGCCGAGCGGGACCCCCGCACGGGCCCGCCCGCCCCGGCCCGCGACGCCTGGGAACTCGCCCTGATCGGGGCCGCCCTGGCCGCGGGGACGCCGCTGCTGGGCGTCTGCCGGGGCATGCAGCTGCTGAACGTGGCACTCGGCGGGACACTGGTGCAGCACCTGGCGGGACACGCGGACGTGGTCGGCGTGTTCGGCGGCCACCCGGTGAAGCCGGTGCCGGGCAGCCGGTACGCCGGGATCGTCCCGGAGGAGACGACCGTGCCCACCTACCACCACCAGGCCGTGGACCGGCTGGGCACGGGACTGGTGCCCTCCGCCTACGCGGCGGACGGCACGGTGGAGGCGGTCGAGCTGCCGGCCGACCGGGGCTGGGTGCTCGGCGTGCAGTGGCACCCCGAGATGGGCGAGGACCTGCGTGTGATGCGGGCGCTGGTCGCTGCCGCCGGCTGAGCGGAACAGCGCCGCGGGACACGCGGCGCACGGGTGCGCTGCCCTGCGGCCGGACCCCGGCCGCATGTCGACTGCGGCGCCGTCCCGGCTGGTCGCTTCCCCAGGTCCTCGGCTCCGCTCGACCCCGGGGGACCCCCGTCGCGGCGGTAGCCGCACATCACGCACGGCCCCGCGCACCTTCGGGGCGCTCCGCTTCACAGCCGCTTTCTGAGCCACCCCAGGGCGGCGTCGCCCTGGGCACGCTGGAAGGGGCGCAGGGTGGGCAGGCCCGGGGGCGGCGGATTCAGGGAGCTGCGCAGGAAGTACCCCGTGAGGGCGGCCAGCGCGGCGGTCACGGCGTCCGGGTCGGCGTCCCGGCCCAGCGGGTGCGCGGTGAAGACCTCCTCGGGATCGGGTCCGCCCTGCGCCCGCACGCACGGCAGCAGGACGAGCAGGTCGAACCAGGGGGCGGCGCGCAGGGCGTGCGGCCAGTCGACGAGGACGACGCCGCCCTCGTCCGTGAGCAGCACGTTGTCCGCGCGCAGGTCGCCATGGGTCAGGGTGTCCCCCGAGGCGCCCTCGGCCCAGCGGGCTTCCAGTGCGGCGAGGTCGGGCAGACGAGCGGCGGGCCAGGCACCGAGCCGGTCCCGCACGTCACCGGCCGCACCGTCCAGGAGCCTGCGCCAGCCGCTGAAGTCCTCGGCCAGGGCCTCGGCGACGGACGGGACGTCGAGGGGACACGGCGTGCCGGTGCGGGCGAGCACGGTCACGGCGTCGAGCACCCGGCGCAACTCCTCGGGCCGCCAGGGCACCTGCGGCTGACGCCCCGCCACCTCCTCGAAGACCAGAGCCACCCAGGTGCCGTCGTCGTACGTCCCGAGCAGCCGGGGCGCGGGTACGGCGGCCGGGAGCGCGGCGGCGTTGCGTGCCTCGCGGCGGTGCAGCCGGGGGCTGTGCGCATTGGCCTCGGCGCTCACCGCCTTGACGAAGCCGGTGCCGCCCGCGGCGGTACGCACCCGTGCGGCCACGCCGGGCGAGAAACCGCCACGCTGCGTCCGCGACCGTACGACCGGGGCGCCGAGTATCTCGCCCACGGCGTCGCGGACGGCGGCCGGCAGGTCTTCCCAGGGGGCGCGGACGCCTGCGGCGGGCGGGGCGGTGAGAGTCATGCCGGCCATGGTGCTGGGTCACCGCGCGGCCTGGCCACGGAATTTCGGTTCGGCGCCGCGGGGAGTGCGCCGTCGTCACCGGGTCCGGTACCCGGCGGCTGGTCGCGCGGTTCCCCGCGCTCCCTTACGGGGGCGTCGGGGCCGCGGCGGGAGCCGGCGGCGGCGCGGGGACGCCCACGGGGCCGCCCGGCGGCGGGCACGCAGCTACGGGCAGTCGCGCGCCGGCGGCGGCACGGGCAGGCGAGGCCTCCGCTAACCCCGCGTCAGCGACAGCAACTCCCGCGCGGGCCCCGTCGGCCGGTGCCCCGTCGGCCAGACCGCTCGCAACTCGCGGCGCAGGCAGACACCTTCCACCGGGATGCCGACCAGGCGCCGCATCGACAGCTCCTCCCCCACCGCCAGCTCGCTGAGGACCGAGGGGCCCGCACCGCTGACCGCCGACGCCTTGACCGCCGTGGTCGAGGACAGCTCGATCAGGGGGCGGGCGAGGCCGCCGAGCGCCGCGTCCAGGACCTGGCGGGTACCGGAGCCGCGCTCACGGAGGATCAGCGGGGTGGCCGCCAGCTCCTGCGCCGTCAGGGGACGCCGGCGGCGGGCCCACGGATGGCCGGGGGCGGTGACGACGATCAGCCGGTCGTGGGCGATGACCGCCGAGTCCAGGCCCGTCGGAACCGTCAGCCCCTCCACGAAGCCGAGGTCCGCCTCGCCGGACTCCAGCAGTTCCGCGACCTTCGCCGAATTGCCGGCGAGGAGGGACACCGCCGTGTCGGGCCGCTGGGCCTGCAGCGCGAGGAGCCAGCCGGGCAGCAGGTACTCGGCGATGGTCATGCTCGCCGCGACCCTCAGACGCGAGTCCCGCCGGTCGCGCAGCGCCCGCGCACCCGCGTCGAAGGCCGCCGCGGCCTCCACGACCCGGCGGGCCCAGTCCGTCACCAGCGCACCGGCGTCCGTGAGCCGGGAGCCGCGCGGCGAGCGGTCGACCAGGGCCACGCCCAGCTGCCGTTCCATGGAGCGGATCCGGCTGCTGGCGGCGGGCTGGGTGATGCCGACCTCGCGCGCCGCCGCCCCGAGGCTCCCCAGCCGCGCCACCGCCAGCAGCAGCTCCAGTGCGGCCAGGTCCGGCACCCGGTGGGCCAGTGACTGCGTGCGCTCTCGGGACCCCTGCTCCTCACTCATAAGACCAGCTTATGCCCCCATAGGCCGGAACCTCCTGGTCAGGGGCGGGCGGCAGGGCGACCGTGGAGGTGTGGTCACCGTAGCCCCGCACCTTTCCGTCACCCCCGCCCCCCGCGCCGCCCGGGTCCGCCGTCTCGGCCCCAACTGGTACGCCTGCGTCATGGGCACCGCCGTCCTCGGCTCGGCCGGCGTCGCGCTGCCCGCCCACGATGAAGGACTGCGCGATGTCCTCGAGGGCGCCTGGGCGCTGTCCCTGGTCATGCTCGTGGCCCTGCTGGCGGTCCGGGCCCTGCACTGGACCCACCACCGCGACCAGGCCCGCGCCGATCTCCTCGACCCGGCCATGGCTCCCTTCTACGGCTGTCTGTCCATGGCCCTGCTGTCGGTCGGCGGCGGCGCCCTGACGGCCGGGCGGGGCCTGCTCGGCACCGGCACGGCCGTCGCCCTGGACACCGTGCTGTTCACCACGGGTACGGCGGTCGGGCTCACGGCTGCCGTGGCCGTGCCGTACCTGATGGCCGTACGGCATCGTGTCCAGCCCGCACAGGCGACCCCGGTGTGGCTGTTGCCGCTGGTCGCGCCCATGGTGTCGGCCGCGCTCGGCCCGCTGCTGGTGCCGTACCTGCCACCGGGCCGGCCCCGCGAGACCCTGCTGCTGGCCTGCTTCGCGCTGTTCGGGCTGAGCCTGTTCGCGACGCTGCTGATGCTGCCGCTGGTCTTCGCCCGGCTGGTCACCTCCGGCCCGCTGCCGCTCGCGCTCACCCCGACCCTGTTCCTGGTCCTGGGCCCGCTCGGGCAGTCCACCACCGCGGTCGGCCGGATCGCGGACGCGGCTCCCGGGGTCGTACCGGCCCCGTACGACCGGGGCCTCGGCGTCTTCGCCGTGCTGTACGGGGTGCCGGTCATGGGGTTCGCGCTGCTGTGGCTGGCGTTGGCGACCGCGCACGTGGCGCGGGCCCGCCGGCACGGCATGGGGTTCGCGATGACCTGGTGGGCGTTCACCTTCCCGGTGGGCACGTGTGTCACCGGCGCCGCGGTCCTCGCCCGGCGCACCGGTCTCGCGGTCTACGACGGGCTGGCCGTCGGGCTGTACGCCGTCCTCACGGTCGCCTGGTCGGCGGCCGCCGCCGGCACCGTGCGCGGCCTGCTCAGCGGCGAGCTGCTCGCAGCGCCCCGGCCAGCACCCGCGGCGCCTCCGCCAGGGACGGGCCGTACCAGGTCAGGTGCCGCCCGCTGACCAGGGCGCAGGGCAGCCCGGGAAAGGCCTCCGGGCCGTCGTCGGCGGTGAAGCGGTAGGGCTCGTCGGGCAGGACCACCACGTCCGGGGCCGCCGCGCGCAGCTCCTCCAGCGGCACACGGGGGTAGCGCCCGGGGTGGCCGGCGTAGAGATGGTCGACGCCGAGCCGGGTCAGGACGTCACCGGCGAAGGTGTCCCGGCCGAGGACCATCCAGGGCCGTCGCCAGATCGGTACGACGGCGGTGGTACGGGCCGGGGGCCGGGGCAGGGAGGCCCAGGCCGCCTCGGACTCCGCCAGCCAGCGCGGACGGCCCGGCGCGCCGCACGCCGTGAGCACCCGTTCCAGTTCGGCGAACGCCTGCGACACGCTCCGTACCTCGGTGACCAGCACGTCACACCCGGCGGCGCGCAGGGCGTCCAGGTCGGGGGCGCGGTTCTCCTCCTCGTTGGCGATCACCAGGTCGGGGGCGAGGGCGAGGACGCGGTCGAGCTGCGGGTTCTTGGTCCCGCCGATCCGGGTCACGTCCAGGTCCCCCGGACGGGTGCACCAGTCGGTGGCGCCCACGAGGGCTCCGGGGAGCGTCAGTGCCACAGCCTCCGTCAGCGAGGGGACCAAGGACACGATCCGCTTCACCGAAGGGGCGCGGCGCTGTGTCCGCTGTGCGGCTGCCGCCGCGACGGGAGTCCCCCCGGGTTCGAGCGGAGCCGAGAACTCGGGCGAGCGACCAGCCACGACGACATCTCCGGACGACCGACGACCTAACGCGACCGATCCTGAACGGCCTCGATGTGTTCCGCCACCGCCACCACGATCACCCGCGTGTCCGGCACCGTCGCCCGCCAGCGATGCCGTACCCCACCGGTCAGGTACAACGTGTCGCCGCGGCCGAGGCGGTACGCGCGCCCCTCGGCCTCTATCTCCACCGCGCCGTCGGCGACGTACATCAGCTCGTCGTTGCGGTGCTGGAACTCGCGGCCGGCGTCGTGGTCGCCGGTGAACTCGGAGGCGTGCAGCTGATGGTGGCCGCGCACCAGGGAGCGGGTGCGGGGCTCGAAGTCGTCCGGGTCGGCCGGGTCGGCGCGGACGACGTCCACGCTGGCCGCGGGGTCGGCGGCGGCGAGGAGTTCCACGGCCGTGGTGCGCAGGGCGTCGGCCAGCTTCTCCAGTGAGGTGCGGCTGGGACGGGCCCGGTCGTTCTCGACCTGGCTGAGGAACGGCACCGACAGACCGGTGCGCTCGGCCACGACGGCGAGGGTCAGTTCCAGGGCCCGGCGGCGCCGCCGGACGGCCGCGCCCACCCGCACGGGCTGCTCTTTGTGGTCGCCCATCGCTCCGGCTCCCTCCCTCGCTCGTCGTGCCGCTGTCCGGGTGCCCGGGTCGGGGCGGACCCTCTCTGATGACTTCTCTGCACCCTACGCATGTTCGGCAAACCGTTTCACGCCCCTGTCACATCCCCGACATGCCGCGAAGCCCTCACCCTCACGGTTCGCGCCACGGTGACGGGGCCTCGGGATCCCTTGGTACTGAGTACCCAGAGGGGGTGAATATGCCGACCAGCTGGGCCGTGCGGTTTCGCACAGGCCAACGGTCATGACACACAGTGATTGGCCGGATTCTTGTCGTAGCCCACGGACACCGCGAGGGGCGGGCGCGCCGGACGCGCGGTGGCGTACGGCGGCGCCCGCCCCTCGCGGGCGGTCCGGGCCGGTCAGGTCACCCGGCCGCCCGACTGCGGGGGTCCTTCTTGGCGACCGGGGCCCACTTGTCGACCAGGCCGGGGTTCTCGCGGAGCCAGTCGCGGACGGCGTCCTGCTCCTTGCCCTTGCCTGCCTTCTGGATCTGCGACTCCAGGCCGGTGAGCTGCTTCTCGGTCATGGAGAAGTCCTTCAGCCAGCGGCCGACCCGCGGATTGGCGTCGGCGAAGCCCTTGCGGGCCAGGGTGTGCACGCCGTCGCCCTTGCCCCAGGCGCCCCGGGGGTCCTTGAGTTTCTTCAGGTCGTAGTCGCTGTAGGCCCAGTGCGGGGACCAGAGGGTGACGACGACCGGCTGCTTCCTGGCGGAGGCGCGCCTCAGCTCGGAGAGCATGGCCGACGTGGAGCCGTCGATCACGTCGTAGTCGCCCTCGAGGCCGTACTCCTTGAGGACCTTGGTCTTCAGCAGGCCCATCATGCCGGCGCTGGGCTCGATGCCGACGATCTTCCCGCCGAACTCGGAGGCGTGGTCCTTGAGGTCCGCCAGGGAGTTCACGTCCTTGACATAGGAGGGGACGGTCAGCTCCAGGGAGGTGGGGCCGTACCACTTGCCGAGGTCGTCGAGCCGCTTGCCGTACTTCTTCCAGTACTCGGCGTGGGTGGTGGGCAGCCAGGAGTCGGTCTGGAAGTCGAGCTGGCCGGTGGCGAGGCCGGTGTAGAGGGGGCCGGCCGTGTACTGGGTGGTGGTGACCTTGAAGCCGCGTTCCTCCAGGATCTCCTTCCACAGGAAGGTGGAGGCGATGCCCTCGTCCCAGGGGATGTAGCCGATCTTGATCTCCTTGCCCTTGCCGACGTCCGGTCCGGAGGCCTCGGAGGTTCCGGCGGAGGGGCCGAAGACGGTCATCCCGCCCGCGACCAGGGCGAGCACGACCACCCCGACGACCGCGACGGCCGGGCGCGGGCGGTACGACCACGGGCGCGGGCGGGCCTTGGCGGCGGCCCTGCGGCCCAGCGGGGAGAGCTGGGTGCCGAGCGCGCCGGTGATCCGGTCGAGGTAGATGGCGAGCACGACGATGCCGACGCCGGCCTCGAAGCCGTAGCCGATGTCGAGCTGGCCGATGGCCTCGTTGACGGCGCCGCCGAGGCCGCCGGTGCCGACCATGCCGGCGATGACGACCATGGACAGGCCCAGCATGATCACCTGGTTGACGCCGGCCATGATGGTCGGCAGGGCGAGCGGCAGCTGGACGCGCCAGAGGATGTTGCGCGGAGTGGTGCCGAACGCCTCGGCGGCCTCGACCAGTTCGGCGTCGACCTGGCGGATGCCCAGCTCGGTCATGCGGACGCCGGGGGCGAGCGCGAAGATCAGGGTGGCGACGACACCGGGGGCGGTGCCGAGGCCGAAGAACAGCATGGCCGGGATCAGCAGGACCATCGACGGCATGGTCTGCAGCAGGTCCAGGACGGGCCGTACGGTCGCGCTGACCGCCTTGGAGCGGGCCGCCCAGATGCCCAGCGGGACGGAGATCACCAGCGCGATGACGGTGGCCACGAGGACCAGGGAGAGCGTGGACATGGCCTCGTCCCACAGGGCGAGCGAGTCGACCAGCGCGAACCCGGCGAAGGCGAGGACGCCGGCGGTGAGGCCGCGCAGCCACCAGGCGAGGACGGCGAGGATGCCGGCCATCAGCAGCGGCTGGGGCGCGCCGAGCACGGCGTCGATGCCGTCGTACATGCTCTCCATGACCGCCTTGACGGCGTCGAAGAGCCAGGAGAAGTGGTCCAGCAGCCACTTGACGCCGGAGTCGACCCAGTCGCCGAGATGGATCCTAGGCACGGCTGGTCACCTTCCCGTCCGGGTTGTCACAGGGGGCGGGAGCAGCCGTCTCGTCGCCGAGGAAGCCGAGCAGCCGCTGCCTCGGCACGACACCGACGACCCGGTTGGCCCCGTCCACGACGCAGACGCGGTGGGACAGCCGGGCGCTGATCGCGCACAGCTGCGCGAACGGCGTCTCAGGGGTCGCGGTCTCGCAGCCGCACAGCGGGGCGTCACCGGTCACCGAGGTGTCCATGAGGGCGCCGGCCGTCAGCACGCGGGAGCGGTCGACGTCCTGGATGAAGGAGGCGACGTAGTCGTTCGCGGGGCGCAGCAGGATGTCCTCGGCGGTGCCGGTCTGCACGATGCGGCCGTCGCGCATGACGGCGATGCGGTCGCCCAGGCGCATGGCCTCGTTGAGGTCGTGGGTGATGAAGACGATGGTCTTCTTCAGGGTCTTCTGCAGTTCGAGCAGCTGGTCCTGCATGTCGCGGCGGATCAGCGGGTCCAGGGCGCTGAAGGACTCGTCCATGAGGAGCAGGTCGGCGTCGGTGGCGAGGGCGCGGGCGAGGCCGACGCGCTGCTGCATGCCGCCGGACAGCTCGTCGGGCCAGGACTTCTCCCAGCCGGCCAGGCCGCACAGGGCGAGCGCCTCGTCGGCGCGGCGTTCGCGCTCGGCGCGGGGCACGCCCTGCACTTCCAGGCCGTAGGCGGCGTTGTCGCGGACGCTGCGGTGCGGGAACAGCGCGAAGTGCTGGAAGACCATGCTGATCTTCTTCGAGCGCAGTTCGCGCAGGGCGCGGGCGGTGAGCGCGGTCAGGTCCTGGCCGTCGAAGCGGACGCTGCCCGCGGTCGGCTCCAGCAGGCCGTTGAGCATGCGCAGCAGGGTGGACTTGCCGGAGCCCGACAGGCCCATGACGACGAAGATCTCACCGGCCTCGACGCGGAACGAGGCGTCGATCACGGCGGCGGTGGTGCCGTCGGCGCGCAGCTCCTTCCGGTCGGCGCCCCGCCGCAGGCGCTCCACCCCGTCGTCCGGTCGTCTGCCGAACACCTTGAACAGGTGATCGGCCTCAAGCCTCGATTGCACGCGTACCTCACGTCTCTGCGGTCAGAACAGGGGCCGCGCCTCCCCAGGTCAAGCGGAGGTAAACCCACACGTGGCCGGACTCACGGCGATGCGCAGCACGCAACGCGTTCCGGCGGCGGGAAGTGGGTGTCAGTGCCGTACGGCATGATGCGAGCGTGACCGGACGACTCATGCTCCTCGACACCGCTTCGCTGTACTTCCGCGCCTACTTCGGCGTCCCGGACTCCGTGAAGGCCCCGGACGGCACGCCCGTGAACGCCGTGCGCGGCCTGCTGGACTTCATCGACCGGCTGGTCAGGGACCACCGGCCGGAGCACCTGGTGGCCTGCATGGACGCCGACTGGCGGCCGCAGTGGCGGGTGGACCTCATCCCCACCTACAAGGCGCACCGGGTCGCCGAGGAGCACGTGGGCGCACCGGACGAGGAGGAGGTGCCGGACACCCTCTCCCCGCAGGTGCCGGTCATCGAGGACGTGCTGGACGCGCTCGGCATCGCGCGGGTCGGCGTCGCGGGGTACGAGGCGGACGACGTGATCGGCACCTTCACGGCGCGCGCCGAGGGGCCGGTGGACATCGTCACCGGCGACCGCGATCTGTACCAGCTGGTGGACGACGCGCGCGGGATCCGGGTGCTGTACCCGCTGAAGGGCGTGGGCACGCTGCAGCTGACCGACGAGGCGGTGCTGCGCGAGAAGTATGGCGTCGACGGGCGCGGGTACGCGGACCTCGCGCTGCTGCGCGGCGACCCGAGCGACGGCCTGCCGGGCGTGGCCGGGATCGGCGAGAAGACGGCCGCCAAGCTGCTGGCCGAGTTCGGCGACCTGGCCGGGATCATGGCGGCGGTCGACGACCCGCGGGCGAAGCTCACGCCGTCGCAGCGCAAGCGGCTCACCGAGGCCCGGCCGTATGTGGCGGTCGCGCCGAAGGTGGTGCGGGTGGCCGACGACGTCCCGCTGCCGGACGTCGGCACGGCCCTGCCGCACGCCCCGCGCGATGCGGCGGCGTTGGAGCGACTGGCCGGGCGCTGGGGGCTCGGCGGTTCGCTGCAGCGGCTGCTGACCACGCTGGCCGAGTGATCCGGCGCGGAATATTCCGGCAAAGTGCCTCCATCCCGCGCTCATGGAAGAGGTGTTGGCCCCGAGGGAGATGCTAACTTAGGTAAACCTAACCAATTCGCAGGAGGTCGTGATGGCAGAGCGTCCGGGACGAAAGCCGCGTAAGGCCCGCATCGCCCATGTGATCCGCACCGAGCGACTGACCCCGCACATGCAGCGGGTGGTGCTCGGCGGCGAGGGCCTGGCCGACTTCACGGCGGACACCTGCACCGACCACTACGTCAAGCTGCTCTTCGGCCCCGACGGCGTGACCTACCCGGAACCCTTCGACCTGGAGCGGATCCGTGCCGAGTTCCCGCGGGAGCAGTGGCCGGTGACCCGGACCTACACCGTGCGCGCCTGGGATCCCGAACACCGGGAGCTGACCCTGGACTTCGTCGTCCACGGCGACGAGGGCCTGGCCGGCCCGTGGGCCACCCGGGTGCAGCCGGGTGAGACCGTGCGCTTCATGGGACCCGGCGGCGCCTACGCCCCCGACCCGGCCGCCGACTGGCATCTGCTCGCCGGCGACGAGAGCGCGCTGCCCGCGATCGCACGGTCCCTGGAGGCACTGCCCGCCGGTGCCCGCGCGCACGCCTTCGTGGAGGTGTCCGGCCCCGGCGAGGAGCAGAAGATCGACTCCGGGGTGGAGGTCGTCTGGCTGCACCGGGGGGACCGGCCGGTCGGCGAGGCGCTGGTCGAGGCCGTCCGTGCGCTGGAGTTCCCCGAGGGCCGGGTGCACGCGTTCGTGCACGGTGAGGCGGGCTTCGTGAAGGAGCTGCGCCGGCTGCTGCGGGTCGAGCGGGACATCCCGCGCGAGGACCTGTCGATCTCCGGCTACTGGCGCCTGGGACACAACGAGGACGGCTGGCAGGCCTCCAAGCGGGAGTGGAACGCCCGCGTCGAGGCCGAGCAGGAGAGCGGCGTGGCGGCGGCCTGACCACCGCTCAGGACGGCACCTCGTTGATCTTGCCGAACGGGATGTGCACGCTGGGCGTGGTCCGGGACGTGCTGCGCAGGTGCGTCACCTGGTCGTCGAAGAAGATGTGCGGGTCCAGCACCTTCATGACCGCGCCCTTGTCGATCCCGCCGAGGAAGAAGGCGTCGTTGACCCGCACGCCCCACTGCTTGAGGCTGTTGACGGCACGCTCGTGGGCGGGGGCGTTGCGCGCGGTCACGATGGAGACGTGGACCCGGACCGCGTAACCCGGGTCGCTCGTGCGCCGCTCCTCCTCCCGGCGCTGTATCCGGTTCACCCCGGCCAGGAAGTCCCGCAGCGGCCCGGGGTCGTGCGGGGTCGCCGCGTTACGGGCCTCGTGTGCGCGGAACTCCTCCAGTCCGTCGGCCTGGTACACCTGCTCGGCGGCGTCACTGGCGAGCACCCCGTCGAAGTCGAACGCGATCCGCAGCTCCCGGTCGGCGGGGTCGTCCGGGTAGGCCGCTCCGAGCACATGCCCCGCGGGCAGTCCGGCGGCGACGGCCTCCCGCACGTCGTCGCCGTTCGCCGACAGGAACAGGGACATGTTCAGCGCGGGCATGAACTTGTACGGGGACCGGCCCTGCATGAAGACGGCCCGGCTGATCGCCAGCCCGTGGGTCTGGATCGACCGCATGACCCGCAGACCGGTGTCCGGGTCGTTGCGGGACAGGATGATGACCTCGACCAGCGGATCTCCCGGCTCGCCCAGGTCGTTCAGCGACAGCAGCCGACGGATGAAGGCGAAGGCGACGCCCGGCCGGAGTGTGGTGTCGCGGTTCTCCTCCTGATACGCCCGGTAGGCCTCCTCACCCTGCTCGCGGAAGACCGCGTCCGACTCCCGCAGATCGAACAGGGCACTGGAGGCGACACCGACGACGAGCCGGTTCGCGAGATCATAGGCGGGCATGGACCACATCTTCACACCGACCGGCCACGGCCGGTGCTCAGTCGCCGCGCACGCGTGCGTGAAGGTGCATGTCGTGCCAGCCGTCCTGGTGGAGGAGGGCGCTGCGCTTGGTGCCCTCCAGGGCGAAGCCGGCCTTGCCGGCGACGCGGCAGGAGGCCTGGTTGGCGGTGGCGTGCAGGAGTTCCAGGCGGTGGAAGCCGATCTCGTCCAGGGCCCACCGGGACAGTGCGGTCGCCGCGCGGGCCGCCACACCCCGGCCGCGGGCCTGTGCCGTGGTCCAGTACGCGATCTCGGCACACCCGTCCTCGAGCACGATCTGACGAAGCGACATCCGTCCCACCAGCTCGTCCGTCGTCTCGTCGACGACGGCCCACGGGGCGTAGCCCTCCGCCTCCCAGGAGGTCCGCCACTGCTCGATCCAGCCGGCGACCTCCTCCACGGAGTCGGCGGCCCTGATGTGCCACTGCTGCATGACCGGGTCCTGCATGGCCGCGTACACGGCGGGCGCGTCCCCGGCCCGCCACGGGCGCAGGAGCAGGCCGTCACCGGTCGCCAGGGTGGGCTGCGGGATACGGGCGAGGCTTCCGGAGGTCAGCACCGGACTGGTGAGAAAGGGCATGATCCACATCCTGACGGCCGCGGAACCGTCGGCGCACCTGGTTTCCGCCTCGTACCCTTGACCCCGATGAGACGCCGTACCCCGCCCCCGCCCGCCCCGCTCCCCCAGATCGACGGTGTCGACCCGGTGCGGGTGCGGCTGCCGCACGACGGGACGTGGGCCACCGTGCGGGAGCATCTGGTGGCGCGGCTGACGGGGGCAGGGCCCGGGACGGTCGAGTCGCTGTTCGACGCGGGGCGGGTCGTGGGCGCCGACGGGCGGGCGGTGGCACCGGACGCGCCGTACCGGCCGGGGATGTTCGTGTGGTTCCACCGCGAGCTGCCCCCCGAGGTACCGGTGCCCTTCCCGGTGGAGGTGGTGTACCGGGACGACCACATCGTCGTGGCCGACAAGCCGCACTTTCTCGCGACGACCCCGCGCGGCACCCATGTGGCCGAGACCGCGCTGGCCCGGCTGCGCCGCCGGCTGGACATACCGGCGCTGACCGCCGCGCACCGGCTGGACCGGCTCACGGCCGGGCTGGTGCTGTTCACCGTGCGCCCCGAGGAGCGCGGCGCGTACCAGACGCTGTTCCGGGACCGGCGGGTGCACAAGGAGTACGAGGCGGTCGCCCCGTACGACCCCTCGCTGGTCCTGCCCCGGACCGTGCGCAGCCGGATCGTCAAGGAGCGCGGGGTGCTGGCGGCCCGGGAGGTCGAGGGCGAGCCGAACGCGGAGACACGTGTGGAGCTCGCCGGGCACCGGGGCGGGCTCGCCCGGTACCGGCTCGTCCCGGCGACCGGGCAGACCCATCAGCTGCGGGTGCATCTGAACGCGCTCGGCGTGCCCATCCTCGGCGATCCGCTGTACCCGGAGGTGACCGCCCCGGTGCCGGCCGGTGACTTCCGCCGCCCGCTGCAACTGCTCGCGCGGAGGCTGGAGTTCACCGACCCGGTCACCGGCAGGGAGCACGCGTTCGTCAGCGGGCGCGTGCTCCGGAGCTGGGAGTCGCACGACAGCTGGGCGGACCGGGGCTGAGCGCGCCCCGAGGGGCGCGGGGCCCTGTCGGTCTGCGGCTCCGCCGCGGACGGAGCCCCCGGGTTCCGGCGGGGTCGCGAACCTGGGGGAGCGACCAGCCACAACGCAGCCGCAGACGGCCGGCGGCACATCGCGGCACTCACCGCGGCCGGGTCACTCCCCGCGCCACCAGTTGAGCAACCGCCGCCAGACGCCCCGCGGGCGCGCCGCCGGTGCCGGTGCCGGACGGTAGGGCTCGGGCACCGCGGGGCTGGGGGCGGTGGTACGCGGCTCGAGTGGCGAAGGCTGCTGCGGCGGGATGGCCAGGGGCCGGGGCGGGCCGTCGACGTCCTGCTGCGGCTTCGGCTCGAAGCGCACGGGCAGGGACACCAGGTGCCGGGAGGCGATGGACGAACGCCAGCGCAACTCCTCCTCCGCGCAGTCGAGCTGGACGTCGGGCAGCCGCATCAGCAGCGCGTCGACGCCGACGTCGGCGATGGCACGGCCGATGTCCTGGCCGGGGCACTCGTGCGGGCCGCCGCCGAAGGCGAGGTGGGAACGGTTGCCCTGCATGCTCGCGGACAGGTCCGGGCGGATGCGCGGGTCGAGGTTGCCCGGCGCGGGCGCGAAGAGCAGGCCGTCGCCCTTGCGGATGCGCTGCCCGCCGAGCTCGGTGTCCTGCTTGGCGTAGTAGCCGAGGACGGTGCTGAACGGCGGCTCGTCCCACAGGGACTGCTCGATCGCCTCCGGCACGGTCATCTGGCCGCCGCTGAGCTGGGCACGGAAGCCGGGCTCGGTGAGGACCATGCGCAGCGCGTTGGCGAGGAGGTTCGCGGTGGCCTCGTAGGCCGCGAAGAGGACGAGCCGCAGGTGTTCGCGGACCTCGTCGTCGGTGAGTCCGGCCGGGTGGGTGACGAGGTGGCTGGTGAAGTCGTCCTCGGGCCGGGCGCGGCGCCGGGTGGTGAGCCGGCTGAGCGCGTCCATGACGTAGGCGTGGCTCTGGATGGCGGTCTCGGTGCCCTTCAGGGCGTCCCGGGCGGCCTGCACCATCCGGTCGTTGTACTCCTCCGGCATGCCGAGGATCTCGCACATGACGGCCATCGGCAGGTGCTCGGCGAACTGGGAGACCAGGTCGGCCCGGCCGCGCTCGCAGAAGCTGTTGACCAGGCCCTGGGTGTAGCGGCCGATGTGGCGGCGCATGCTCCGGTGGTCGATGGTGGCGATGGCGGCGGTGACCGCCGCGCGCAGCCGCTGGTGCTCGTCGCCCTCCGCGTGCGAGCAGATCGGCTGCCAGGCGATGTGCGGCATGAGCGGGTGGTCGGGCTTGACCATGCCGTCGGCCAGCGGGCTCCAGATCCGGCTGTCACGGGTGTACAGGGAGGGGCTGCGCACCATGTGCAGGTTCTCGGCGTGGCCGAGGACCACCCACATGGGCACGTCGTCGTGGAGCAGCACGGGCGCCACGGAGCCGTGCTGTTCGCGCAGCCGCTCGTAGAGGTCGCCCAGGTCCTGCGCGTCGGGGCCGTAGAGCCGGCGCAGCCCGCCGGGGCCGAGGCCGTGCGCGGGGCAGCCCGGCGGCGGGAAGGGGGTGGGGTCGGTGTTGGTCAGGGACGTGGGTTCAGACGTCACGGGGTCGCTCCGGAACGAAAACGGATGTGGGGGTGGACGGTCGGCTGCGGGTCAGGTGAGGGCGCCGGTCAGGGCGATCGAGTGCAGGAAGCGCGTCAGGGTCATCAGGACGTCCTTGCTGGAGGCCCGGCGGCGTACGTCGCACTCGATGATCGGGATCTCCGGGGTCAGGTCGAGCGCGGTGCGCAGTTCCTCGAGGGGGTAACGGGGAGCGTCGGGGAAGGAGTTGACGGCGACGACGAAGGGGACGCCGCGTTCCTCCAGCCGGCCCATGACGTCGAAGCTGACTTCCAGGCGCCGGGTGTCGACGAGGACGACGGCGCCGAGCGCGCCTTCGAACAGGCCGTTCCACAGGAACCAGAAGCGCTCCTGGCCGGGGGTGCCGAAGAGGTAGAGCACCAGCTTGTCGGTGATGCTGATGCGGCCGAAGTCCATGGCCACGGTGGTGGCGGTCTTGGATTCGGACCCGTAGTTGTCGTCCACGCCGATACCGGCCTGGGTCATGGTCTCCTCGGTGGTCAGCGGCCTGATGTCGCTGACGGAGCCGACCATGGTGGTCTTGCCGACACCGAAGCCGCCCACGATCACGATCTTCACCGCGGCCTGGGCCGTGTGCGGCAGATGATCCTCGGTGCGCGGGCCGGGGATGGTGTCAGAGCCTTTGAAGTCCATGCATCACCGCTTCGAGGAGTGAACGGTCGGGTACGACCTGACGGACGATCGGGGCGCGTACCTGTACCAGTTCGGCCGTGATCAGCTCGGTGATCAGGACGGTCATCGCGCTGAACGGCAGGTTCAGGTAGGCCGACAGCTCGGCCACGGACAGGGGGTTGGCGCACAGCCGCAGCACCGCGCCCTGCTCCGGTGAGGCGACCGGCTGGGGAGTGTCGCGCGCCACGATCAAGGTCACCAGGTCGAGTTCGGCGCGTGCGCCGTCCTCGGATCCGGCGACGGTGTACAGCCGTTCGGGGTTCTTGGGCTCGGCCTCCGCGTCGTCCGGTTTCGGCGCGGGGGGCGGCGGGGGCGGCGGAGGCTTCGGCTCGCGCCGTTTGCGTCGTGGAGGAGTCATACGGTCTGCCCGTTCCGCCGGGGCGGACTGGTGAGATGGGCGCCGATCCGTACGACGAGGTCGCGCATCATGCCGCTCATCCGGCCCGGCTCGCAGGTCACGTCGGCGAGCACGGCGAGATAGGCGTTGTCGCCGGCGTTCATGAGGTAGAAGTAGCCGCCGTCGATCTCGAAGACGACGACCTGCATGTCGCCGGCGCCGGGGAGTTCCTTGATGATGGCACCGGCCAGGCTCTGTACGCCCGCGCAGGCGGCGGCCACCCGGTCGGCGGCGTCGGGATCGCCGCCGTAACGGGCGATGCGCAGTCCGTCCGCGGAGAGGACCACGATCATCTCGATGCCCGGCACGCCGTCGTTGAGCTGCTTGAGCATCCAGTCGATGTTGCCTCGCTGCTGGATCACTTGAGGTCCCCCTCGTCGTCAGCCTCGGTGGTGCCCTCGACGGGCTCGTCCGCGTAGTCGTTGAGCAGGTGCACGTACTTTTCCGGGTGCCTTGTGAAGTCGGTCAGTTCGGGCCCGGTGGCGCCCTCGGGCATGCCCTTGCGCAGGCCGTTCCAGAAGTCCTCGATCCCCTGGCCGAGCGGCCGCTCCATGAGCTTCTTGCGCTGGGGGTCCATCTCGGGTTCGGGCTTCGGTTCGGGCCCGGGCTGCGACCAGACGGTGGGCCTGCCCTCGCGCTCGGCCCGCTCGACCTCCGCCTTCTCGGCGAAGCGCTGGCTCAGCGGGGTCTTCATCCGGCTGCGGCGCTGCGGCAGTCCGCCCGCCGTCCACTCCGTGACCTCGGGTACGTCGTCCTCCATGGTGATCCCGGCGGGGATCTTGGGGCTGGTGGGACGACGCCTCTTCGGCGGGCGCTTGGGGCCCTCGACGGCACCGAGCGCGGGCACCGGCGCGCCGGTGGCGCCGATGCCGTGGGCGGCACCGACTCCGGGCTCGGTGGTGGTCATCACGCGCGGCACGATGAGGATCGCGCGGACGCCGCCGTAGGCGGAGGCGCGCAGCGAGACCTCCATGTCGAAGAACTTGCACAGGCGGCCGACGACGGCGAGGCCGAGGCGCGGGTTCTCGCCGAGGTTGTGGGCGTCGTCGCCGTTCTTGGCGTCCTCGATCATCTGCTCGATGCGGGCCCGGGACTCCTCGCTGAGGCTGACCCCCGCGTCCTCGATCTCGATGGCGATGCCGGCCTGCACCTCGGTGGCGTTGACGTGCACCTTCGTCGAGGGCGGCGAGTAGCGGGTGGCGTTGTCGAGGAGTTCGGCGGCGGCATGGATGACCGGCTCGACGGCGGTGCCCTTGATGTTGATGTTGACGATGGAGTTCAGCTGGATGCGGCGGTACTCCAGGATGCGCGACATCGCGCCGCGCAGGGTGCTGTAGAGGGAGACCGGCAGGGGCCACTGGCGGCCGGGGCGGCCGCCGCCGAGCACGGCGATGGTGTCGGCGAGGCGGCCGATCAGCGAGGTGCCGTGGTCGATGCGCAGCAGGTCGTCGAAGACCTCGGGGTTGCGGCCGTGGTCCTCCTCCATCTCCCGCAGTTCGTTGGACTGCTGGTGGACGATGGCCTGGACGCGGCGGGCGATGCTCACGTAGGAGCGCTCGGTGGCGTCGCGCATCGAGATCTCGTGGTCGGCGCCGCGCAGCGCGACGCGGAACATCTCGCGGTACATCTCGGGCAGGCCGCGCAGTTCGGGGTCGGCGTCGTAGGCGTTGACCAGCACGTCCCGCAGCGGTTCTCCGGCGCGCAGCCGCTGCAGGCCGTAGGGGATGACGTCGCCGGCGAAGCGTGCGATCAGCTGGTCGTGGGCGGCGAGCCGGTGCTCCAGATACGCGGTGTGACGGGCGTACTCGGCCTGTTGCTCGCGGAGCCTGCGACCGCGGCGGGCGGCCTCCGCACCCGTGGCGAGGACCAGCAGCAGGGCCAGCGCCCCGAGCGCGCCGACGGCGATGCGGGCCGACGCCGGCGCCAGGGCGACGGCGGCTCCGGTCGCCGCGGCCATCACTATGGCGGGGGGCAACAGCACGCGAGCATAGGGACGTTCGCGGCCGCCGGGAGGCTTCTGAACACTCACCATGGATGCCTTCTGAGACGAATCGGCTGGGTGTCGGGAGAGCATTTGGGGGGAAGGTTCATGGAACTGTTGGGATCTGTCGCATGTTTGGGAACAAGCGCACGAATTGCCTCAACTCGGTGCGCCGCGGGCGAGCTTAGTCCGACCGGATCATCGCCGTGTCATATTCGGCAAGCACCTGAAATCACCCTGCCGACAGGAGTACGCTCGGCGTATTTACACTCTGGGCTACCGTTCGAACGCGTTCGGTAACGGCGAACGGGCCTGCGAAAGCAACCCCCCGTAATGAGTGAAGGGGCCGCAGAAGCAGCCCCTTCACAACACCCCGCACCCGCGAGGCGACCGGTCACCCCACCGACGAGTAGGCGACCACGCCCCGCAGCAACTGATCAACGGCCTTGCGCGCGGCCTTGGCCACGGTCGACCCCTCGGAGACGGCCGCCGCCGAAATCTGGCCCAGCACGTCGATCACCTGCTTGCACCAGCGCACGAAGTCCCCCGCAGGCATCTCCGCCTCGCGCAGCACCTCGTCGAGCCCCTTGCCCGAGGCCCACATGTACGCGGCCCAGGCGAAGCCGAGATCCGGCTCCCGCTGCCCGACGCCCTCGGCCTGGTTGATCCGGAACTCCTCCTCCAGGCCGTCCAGCCGGCCCCAGATCCGCACCATCTCGCCGAGCGCGGCCTTCGCCTTGCCCGAGGGCAGCTTGGGCGCCATCGCGTCGTCACCGACCCGCGCCTCGTACACCAACGCCGAGACACAGGCGGCCAGTTCCGCCGGGCTGAGCCCTTCCCAGACGCCCTCGCGCAGGCACTCACTGGCCAGCAGGTCGAGTTCGCCGTACAGCCGGGCGAGCCGCTTGCCGTGCTCGGTGACCTCGTCGCCGCGCAGATAGTCCAGCTCGGTCAGCAGGGCCACGATTCGGTCGAAGGTCCGCGCGATGGTGTTCGTACGGCCCTCGATCCGGCGCTCCAGCTGCGAGGTGTCGCGCAGCAGCCGGTGGTAGCGCTCGGCCCAGCGGGCGTGGTCCTCACGGTCGTTGCAGCCGTGGCACGGATGGGCGCGGATCGCGGTGCGCAGGCGGGCGATCTCACGGTCGTCGGCGGCCTGCGAGCGCTTCTTGCGGGCCCGCTCCGGGGGAATGTGCCCGGCCTTGCTGCGCAGCGCGGAGGCCAGGTCGCGGCGGGACTGCGGCGAGCGCGGGTTGAAGGACTTCGGGATCCGCATCCGGTCCAGCGGCTCGACCGGCACCGGGAAGTCCATCGAGGCCAGCCGCTTGACCTGCCGTTCGGCGGTCAGGACCAGCGGGCGCGGCCCGTCGTAATGATCGTAGCCGCGGTGGCCGTTGGAACGGCCGGCGGGCAGACCGGGGTCCAGCACCAGGGCCAGACCGGCGTACTTGCCCGTGGGTACGTGGATGACGTCGCCCGGCTTGAGCCGCTCCAGGGCGCCGGCGGCCTCGGCACGCCGCTGGTTGGCGCCCTGCCGGGCCAGCTCGGTCTCCCGGTCCTTCAGCTCGCGGCGCAGTCGCGCGTACTCCTCGAAGTCGCCGAGGTGGCAGGTCATGGAGGCCTTGTAGCCGGCCAGGCCCTCCTCGTTGCGCTGCACCTGGCGGGAGATCCCGACGACCGACTTGTCGGCCTGGAACTGGGCGAAGGAGGTCTCCAGCAGCTCGCGCGAGCGGTGCCGGCCGAACTGGTCGACCAGGTTGACCGCCATGTTGTACGACGGCCTGAAGCTGGAGCGCAGCGGGTAGGTACGGGTGCCCGCGAGACCGGCGAGGTGCTCGGGGCTCATACCGCGCTGCCACAGCACGACCGCGTGCCCCTCGACGTCGATGCCCCGGCGGCCCGCACGGCCCGTCAGCTGGGTGTACTCGCCCGGCGTGATGTCGGCGTGCTGCTCGCCGTTCCACTTGACGAGCTTCTCCAGCACCACCGAACGGGCGGGCATGTTGATGCCCAGGGCGAGGGTCTCGGTGGCGAACACCGCCTTGACCAGGCCGCGGACGAACAGCTCCTCGACGACCTCCTTGAAGGTCGGCAGCATGCCCGCGTGGTGGGCGGCGATGCCCCGCTCCAGGCCCTCCAGCCATTCGTAGTAGCCGAGGACGTGCAGGTCCTCCGGCGCGATGTGGGACGTGCGCTCCTCGACCAGGGCGCGGACCCGGTCCCGCGCCTCCTCGTCGTTGAGCCTCAGGCCCGCGTACAGACACTGCTGCACGGCGGCCTCGCAGGCGGCGCGGCTGAAGATGAAGGTGATGGCCGGAAGCAGACCCTCTGCGTCCAGCCGCTCGATGACCTCGGGGCGGCCCGGCGTCCACACCCGCGACCGCTGTCTGCGCTCCCGCTCCCGGTCGGCCTCGCGCATCGCACGGCCGCGCCGCCGGTCCTGGTACGACGGCCTCGTCGCCTCCATGCGGGCCAGGCGGACGAGGTCGGGGTTGACGGCCTTCTTGTGACCCTCGCCCTCCTCGAACAGGTCGTACATCCGCCGCCCGGCGAGCACGTGCTGGAACAGCGGCACGGGCCGGTGCTCGGAGACGATCACCTCGGTGTCACCGCGGACCGTGTCCAGCCAGTCACCGAACTCCTCGGCGTTGGAGACGGTCGCCGACAGCGACACCAGGGTCACCGACTCGGGAAGGTGGATGATCACCTCTTCCCAGACGGCACCGCGGAAGCGGTCGGAGAGGTAGTGCACCTCGTCCATGACCACGTAGCCGAGGCCGAGGAGGGTCTGGGAGCCGGCGTAGAGCATGTTCCGCAGGACCTCGGTGGTCATCACGACCACCGGGGCCTCGGAGTTCACGCTGTTGTCGCCGGTGAGCAGGCCGACCTTGTCCGTGCCGTAGCGACGGCACAGGTCGGCGTACTTCTGGTTCGACAGCGCCTTGATGGGCGTCGTGTAGAAACACTTCCTGCCCTGTTCGAGGGCGAGGTGGACGGCGAACTCGCCCACGATCGTCTTGCCCGAGCCGGTGGGGGCGGCCACCAGTACGCCCTTGCCCGCGTCGAGTGCCTGGCAGGCCTCGATCTGGAAGGGGTCGAGGCCGAAGTCGTACATCTCGCGGAAGGACGCGAGCGCGGTGGCCTGCTCGGCTGCCCGCCTGCGGGCTGCCGCGTACCGCTCGGCCGGTGAGAGGTCCTCTGTCATCGTGCTTTCGAGCGTACCGGGCGCCACTGACAACAGGACGATCATTATCCGGAAGTGGGCTCATCGACCAGGACGGACCGGCACACGGCGATGCCCCCGCCCTGCGGGGCGGGGGCATCGCGCGCGGCATCGGTGCGGCGCGGGCTCAGGTCACGTCGTCGTAGCCGTTGACCCGGTCCGGGCCCGGCAGCTCGGGAGCGGCGCTCGCGGTCACCGACTCCACCCCGCCGATCTCCTCGGGCGTGAGGTCCAGCTCGGACGCCTCGTCGTCCCCGGGGCCCTCGGCCTCGCGGCGGTCCCGGCGCCGGTCGTTGAGCAGCGCGATGGCCACGGCGATGAAGTAGAGCCCCCAGATCGGCGCCGCCAGCGCCAGCATCGTCATCGGGTCGGGGCTGGGCGTGGCCACGGCGGAGAAGGCGGTGATGCCGACGACCATGCCGCGCCACCAGCCCAGCATGCGCCGCCCGGACAGGACGCCGGTGAGGTTGAGCATGACCAGCAGCAGGGGCATCTCGAAGGCGAGGCCGAAGACGACGATCATGCGGGTGACCAGGTCCAGCAGATCGTCCAGCGGCAGCAGGTTCTCAGCACCGGAGGGCGTGAGGTCGATCATCACCCGCGCCGTGGTGGGCAGCACGTGGAACGCGAGGTAGCCGCCGCCCAGGAAGAGCGGGAAGCCGAAACCGACGAACGCGTACGCGTACTTCTTCTCGTGACGGTGCAGACCCGGCGCGACGAACGCCCACAGCTGGTAGAGCCAGACCGGCGACGCGAGCACGACACCGGCCATCAGGGCGACCTTCAGGGCCAGGGTGAACGGCGCCAGCAGGCCGCTGACGGTGATGTGCGCGCAGTGGACGTTCTTGGACTTGGCCAGCTCACCGAAGGACTGGTGGCAGCCGATCTCGTCGAGCACCGGCTGGGTGATGAAGTTGACGATGTCCCTGTAGAAGAACGCGGCCACGATCGTGACGACCAGGATCGCCAGGACACCCTTCGCGAGCCGGTTGCGCAGCTCACGCAAGTGATCCGCGAGCGGCATCCGCCCCTCGGGATCCCTCTCCTTCTTGCGGGCAGACTTGAGCAACCCACATCCTCATCTCGTGCAGCGGGCCGGATAGCCCCGGCCCTCGCGTCAGCGCTGGGTCGTGTCCGTCGGCTCGTTGACCGGCCGGGAGCTGGTCACGTCGCCGGGGGCGGCCTGGATCGTGCGCTGAGCCGGAGCGGGCTCCTCGGCGGACTGGGCGGTACCGGCGGGCTGCTTGCCGTCGTCCTTCATCGCCTTGGCCTCGCTCTTGAGGATGCGCGCGGACTTGCCGAGCGAACGCGCCATGTCCGGGAGCTTCTTGGAGCCGAACACGAGCAGGATCACCAGAACGAGGAGCAGCAGGTGCCACGGCTCAAGTCCGTTGCGGAACATAAATCTTCACCTTCTCACCGAGGCGGGGCGGCGGGGCTTGTCCGACAGGTCGGACAAGTGTCTGACCATCGTGCTGGCAGCGATCGTAACGCCCTGGGATGAACGGTGGACAATCCCCGTGCGTACTCCCGCTCCGCGGACCGCGCCTCGTTCTCCGGGCCGCGACCAGCAGCGTACCTGGCCGGACCGGCCAGGTGACAGGGCGAAGTGACCCAAAGCGCATGACGTAACGCAATCACAGCGTATCCACGGCACGGGCCGCGCTGACGGCCGCCCGCTCCAGGTCCTCCGCGGCCCTGTTGATACGGCTCGCGGAGTCCGCGACCTGCTGCCCGAGGCGCCGCGCCTCCAGGAAGACCCGGACGGCGAGCACCCCCAGCACAGCGAGACCCAGGAAACCCAGCGCTACCGCGAACATCGGCCAGAACATGACGTCGAGACTAGACGGTGGTGTGCAGCCGCAGCGTCCGGACCCCGCCGCCGGTGAGCAGCTCGACGATGCGTTCCCCGGCGGGCTTGCGGACGGCGGCACCGCACTCGGGGCAGGTGAAGGAGTAGAACGTCGTCCGGCTGGTGGCGCCGATGGCGAGGCGCAGCGCGCTCGCGGCGAGCTCGAAACGGCCCCGGCACTCCGGGCAGCCCGCCTTGAACACCACGGGGGCCACTCTCCTCATCCCGGCGAAAGCGGCCGCCACCGTCATCTCACCCACACCGGACACCGGAGACTCGCTCACAGCCCTCGCTCCTTCTTCTGGTCGCTCGCCGGCCGGCGACGCGCCGTTCCCGTCTGCTGGGCCGGCCGCTCCCAGCGCGGCGGAACCGCACCTCGGCACGGCCCCGCGCCCCGTCGGGCGCCTGCCTCACCGCGGCGCCGTGTCGTACGCCGCCAGTGCCTCCGCAGCCGCCCTCCGGGCGCTCTCGGCCAGCTCCGGCGGGGAGACGATCCGGCCGTCGCGGCCGAGCCGCAGCGCCAGCCGGCGCAGGGAGGCCGGATCGGGGGTCCGCAGAGTGATACGCAACCCGCCGTCGGGAAGCTCATCGGCGCTGTCGTGCGGGTAGTACTCGGCCACCCAGCGACCGCCCGGACCGACCTCGACGACGACCTCCGGGTCCTCGGCGGCCGGCTGCACCAGGGCCTCGGACAGGTCCCGCAGCTCGATCTCGGGCGGCGCGGACGGCTCGTCCAGGATCCTGATCTCCGCGACCCGGTCCAGCCGGAAGGTGCGCCGGGCCTCGGAGCGGCGGCACCACGCCTCCACATAGGTGTGGCCGACGCTGACCAGGCGGATGGGGTCGATCTCCCGCTCGGTGACCTCGTCACGGGCCGGGGAGTAGTAGCGGATCCACAGCCGGCGGCGCTCGGAGATCGCCCGGTCGACGTCGGCGAAGACCCCACCCTCGGACTCGAAGGTCACCGACAGCCGGGAACTCGCGCCGGCGACCTCACCGGCGGCGGCCTCCACCTTGGCGGTGGCCCGCAGCAGGGCCTGCCGGTCGCCCTCGCGCAGGCCCGGCAGGGTCGCCACCGCGCGGGCGGCCACCAGCAGGGCCGTGGCCTCGTCGGCGGCGAGCCGCAGCGGCTCGGCCGCCTCCTCGCCGAGCGCGGCCGGATTGTGCCACCAGATGCGCTCACCGTCGGTGTCGATGTCCAGCAGATCGCCGCCGCGGAAGCTGGTCCCGCACATGGGCAGCAGATCGAGATCGGCGACCAGCTCGTCCTCGGTGATGCCGAAGGCACGCGCGACGTCCGCGATCCGCGCACCGGGGCGCTCCCGCAGATACGTCACCAGGGAGAGCATCCGCCGGGTCTGGTCGATCGCGTTCACGGGCCTGACCGGTTTGCCTGCCACAGTCCTGCTCCCCCTCAGCCCTTCGCCACGGCACGCAGCCGGTCCACCACGTCCGCGCGCAGCTCGGCCGGCTCCAGGACGACCACGTCCGGCCCGAACTCCACCAGCCAGGCGTCCAGTCCGTGCCCGTACGGAATCTCCAACTCGTCCCAGCCGTCACCGAGTTCCCGGACCGCGGTGGCCTTCGCCCGCAGGGGGTAACCGGCGCCGGACCGCAGCCGGATCAGGGCCGTACCGTCGGCGATCTCACCCGCCCAGCTCGCGACGGTCTCCCGGACGGTGACGACGTCGGGCACCGGAGCGGTGAAACCCGTACCACGCGCACGCACCCGGCCGGTGATCCGGGAGAGCCTGAAGACGCGCTCGGCACCCCGGCCCCGGTCGAAACCGGCCAGGTACCAGTGCCCGCGCCAGCACTCCAGCGCCCATGGCTCCACATGCCGGGGCTCGGGACGGGCCGCGGAGGCCTTGCGGTAGTCGAAGACGACCGGACGGCGGTCCCGGCAGGCCAGCATCAGCGGCTCGAAGGCGGCCTCGTGCACCGGGATACGGGGCTCCAGCGCGCCGTGCGCCTCGTACGGGTCGACGTCCTCGGGGAGCCCTGCCGCGCGCAGCTTCTGCAGCGCACCGCTGGCGGCGCCGGCGAGACGGGCCTGCTGCCACACCTTCGCGGCCAGCCCGAGCGCCGCGGCCTCCTCGGCGTCCAGGGTGATCGGCGGCAGGCGGTTGCTGTCACGGCGGGCGAGATAGCCCACCTCGCCGTCCAGGTTCTCCACCGTCTCGATGACCAGGCCCAGCTCCCGCAGGTCGTCCTTGTCCCGCTCGAACATGCGGTTGAAGGAGTCGTCCGCCCCGGCCACACCTTTCTCCGGCCTGGCGGCCTCGACGTAGGCCTCGATCGAATCGCGCAGCTCGCGCTTGCTGAGCGGCCGACGGGTGCCGAGCAGACACAGCGCGAGGTTCATCAGCCGCTCGGCCTTGGCAATGGCCATCGACGCCCTTCGCCTTTCCTCTGGTGCTTCCGAGCGATGACCGTACCGCTCCGCAGTGCGGCGGCAAAGCCGAGGGCCCATGCCCGAGCAGGCATGGGCCCCAGGTGATCGGATCCGGTCGCACCCGGCCGGTCGACCGGGCGTGGACCGCGTGGACCAGACCGGCGTCAGACGCCGAGCAGGTCCACCACGAAGATCAGGGTCTCGCCCGGCTTGATCAGCGGGGTCGGGCTCTGGTCGCCGTAGGCGAGGTGGGCGGGGATGGTCAGCTGACGGCGACCGCCGACCTTCATGCCCTGCACACCCAGGTCCCAGCCCTTGATGACACGGCCCCCGCCGAGCGGGAAGCGGAACGGAGTGCCCCGGTTCCAGCTGGCGTCGAACTCCTCGCCCGTGCTGAAAGCGACACCCACATAGTGGACGGTGACGGTCTGACCCGCCTGCGCCACCGGCCCGTCGCCCTCCCAGATGTCCTTGATCTCAAGGTCCGCCGGGGGCTCGCCGCCCGGGAAGTCGATCTCGGGCTTCTCGATGCTCACGTCAAAAGCTCCTGCTTGTGTACGACACGAAACGTGGACAGTCTTTCATCTCCGCACCCCCGCCGCCCGCCGCCCGCCACGGCCGCCCCTGCTACACCGCCGCGAGGATGTCCACCGTGAACACCAGCGTCGACCCCTTCTTGACGACACCACCGCTCGGCGGAGTGTCGCCGTAACCCAGCTCCGGCGGCACCACGATCAGCACCCGGCTGCCCACCTTCTTGCCGGTCAGCCCCTGCGCCAGCCCCTTGACCGCCTGCTGCAGCTGCGCCAGCGCGAACTGGGCGAGCCGGCCCGAGCCGTACGTCCGCTGGAAGGTTTTGCCACTGTCCCAGACCAGCCCCTGGAACTGGCACAGCACCGCCTGGTCCGCCTTCAGCTCGGGACCGTCCCCCTCCAGGACGTACGTCGAGACCAGCTTCTTCGGCGGATCCGTCTTCGGCACGGTCACCTTGGGCGCATCGCCGTCCGTGTTGGTGCCCACCTTGGGCAGCGCCGTGTCCGTCTGCGCGACCGGCTTGCCCTTGGCCGAACTCTTCGAGTTGAAGGAATCGATCACATCGATGACGAACACCAGCGTGTCCGTCCCCTTGATGCCCGCCCGCGGCTCACCCGACTTGCCGTAACCCCAGGTGGGCGGCACCGCGATCTGGACACGGCTGCCGACCTTCTTGCCCGCCAGCGCATACCGCCAGCCGTCGATGACCTGGCCCTGGGCGAGCGGCAGCACCAGCGGCTGCTTCTTGTCGTAGGAGTTGTCGAAGACCTTGCCCGTGTCCCAGATCTGTCCCAGGTAGTTCGCCTGGATGAAGTCGTTCTCCGCGATCGCACCGCCACTGCCCGCGATCACCGTCTTCACCGCCAGGTCCTTCGACGGCTCACCCGACCCCTTGGCCACGGTCGGCTTCTCACCGAACTTCGTACCCGCCGTGATCGCCGGCAGGGGCCCCGCCACGATCTTCGGCGGAGGCGGCGCGGACACCGACGGCGAGGCACTCGCCTTGCCGGAATCGGACTTGCCGCCACCGCAACCGGCAACAGTGACCAGTCCTGCGGGTACGGCAGCGAGGAGGAGAGAGCGTCGGCGCACGGAAGAGCCTCGTAATCGGTCGGTCCTGTGATGGCGTGCGCGCAACTCTACGGCGAGAGAAGGGCGCCGTACGGGAAACGTACGACGCCCGTGTGGCGTTCCGGCATTGCACACCCGAAACGCACGACCCACCGCTTTCCCCTACATTCCGGCGATCAGCTTCTCCACCCGGTCGTCCACCGAACGGAACGGGTCCTTGCACAACACGGTGCGCTGCGCCTGGTCGTTGAGCTTCAGATGCACCCAGTCGACCGTGAAGTCCCTGCGCTGTTCCTGTGCCCGCCGGATGAAGTCACCGCGCAACCGCGCACGAGTCGTCTGCGGCGGAACCGACTTGCCCTCGAAGATCTTCAAGTCATTGCAGACCCGAGCCGCTTGCCCCTTCTTCTCCAGCAGGTAGTACAGGCCACGACGGCGATGGATGTCGTGGTAGGCGAGGTCTATCTGAGCGACCCGCGGATGCGACATCGTCATGTTGTGCTTGGCCCGGTACCGCTCGATGAGCTTGTACTTCATCACCCAGTCGATCTCGGTGGCGATCCGGTCGAGTTCCTCGCTCTCGATCGCCTCCAGCGTGCGACCCCACAGCTCCAGGACCTGCGCGACCGTCCCCGTGCGGATACCACGGCGGTCGCAGAAGTCCACGGCCTTGTCGAAGTACTCCCGCTGCACCTCCAGCGCCGAGGCCTCCCGGCCACTGGCCAGCCGCACCTTGCGCCGGCCGGTGATGTCATGACTGACCTCACGGATCGCCCGGATCGGGTTCTCCAGGGTCAGATCACGCATCACGGTGCCCGCCTCGATCATGCGCAGCACCAGGTCCGTGGCCCCGACCTTCAGCAGCATCGTCGTCTCGGACATGTTCGAGTCACCGACGATGACATGCAGCCGGCGGTACCGCTCGGCGTCCGCGTGCGGCTCGTCGCGGGTGTTGATGATGGGCCTCGAACGGGTCGTCGCCGAGGACACACCCTCCCAGATGTGCTCCGCGCGCTGGCTGACGCAGTACACCGCACCGCGCGGCGTCTGCAGCACCTTCCCCGCCCCGCACAGCAGCTGCCGCGTCACCAGGAACGGGATGAGGATGTCCGCGAGCCGCGAGAACTCCCCGTGCCGGGCCACCAGATAGTTCTCGTGACAGCCGTAGGAGTTGCCCGCCGAGTCCGTGTTGTTCTTGAACAGGTAGACGTCGCCCGCGATTCCCTCCTCGTGCAGGCGTCGCTCCGCGTCCACCAGGAGTCCCTCGAGAATGCGCTCGCCGGCCTTGTCGTGGGTGACCAGTTCGATCACGTTGTCACATTCGGGTGTCGCGTATTCCGGATGTGAGCCCACGTCGAGATAGAGCCGGGCGCCGTTTCGCAGAAAGACATTGCTGCTGCGGCCCCATGACACGACACGGCGGAAGAGGTACCGCGCCACCTCGTCAGGAGACAGGCGCCGCTGTCCCCTGAACGTGCACGTGACGCCGTACTCGTTCTCCAGCCCGAAAATGCGGCGGTCCATGACTGAACATTACGCCCGATCCCCTGAGCTGAAACGGGGTTCGACAGCACGATTTGGATCAGTTTCCGATGAAGACGCAACAACCCCACCCCGCGCGGGAGCTGCGAGGACCCGCCCCGTGGCGAGCAGCACCAGCAACGACACGGCCCCCGCCGCACCCGGAACCACGAAACCCCACACCGTGCCACCGGCCTGGACCACCGGCCCCGCCACCCCCGTCCCCACCGAAGCACCCACCGTGAACGTCGTCACAAGCCAGGAGAAAGCCTCGGTGACCGTCCCCGTCGGCGCATGCCGGTCCACGATGATGAACGCACAGGCGATGCACGGCGCCAGGAACACCCCCGACACCACCGCGAGCAGCACCATCGCCACCGCACCCGGCGTCAGCGTCAACGGCAGATAACACACCGCCAGAAGTGCCACCAGCACCCGCAGTCGCCGCTCCGGCACACCCGCCCACTGACGCGCCCCGTACACCGTGCCACCGGCCAGCGCCCCCAGACCCAGCCCCGCCATCATCCAGCCGTACACCGCGTCACCACCATGACCGTCCGCGTACGACACCGACGCCACCGTGATCGAACCCAGCGCCATACCGACGAACAGAAACGCACCGAGCAGCGCCAGCAGCCCCGGCGAGCGCAGCGCACCCAGCCAGTGCGCCTCACGCGGAGCCGACCGCCACGCGCGCGAAGGCGGCGAAACCACCACCGACAGCGCACCCAGCACCCCCAGAAGACTGAGCACCAGCAGAGCGGCACGCTCGTCCCACAGCGACACGCACAGCGTCACCAGCAGCGGCCCGACCGTGAACATGATCTCCTGCGCGATCGCGTCCATGGCGTACGCCGTGTGCACCTGCTCCTCCCCGCGCAGCACCGACGGCCACAGGGCCCGCAGCCCCCCTTCCAGCGGCGGCGTGAACAAACCGGCCGCCGCCACCGCCGCATACGCGAGCGGCAACGGATCGGTACCGCAGAACGCGAAGAACGTCATCGACAGCGCCGCCAGGACCGCCGCCGGCAACTGGACCCGCGGCTGGCCATGCAGGTCGACCAGCCGTCCCAGCACCGGCTGACCCACGGCGTTCGCCACGCCGTAGACCGCGGCGAGGGCGCCGGCGAGGCTGTAGGTGCCGCCCTCGGCCCGGACGAACAGCACCAGGGCGATCGCCGCGGTCGCGTTGGGGAGCCGGCCCACCAGCGTGCCGGTGAGCAGCCGCAGCGCGTGCCTCGCCCGGAGTATCTCCAGATATCCCGTGGCCATGTGCTGCCCTCCAGCGACTCGGCAGGGCACCGCGACGCCCCGGCGTTTTACGTATAACCCCTCCGTCCATACGTACCATGTGCGCTGTTCACACGTCCAGACGAAAGAGGCAGGCCCACGGTGGCACGCAGCAGCACGCGCCCGACCAGCCGGGACGTCGCCCAGGCGGCCGGAGTCTCCCAAGCCGCCGTCTCCCTCGTCCTCGGCGACAAATGGCGCGGCCGCGTCTCCGAAACCACCGCCGAACGCGTCCGCGAAGCCGCACGCGACCTCGGCTACCGCCCCAACCTCGCCGCCCGCAATCTCCGCCTCGGCCGCACCCGCACCGTCCTGCTCGTCGTCCCCGCACTCACGACCGAGTTCTTCGCCGGCGTCTACACCGGCGCCGCCAGAGTCGCCGCCGAAAACGGCTTCGGCGTCGTCCTCTACCCCTCCCCCGAAGGCATCGGCCCCGCCCGCGACCCCTTCGCCTCGGCCCAGGCCGCCCTGGACGGGGTCATCGCCTCCTCCATGGCCGCCGACGCCCTCACCGCCATCCACGGCGACCAACTCCCCCTCGTCATGCTCGACAGCGACCCCACGGGCAGCCTCGGCGCCGCCACCGTCAACCTCGACATCACCGACGGCATCCGCCAGATCACCGAACACCTCCTCGGCCTCGGCCACCGCCGCATCCTCCACCTCGCCGCCGACGTACCCTCCTGGACCTTCGAGGTACGCGCGCGTGAGCTGGCAGCACGCATGGCAGCCGTACCGGGCACCGACGTACGCACCGCCCGGGCCCCCATCTCCATCGAAGGAGCCCTGGCCGCCACCGAGACCGCACTCACCACACCCGGACCCCGGCCCACCGCCATCGTCTGCGACGACGACAAACTCGCCGCCGGCGCCTACAAAGCCCTCCGCCGCCTCGGCCTGCGCATCCCCGACGACATCTCCGTCACCGGCGTCGACGACCTCGGCCTCGCCACCGCCATCGACCCCGAACTCACGACCGTACGACTCGACGCCGAACTGTTCGGAGAACACGGCATGCGCGCCCTGCTGGCCGTACTCGACGGCCGGGAGCCCCAGAGCGGGGACATCCCCGTCCGGCTGGTCGTCCGGGGCTCCACGGCCCCGCCACGGGCGGCCTAGGGGGGTTCGTCCGGATCAGCCCGGCGGCCGGCACAAACGCCGTGTGCCCCGGCCAGAACAACGGCCGGGGCACACGACAAGAGGCGAGGCGACGATTCACTCCTCCTCGGAGCCGTCCTCCTCCTCGGAGCTCTCCGCCTCGGTCGCCGCACCGTCCGCCGCCAGCAGACGGGACAGCTGACGGCCCACGATCCGCTTGAACTTCCGCTTCTGCGGACGCGTACGGTCCAGCACCGCCACCTCCAGACGCTCCGCGGGAATCTCCCGCTCGCTGCCGTTGGTGTCCCGTGACAGAGCCTGCACGGCCAGCTTCAGCGCCTCGGCGAGACTCATCCCGTCACGGTGACGCTGATCCAGGAAACTGCTGATCTGCTCCGCGTTTCCGCCCACCGCGACCGAGCCGTGCTCGTCCACGATCGAACCGTCGTGCGGCAACCGGTAGATCTGGTCACCCCCGGGGGTCTCCCCCACCTCGGCGACGACCAGCTCCACCTCGTAGGGCTTCTCGGCCGCCGAGGAGAAGATCGTGCCGAGGGTCTGGGCGTAGACATTGGCGAGCCCACGGGCGGTCACGTCATCCCGGTCATAGGTGTAACCGCGCAGGTCGGCGTACCGCACACCACCGATCCGCAGGTTCTCGTACTCGTTGTACTTGCCGGCGGCAGCGAAACCGATCCGGTCATAGATCTCGCTGAACTTGTGCAGCGCCCGGGACGGGTTCTCACCGACGAACACGATGCCGTCGGCGTACTGCATGACCACCAGACTGCGGCCACGGGCGATGCCCTTCCGGGCGTACTCCGCCCGGTCGGCCATGGCCTGCTGAGGTGAGACATAGAACGGCGTCGACACCGGTTATCCGTCCCTTTCTGTCATGGTCACTGGATCACCTTGATAAGAACCGGGCCCGTGCTCAGAGCAGGGCGGCCTTGGGGCCGTCCGGCTCCTCCAGGCGCCGCTGGAGCACCGCGCGGGACAGCTCGGACGACTCGTCCTCGGTGAGCCGGCGGAAACCGTCCTCGGTGATCACGGTGATGATCGGGTAGATCCGGCGGGCGACATCGGGACCACCGGTCGCCGAGTCGTCGTCAGCCGCGTCATAGAGGGCCTGCACCACCAGCGTGGTCGCCTGCTCCTCGGTCAGGTCGTCACGGAACAGCTTCTTCATCGCACCCCGCGCGAAGATCGAGCCGGAGCCGGTCGCCGCGAAATTGTGCTCCTCGCTGCGGCCGCCCGTGACGTCGTAGGAGAAGATGCGACCCCGCTCCCGGTCCAGGTCATACCCCGCGAAGAGCGGAACCACAGCCAGACCTTGCATGGCCATGCCCAGATTCGAACGAATCATCGTCGACAGCCGGTTCGCCTTGCCCTCCAACGACAGCTGCGCACCCTCGACCTTCTCGAAGTGCTCCAGCTCCAGCTGGAAGAGCTTGACCATCTCCACGGCCAGGCCGGCGGTGCCGGCGATACCGACCGCCGAGTACTCGTCCGCCGGGAACACCTTCTCGATGTCCCGCTGGGCGATGACGTTGCCCATGGTGGCGCGGCGGTCACCGGCGAGCACGACCCCTCCGGGGAAAGTGGCGGCGACGATCGTCGTCCCGTGCGGGGCCTCGAGCACACCCTGCGTGGGCGGCAGCTGCCGCTTGCCGGGCAGCAGCTCCGGCTGGTGCTCGGAGAGGAAGTCCATGAAGGAGGAGGACCCTGGCGTCAGGAAGGCAGCTGGTAGACGCCCGGTGCTACGAGTGTTGGCTTCCACAAGTTTCCTTCCAGATAGGCGGCGGCTCGGCGTACGACTTCGGGGTCGTCCCTCAACAGGCCGAGGCCGGAATTGCAGTTGAAGCACAGTACGCCACGGACCCTACCCGCCTTGTGGCAGTGATCCACATGTACAGCGGGGGCAGCCAGGCAGATCGGGCAGAGGCCTCGCCGAGAAACGATCATCGCGTCGCGCTCGGCTTCAGTGAGGCCATACTTGCGGTTGAAGTAGCTGGCCCGATCCCGCTCGGCGCGGCGCGCCCGGCAGTAAGCCCAACCGTCGGACGAGGTCCTGTTCCGCTCCCACTCCGCGTGCGGCTTCACAACGCCGCACTGCGGACACCGCTTGTGACCCGGCGGTACGAAGACCTTCTCCCGCACCTTCTTACCCTTGGCCTCCTGGCGCTGCCGGTAGTACTCGGCGGAGCACTCCTTGCAGTAGGCCTGAAGGCCATCGGACATGGACCTGTTGCTGGCGAACGCTGCCCTCGGCAGGTGCTCCCTACACCGCGAGCAGCGTTTCACTCCAGACTCTTCGCTCACTCCACCGCTCCCCCTGAGCCTTCGATCCGAAGGCAAAAAGACCTACTGGCCTCCCTTTTGAACGAAGGACCTCACGAAATCCTCTGCGTTCTCCTCCAAGACATCGTCAATCTCGTCCAGCACGGAGTCCACGTCGTCGCTCAGCTTCTCGTGCCGCTCCTTGAGGTCCTCCGAGGCCTGCGCGTCCTGCGCCTGCTCCTCGACCTCTTCGGTGGACCGCGTCGCCTTCTGCTGGCCGCCGCCGGTGTCCTTGGTTGCCATAACCCTCACCCCGCTCAGTTCGCCTGCCGATCGGTGATGATCAGACCCTACAAGCCGGGTCCGACATCGGCCCCGCAGTTTCCACAACGTGCGGGGGCCACCTCGATGATTCCCGGGCGGGAGGATTTCCACCCTGCCCGCCCGGGGCGGTACGAGTACCCGCCGATCCCGCCGTTGATCGCGCTCAGCCGCCTGACAGGACCCTGACCAGGTCTTCCGCCGTGCGGCAGCGGTCCAACAGCTCCTTGACGTGATTTCGCGTTCCGCGTAGTGGTTCCAGGGTTGGGACGCGCTGGAGCGAGTCCCGGCCGGGGAGGTCGAAGATGACCGAGTCCCAGCTCGCCGCCGCCACGTCGTCGGCGTACTGCTCCAGGCAGCGGCCGCGGAAGTACGCGCGTGTGTCCTCAGGCGGCTTCGTACGGGCCCTGTCGACCTCGGACTCGTCCAGCAGGCGCTTGACGCGGCCGCGGGCCACGAGGCGGTTGTAGAGGCCCTTCTCGGCGCGTACGTCGGCGTACTGGAGGTCGACGAGGTGGAGGCGGGCGGCGTCCCAGTCGAGGCTGTCGCGGCGGCGGTAGCCCTCCATCAGTTCGCGTTTGGCGACCCAGTCCAGTTCGCCGGCGAGGCTCATCGGGTCGTTCTCGAGCCGTGTGAGGGTGTCCTCCCAGCGGGTGAGGACGTCCTTGGTCTGTTCGTCGGCGTCGGCGCCGTAGCGTTCCTCGACGTATTTGCGGGACAGCTCGTAGTACTCCATCTGGAGCTGGACCGCGGTCAGGGTCCTGCCGCTACGGAGCGTGATCAGGCGTTTCAGTGACGGGTCGTGGGAGACCTGGTGCAGGGTCCGCACGGGCTGGTCGACCGCCAGGTCCACCGCGATGAAGCCGTCCTCGATCATGGACAGCACCAGGGCGGTGGTGCCGAGCTTGAGGTACGTCGAGATCTCGGAGAGGTTCGCGTCTCCGATGATCACGTGGAGGCGGCGGTATTTCTCCGCGTCGGCGTGGGGTTCGTCCCGGGTGTTGATGATGGGGCGCTTGAGGGTCGTCTCCAGGCCGACCTCGACTTCGAAGTAGTCGGCGCGCTGGCTGATCTGGAAGCCGTGTTCGTGGCCGTCCTGGCCGATGCCGACGCGGCCGGCGCCGGTGACGACCTGGCGGGAGACGAAGAAGGGCGTGAGGTGGCGCACGATGTCCGAGAAGGGGGTTTCCCGCTTCATCAGGTAGTTCTCGTGTGTGCCGTAGCTGGCGCCCTTGTTG
The DNA here is from genome assembly GCF_053598395.1 of Streptomyces sp. NPDC001135. NCBI lineage: Bacteria > Bacillati > Actinomycetota > Actinomycetes > Kitasatosporales > Streptomycetaceae > Streptomyces > Streptomyces sp. NPDC001135. Next base: position 32,495 of record NZ_JBSFKD010000026.1, on the reverse strand, counting down.
TCGGTGTTGTTCTTGTAGAGGTGGATGGGCTGGGCGCCGGGGAGCTGGGCCGCCCGCTCCGCCGCTTCGGCCATGATGCGTTCGCCGGCCTTGTCCCAGAGGACGGCGTCGCGGGGGTTGGTGACCTCCGGGGCGCTGTACTCCGGGTGGGCGTGGTCGACGTAGAGCCGTGCGCCGTTGGTGAGGATGACGTTGGCGAGGCCGATGTCCTCGTCGGTGAGCTGGCTGGCGTCGGCGGCCTCCCGCGCGAGGTCGAAGCCTCGCGCGTCTCGGAGCGGGTTTTCCTCCTCGAAGTCCCAGCGGGCCCGGCGGGCCCGGTGCATCGCCGCCGCGTAGGCGTTGACGATCTGGGATGAGGTGAGCATGGCATTGGCGTTGGGGTGGCCGGGGACGGAGATCCCGTACTCCGTCTCGATGCCCATTACTCGCCGTACGGTCATGCGGCCCTCCTTGCCCGGCGGCACCCTCGGTCGTGGGTGCCGCTCACGTACCGCTGGCGCTCCGGTGCGTGCGCGGTGCCCGTCCCCGCACTGCGCGACTCGGCGGTAGGAACGAGCCTAGAACGCCTTTGCGCTGGTGGGGAGATCATTTGCGTCATTGCATGCTCCGGTCGTGGCCTGAAAAACGCAACGGCTGCGGGTACCCGATGAGGGCACCCGCAGCCGCCCTGCTTTTACAGGTACTGACCGGTGTTCGCCACCGTGTCGATGGAGCGGCCGGTGTCCGCGCCCTGCTTTCCGGTGATGAGGGTGCGGATGTAGACGATCCGTTCGCCCTTCTTTCCGGAGATGCGGGCCCAGTCGTCGGGGTTGGTGGTGTTGGGGAGGTCTTCGTTCTCCTTGAACTCGTCCACGCAGGCCTGGAGGAGGTGGGAGACGCGGAGGCCCTTCTGGGTCTTTTCGAGGAAGTCCTTGATCGCCATCTTTTTTGCGCGTCCGACGATGTTCTCGATCATGGCGCCGGAGTTGAAGTCCTTGAAGTAGAGGACTTCCTTGTCGCCGTTGGCGTAGGTGACTTCCAGGAAGCGGTTTTCCTCGGATTCGGCGTACATCTGCTCGACCGCCGTCTGGATCATGCTCTGGACGGTGGTGGCCTTGTCGCCGCCGTGCTCGCTGAGGTCGTCGGCGTGCAGCGGGAGGCGTTCGGTGAGGTACTTGCCGAAGATGTCCTTGGCGGCTTCGGCGTCGGGGCGCTCGATCTTGATCTTCACGTCGAGGCGGCCGGGGCGCAGGATGGCGGGGTCGATCATGTCCTCGCGGTTGGAGGCACCGATGACGACCACGTTCTGCAGGCCTTCGACGCCGTCGATCTCGGCGAGGAGCTGGGGAACGATGGTGTTTTCCACGTCGGAGCTGACGCCGGAGCCGCGGGTGCGGAAGAGGGATTCCATCTCGTCGAAGAAGACGATGACGGGAGTGCCCTCGCTGGCCTTCTCGCGGGCTCGCTGGAAGACGAGGCGGATCTGCCGCTCGGTCTCGCCGACGTATTTGTTGAGGAGCTCGGGGCCCTTGATGTTGAGGAAGAAGCTCTTGCCGGCGGCCTGGCCGGTGACCTCGGCGACCTTTTTGGCCAGCGAGTTCGCGACGGCCTTGGCGATGAGTGTCTTTCCGCAGCCGGGGGGGCCGTAGAGCAGGACGCCCTTGGGCGGGCGCAGCTCGTGCTCCTTGAAGAGGTCGGGGTAGAGGTAGGGCAGCTCGACGGCGTCGCGGATGGCTTCGATCTGGTTGCCGAGGCCGCCGATCTGTTCGTAGCCGATGTCGGGGACTTCTTCGAGGACGAGTTCTTCGACCTCGCTCTTGGGGACGACCTCGTAGACGTAGCCGGAGCGGGGTTCGAGCAGGAGGGCGTCGCCGGGGCGGATGGTGACGTCCAGCAGCGGCTCGGCGAGCCGTACCACCCGCTCCTCGTCGGTGTGGCCCAGTACGAGGGCGCGTTCGCCGTCCTCGAGGATCTCCTTGAGGGTGACGATGTCGCCGACGCGCTCGTACTCCATGGCTTCGACCACGTTGAGCGCTTCGTTGAGCATGACTTCCTGGCCGCGCCTGAGGTCGTCGAGGTCGACGCTGGGGCTGACGTTCACGCGGAGCTTGCGGCCGCCGGTGAAGATGTCTGCGGTGCCGTCCTCGTTGGCCTGCAGGAAGACGCCGAAGCCGGCGGGCGGCTGGGCGAGCCGGTCGACCTCTTCCTTGAGGGCCACGATCTGGTCGCGGGCCTCGCGGAGGGTGTTGGCCAGCCGTTCGTTCTGGGCGGACACGCCGGCCAGGTTCGTCTGCAGCTCGACGATCCGCTCTTCGAGAATCCTCGTGTGTCGCGGAGAGTCGGCGAGCTTGCGTCGCAGGACGGCGATCTCCTGCTCAAGGTAGGCGATCTGCCCGGCCGGGTCGTCGGACCCTCGTCCCGGGCGGATGCCGCGGTTCATGTCGTCGTCGTGGGCTGCCACGGTCCTCACCTCCTCCAAGGGGAGCTGGACGCTTCCAGACCCTACCTGGGTGGGTGTCGATTGAAACCCCTAGATCACCAAGACTGTCAAGGTGTGTCGTCGGTCACCCGGTGCGCTCTCCCTCGCACGGAGGGGATACCCACTCAACGTGATGGGGAAGCAGCTTGTTCCGGGCATTGCGTGGTCAAAACCCTTCAGGACTGGCTGGAGTTGTCGGGCCGGGCTGGTGGGGCCTGTTCGCGGGCAGCACGGGGGGCGCTCGCACGATCGTTACGCAGAGCGACGGTTCGGTCGGTTGGTGTCACGGTCGGGGCGGCTGGAAGTGGTGGGTGTCGGGGCGGGGGCGGCGTTGTTCTGGTCGGGCGCTGCTACCCGAGGGGGAGGAGAGGGAAACCCGTGGCGGTGGAGCGTGGGTGGATTGCGGGCGGGGGTAGGGTCGGGGGTGTTCAACAGCCGCTGGTGCGGACCCGGCTGGCCCGTGCGGTGCCGGTTCCGCCCGGCGATTCGACGGCAGGAGAGGTGACCGTGCAGCAGGAGGCCCCGGGCGGGGAGGCGCTGGAGGTCTGGATCGATCAGGATCTGTGTACCGGTGACGGGATCTGCGCCCAGTACGCCCCTGAGGTGTTCGAGCTGGACATCGACGGGCTGGCCTATGTGAAGGGCGCGGACGAGGAGCTGCTGCAGGTCGCGGGGGCGACGGTGCCGGTGCCGTTGCCGCTGCTGGCGGATGTGGTGGATTCGGCGAAGGAGTGCCCCGGCGAGTGCATTCATGTGCGCCGGGTCGCGGACAAGGTCGAGGTGTACGGGCCCGACGCGGAGTGAGTCCGGGTCGGGCCCGGCGTCAGACGCTGTCGGTGTCGGCGGGGGTGGAGCGGACGAACGCGCTGCCGTTCCAGTGCCATTTGACCGGGGTCCTCAGGTCGGGGCAGCAGTTGGGGACGGCGTCGGAGGAGTAACCGAGGAGGGTGGCGCCGACGGTCCGGGTGCGGAGGGAGAAGTCGGTGACGGTGACCCGGTCCTTGGGGTCGACGAGGGTGGCGACGATGCGTGGTGTGCCGCCGTCGGTGGAGCGGGTGAGGACGTAGACGCCGTCGGGTGGGGTGCCCATGGCGGAGTCGCAGTGCACGACGGCGACGGTTTCCGGTTTGCCGTCGCCGTCGAGGTCTCCGGTGGCCTTCTTGGCGACTATGGCTTTGACGGGTCCGCACTGGAGGGGGAAGTCCACGCCGGTGGTGGTGGGCGGTGTCACGGCGGCGGGCGCGGATCGGGTGTGTGTGCCGGTGGCGGACGGGGCGGCCGTGGCCGATCCGGGCTGTACGACGGAGGAGAGGGCCACGACGCCGGCGACGGCTGTGGCGGTGGCGACCCAGTGGATGGGCCGGGCGTGGGTGTGGGCGAGCTCCGGAACGGCGGATTGCTGCACTAGGAGTGTCTCCCGTGAGGGCTGTGCCGGTGGGGTGGCCAGCATGGTGCCACACCTCACAGTGCGAGGGAACGGCGGGGTCGGGGATGTGCGCAGGCGGGGGGGCTCGCGGGTGGGGCGGGTGTCGGGTGCCAAGGGGTGGGTGTGCTGGTGTGGTGTCAACGTGCGGGCGCCGTGCCCCAGTTCCCGTGTGTTGCGGGGAACTCGGGCACGGCGCCCTTGCGTTGTGCGGTGTGCGTGGTCCTTGGTGGGGGCGTCAGCGGCCGGCGCCGCCGTCGGCGTTGGGTCCGGCGTAGTCCTCGCCGTAGGCGCCCTTGGCGGGGCGTCGGCGGCGCATGGGGGGCTCGACTCCGTCGGCGAGGCGGCGGGCGGTGAGCAGGAAGCCGGTGTGGCCGATCATGCGGTGGTCGGGTCGGACGGCCAGGCCCTCGATGTGCCAGTTGCGGATCATGGTCTCCCAGGCGGTCGGCTCGTTGAAGCAGCCGATCTCACGGATGGATTCCACGGTCCGGGCGAGCTGGGTGGTGGTGGCCACGTAGCAGCACAGGATGCCGCCGGGGACGAGCGCCTTGGAGACGGCCTCCAGGCATTCCCAGGGGGCGAGCATGTCGAGGATGACACGGTCGACGTCGGTGTCGGACAGGTTGTCCTGGAGGTCGCCGACGGTGAGCTGCCAGGCGGGGTGGGGGCCGCCGAAGTAGCGCTCGACGTTCTGCCGGGCGATGTCGGCGAAGTCCTCGCGGCGCTCGTAGGAGTGCAGCATGCCCTGGTCGCCGATGGCGCGCAGCAGGAAGCTGCTGAGCGAGCCGGAGCCGACGCCGGCTTCGACGACGCGTGCGCCGGGGAAGATGTCGGCGAAGGCGAGGATCTGCCCCGCGTCCTTCGGGTAGACGACGGCTGCCCCGCGGGGCATGGACAGGACGTAGTCGGGGAGCAGGGGGCGCAGCGCGAGGTAGGCGACGTTGCCGGTGGTGCGGACAACGCTGCCCTCGGGAGCGCCGATCAGTTCGTCGTGCGGGAAGGAGCCCTTGTGGGTGTGGAAGTTCTTCCCGGCTTCGAGCGTGAACGTGTAGTGGCGGCCCTTGGGGTCGGTCAGCTGTACCTGGTCCCCGACCTTGAAGGGCCCGCGCCTGCGGGCGGCACCGGTCGGTTCGGACATGTGACCAGACTACCGGCAGCGGCGGGGGCCGCCGACCACTAGGCGGGCGGGCGGGCCATGGCCTTCACGAAGGCGCGTTCGACGTCCGCTGCCGAGAGCACCCCGAAGATCTCGCCGGTTTCCTCGATCACGAGGTACTCGGTGGCCGGGGTGGCGCGCAGCACGTCGAGGAGTTCTTCTCCGGCGAGCTCGGCGGACACGCGCATGCCGTCGGTGAGGTCCTGGGCGAGGCCGCTGACGGGGACCCAGGGGCGGCGGTGTTCGGGTACGCCGACGATGGCGGACTCGCGGACCAGGGAGAGGGGGTTGCCGTGGGCGTCGACGACGACCAGGGCGCGGGCCCCGGCGGCGTTGGCGCGGCGCAGGGCTTCGGAGAGCGGGGTGTCGGTCTGGACGGGTACGGCGCGCCGGGTGAGGGTGCGGGCGCGCAGTTCGGGGAGGTGTTCGCGCAGGCGGGCCATGCGCAGGCTGTTGCCGGCGCCGGTCCAGATGATCGCGGCGAGGATGGCGGCGAGCAGGGCGTCGGTGACGGTGTCCATGCCGCCGGTGTCGGTGCTGTCGCCGCCGAGGGCGCCGGACTGGTTGAGCAGGGGCAGGCCGATCAGGACGGTAACGGCGAGGGCGCGGCCGACCCAGGCGGCGGCGATGGTGCCGCTCATGGGTTTGCCGGTGATTTTCCAGACGACGGCGCGGAGCATGCGGCCGCCGTCGAGGGGAAGGCCGGGGAGGAGGTTGAAGATCGCCACGATGAGGTTGGAGATCATCAGGCCGGCGAGCAGGACGCCGGGGACGGTGCCGGGCTCGACGGGTTTCATGGCGAGGTAGAACAGCCCGGCGAGGACGAGGGAGAGCAGCGGCCCGACGAAGGCGAGGACGAATTCCCGGCCTGGGGTCTCGGCCTCCTTCTCGATTTCGGAGACGCCGCCGAAGAACTGCAGCTGGATGCGGCGGACGGGGAGATCGAAGCGGATCGCGGCGACCGTGTGGGCCAGTTCGTGGACCAGGACGGAGGCGTAGAAGGCGACGGCGAAGAACAGGGAGACCAGGTAGCGGGCGGCGCCCAGCTCGGGCAGCACGCGGTCGAGCTGGCCGCCGAAGACCCAGGTGATCAGGGCGGCGACGAGGAACCAGCTCGGCGCGACGTACACCGGGACGCCGAACGGCCGGCCCATGAGGATGCCTCCGCCGGGTTCCTTGGGCCGCGGCTGCGGCGGCTCGCCCTTGGCGATGCCGGAGTGGGCGAGGGACCTGTGCTCGTGGTGCGGGTCGCGCGGGGTGCCGGCGCCGGGGGCTGGGGCGTCCTCGGGGCGGGTGCTGTCCGTGCCGCTGGTGTGGCCGGTCGTGGTGCCGGGCGCGGTACCGCCGCTGGTGCCGGTGGCCTCCGGGGCGTCGGCAGGCCTGTGGGCGTCCGCGTCGGCGTCGGTGCCGGGGGTGTCCCCGGTGGTGTGGGCGGGGTCCGGGAGCGCCGGTCGGTCGGCCGCGTCGCGGGTGGTCTCGGGGTCGGGGGCGGCGGCTCGGGGTGCCGGGGGTTGTTGGGGCTCCGGGCCGGCGGGGTGGGCGGGGCCGGTCGTCGGGGCCGTTGGACCCGCGGGGTGCTCGGCCGGCTCGTCGTTGCCGGACCGCGGCTGCCCGCTCCCGCCGCTCACGTCCACGGTGTCCCCTCGTTCGAAGCGTCTTCCGCACCTGCCGGACGGAAGGGTCTGTGGTCGATGGTATGCGGCCGTGGCGGCGCGTTTCGCCCCGGCACCCCTTGTGTTTGCCCCGCGGTCGCGCGGCGGGGGCGGGCCGCGGCTGGGTGACTGTCAGTGGTGGGCCGTAAGGTCTGTGGGCATGGACAGCAGCATCGAGGACGAGGGAGCCCGGTCGGGCCGCGCCGAGCAGACGGATCCGGGCGAGGTGCCGCGACCGACACCCATGACGGCTCCGCCGGCGCCGATCCCCTCGACGGCTGTGCAGCCGACCGACGCCTCCCCCGCTCCCGAGGCGCCCCCCTCTGCCGGTGCGGCACTCGAGCCGGAGGCAGCTGGGGCAACCGCTCCCGAGGCAGCCGGCCTTGCCGAGGCTCCGGCTCCCGAGGCACACCCCGCTTCCGGCGCGGCACTCGAGCCGGAGGCAGCCGGGGCGGCCGTACGGGAAGCCGCTCCCCAGGCAGCCCCCGCTCTCCAGGCAGCCGCCCTCCCCGAAGCGCCCGTCGGCCCCGGGGCGCCCCCTGCCGCCGGTGCCGTGCTCGCGCCGGAGGCAGCCGGGGCGGACGCGCCCGCAGAGGCTTCCGGTGCGGCCGGCTCGCCAGGTGTGTCCGGGCTTCGCGAGGTCGTCGCTGTCGAGGCTCCCGTTTCCGGGGGGCCGGCCGAGCCGGGTGCGGTCGTGGCCATCGGGCCGGGAGCCGGTGTTGAGCGTGTCGCGGTTGCTCCGACGTCGCTGTCGCCTTCCCGGGCCGGCGATTTCATGCAGTGTCCGCTGTTGTACCGGTTCCGGGTGATCGACCGGCTGCCGGAGAAGCCGAGTGCGGCGGCGACACGGGGCACGCTGGTGCACGCGGTGCTGGAGCGGCTGTTCGACGCGCCGGCGGCGGAGCGGACCGCGCCGCGGGCCAAGGCGCTGATCCCGGGTCAGTGGGACCGGCTGCGGGAGAGCAGGCCGGAGGTCATGGAGCTGTTCGCCGACGACCCGGAGGGTGAGCGGCTGGCGGGGTGGCTGGCGGAGGCCGAGCGGCTGGTCGAGCGCTGGTTCACGCTGGAGGATCCGACACGGCTGGAGCCCGCCGAGCGGGAGCTGTTCGTGGAGGCCGAGCTGGAGTCGGGGCTGCGGCTGCGCGGGATCATCGACCGGGTGGATGTGGCACCGACCGGTGAGGTGCGGATCGTCGACTACAAGACGGGGAAGGCGCCGAGGCCGGAGTACTCGGAGGGGGCGTTGTTCCAGATGAAGTTCTACGCCCTGGTGGTGTGGCGGTTGAAGCGGGTCGTGCCGCGCCGGCTCCAGCTGGTCTATCTCGGGAGCGGGGACGTGCTGACGTACGACCCGGTCCTCGCCGATCTGGAACGGGTCGAGCGCAAGCTGCACGCGCTGTGGGAGGCCATCAGGCAGGCCACGGAGACCGGGGAGTGGCGGCCGCGGCCGACCAAGTTGTGCGGCTGGTGCGACCATCAGGCGCACTGCCCGGAGTTCGGCGGCACTCCCCCGCCGTATCCGCTGCCGGTGCGGGCGGCCGAGTCCGGGACGGTGTGAGGCGGCGAAGTCGGGCAGGGCAGAATGGGCCGGGACTAGCGAAGGAGTGTCACGTGGCCATCCGTGTCCTACTGGTCGACGACCAGCCCCTGCTGCGTACGGGTTTCCGGATGATCCTGGAGGCCGAGCAGGACATCGCGGTCGTGGGCGAGGCCGGTGACGGCTTGCAGGCCCTCGATCAGGTACGGGCCCTGCAGCCGGACGTCGTGCTGATGGACATCCGTATGCCGCGGATGGACGGGGTGGAGGCGACCCGGCAGATCACCGGGCCGGACCGGTCCGGTCCGGCGAAGGTGCTGGTGCTGACCACGTTCGATCTGGACGAGTACGTGGTGGAGGCGCTGCGGGCCGGGGCCAGCGGCTTCCTGCTGAAGGACGCGCCCGCCAACGAACTGGTGCAGGCGATCCGTGTGGTGGCGGCCGGTGAGGCGATGCTGGCGCCGAGCATCACGCGCCGGCTGCTGGACAAGTACGCCACGCATCTGCCCTCCGGTGAGGAGCCGGTGCCGGACACGCTGAACACCCTCACCGACCGTGAGGTGGAGGTGCTGAAGCTGGTGGCGCGGGGCCTGTCGAACGCGGAGATCGCCGCCGACCTGTTCGTCAGCGAGACCACCGTGAAGACGCACGTGGGGCATGTGCTGACGAAGCTGGGCCTGAGGGACCGGGTGCAGGCGGCGGTGTACGCGTACGAGAGCGGCCTGGTGCGTCCCGGCGCGCAGTAGGCGGGCGGTCCGCTACGACGCCGAAGGGCGCCCTTCCCGCGTGGGGAAGGGCGCCCTCTGCGTCCGCGGCCTTTGGTCCACGGCGGCGTCAGCAGGTGTCAGCTCTTGCTGAGTTCCCAGAACCGGAACACGGTGGAGGCGTCGAGGCAGTACTCCAGGCCGTAGACGCCGTCGCGGACGACCGCGTACTGCTTGGCCTGCCACACGGGCAGGACGGGCAGTTCGGCGGCGACGATGTTCTGCAGCCGCCCGAAGTCCTTGTCGGTGGCGGCCCGGTCGCTCTGCGCGGCGGTGTCGGGGATGAGGGTGCCGGAGATGGTGCGGTTGGTGTAGTTGTTGTCCAGCACGTTGCCCTTGCCGAAGAACGGCGCCGTGAAGTTGTCGGCGTCCGGGTAGTCGGGCACCCAGCCCTTGACGTAGACGCCGTACTTGCCGGCGGCGATGTCCTTCTCGTACTGGTCGAAGGCGACGGACTTGACGTCGGCGTCGAACAGGCCGCTGGCGTTGAGCTGTCCGGCGATGGCCTTCAGTTCCTCGTCGGTGGCGGGGCCGTAGCGCGACGGCGTGGACCACAGGGTGAGCTTGACCTTGCCGGTGATGCCGTCGGCGCGCAGTGCGGCGGCGGCCTTGGTCCGGGAGGGGCGGGCGCCGTAGGTGTCGAAGAAGGCGGTGTTGTGGCCGACGATGCCCGCCGGGATGATCGAGTACAGCGGGGTGGCGGTGCCCTGGTAGACGTTCTTGATGAGGGCGTCGCGGTCGATGAGGTAGGCCATGGCCTTGCGGACGCCGAGCTTTCCGGCGACCGGGTCGTGCATGTTGAAGACCAGGTGCTGGACTTCGGCGCTGCTGCCCTCGATGACGTCGACGCCCTTGCTGTCGTCCTGCTGGTCGAGGCCGGCGACGTCGGAGGCGGACAGGCCTCGGTAGGCGAGGTCGATGTCGCCGTCGGTCAGGGCCTTCTTCAGGGCGGTGCGGTCACCGTGGAAGAACTTCAGGGTGACGCCGGAGTTCTTGACCTTGGCGGTGCCCTTGTAGTTGCCGTTGACGGAGAAGACCGCCTGGTCCTTGTCGAGGGAGTCCAGCTTGTAGGGGCCCGAGCCGACGGCCTGGTGGTCGGTGCGCAGGCCGTGCGCGTCGTACTGGCGGTGGTCCACGATGGAGCCGGCGCCGGAGGCGAGCTTGCTGGGGAAGGTGGCGTCGGAGGACTTCAGGTGGAAGACGACCGTCTTCGCGTCCGGGGTGTCGATGCCGCCGAGCATCGGGAACATGATCGCGGGCCCCGCGGAGTCGTTGATCTTCAGCATGCGGTCGAAGGAGAACTTCACGTCCTTCGAGGTGAGGGCGTCACCGTTGCTGAATTTCAGGCCGTCCTTGAGTTCGCACCGGTACTCCGTGGCGCGTGAGTCGGTGAAGGAGCACTCCTTCGCCAGTTCCGGCTGGGGTTGGGTCGCGCCCTTGGGGAAGCTGAGCAGCGACTGGAAGACGTTGTCGAACAACAGCCAGGAGCCGGGGTCGTAGCCGGACGCCGGGTCCGTGGCGAGGACGTCGTCGGACATCCCCATCACCACGGAGGAGCCGGTACCCCCGGAATCACCGGTCTCCGAGCCGCAGCCGGTCAACAGGCCGGAGGCCAGCCCCGCCACGATGGGCAGGACTGGCCACTGGGTGCGCATGTTCACTTGAAATGTGCCTTGTCGTCGGTTCGTCATCCCGGGGCCGCCGTCCTGGTCCCGGGTTGTCCGGGGCAGCCGTCCCTGGCCCCCGGATGAGAGAGCCGTCAGCCGCTCACACCGCGGCCGAGCTCCCACAGCTGGAGTGTCGAGGAGGAGTTCAGGGCGTAGGCGACACCGGTGATGTCGTCCCGCGCGGCGACGTACTGCTTGCCCTGCCACAGCGGCAGGACGGGGACGTCGTCGGCGACGATGTCCTGGATCTGCGTCAGGCTCTTGGCCGCGTTGAGCCGGTTGGCGTCGCGGCGGGCCTGGGGGATCAGAGTGTGCTGGATGGTGCCGTTGGAGTACGGCGAGCCGAGGAAGTTGTCCTTGTCGAGGAAGGGCGCGAGGAAGTTGTCGGCGTCGGGGAAGTCGGGGAACCAGCCCATGCCGTAGACGTCGTACTGGTCCTTGCGCTCCGCCGGGCGGAAGGTGTCCCAGGCGTGGCCCTGGATGGAGGCGTCGAACAGGCCGCTGTTGTTGAGCTGCTGCTGCAGGACCTCGAACTCCTTCTTCGTGGCGGAGCCGTAGTGGTCGGTGGTGTAGTGCAGGGTCAGCTTCACCGGGGTGGTGATGCCGGCCCTGGTCAGCAGGTCCTTGGCCTTGGCGACGCTGGGGTTGCCGTACTTGTTGAAGAACGAGTTGGAGTGGCCGGTGACGGTGGCCGGGACCAGCGAGTACAGCGGCTCGGCCTGGGTGCCGTAGACCTTGGACACGAGGGCCGCCCGGTCGATGAGCTGGGCCATGGCCTGGCGTACGGCCTTGGACTTCACCGTCGGCGCGTTGGTGTTGAAGGCCAGGTAGCGGATCTCCAGGCCGGGCATGTCGACCAGGTCGGCCTTGTCGTCGTTGCCGGCGTCCAGTTTCTGGATCTGGTCGGGCGACATGGTGCGGGTCATGACGTCGATGTCACCCTTGTCGATGGCGGCGCTCATGGCGTCGGCGTCGCTGAAGGAACGCAGTTCGACCTTGTCGTTGTTCACCGTCACCGCACCCTTGTAGGTGGGGTTCTTGGTGAAGGTGGCGGTGGTCATCGCGTTGCCGCTGACGTCGGCCTGGAAGCTGTAGGGGCCCGAGCCGTCGACCTCGAAGCCGGCGCGCAGCTTGTCCTTCTGGTAGTCCTTCGGGTTGATGATGCCCGCGACCGGGGTGGACAGCTTGTACGGGAACGTGGCGTCGGCCGTCTTGAGGTGGAAGATGACCTCGCGGTCGCCCTGGGTCTCGATGGTGTCGATGGTGTTCAGCAGGGCGGACACGCCGCTGTCGGCCTTGATGCGCAGGGCGCGCTCGATGGAGAACTTGACGTCCTGGGCGGTCACCGGGTCGCCGCTCGCGAACTTCAGGCCGTCGCGGAGCTTGCACGCGTAGCGTTCGCTGCCGCTGTCGGTGAAGGAGCAGCTCTCGGCGGCGTCCGGGATGGGGTCGCCCTCGCCCTTGGGCTGCGCCATCAGCGTCTGCACGGTCTGGCGCAGGATGTTCCAGGTGCCGACGTCGTAGGCGTAGGCGGGGTCGAGGGGCGCCGGGGCGTCGCTGGTGGCGGTGAACCGGTCCGTGGTGCCGACGACGATGGCGTCGCCGCTCTTGCTCCCGCTGTCGGATCCGCCGCACGCGGCGAGAACCGGGGTGAGCAGGCCGGCCACCGCCGGCAGCACCAAAGTCTTGCGGTTCATCGGGGGGTTTCTCCAGAGCTGTTCGAGTCCGTGTATCCGGCATGCATGGGTGGTGCGGCGGATCACGGGGGGTTGCGGCGATGTTCTCGCGACGAGATTAGTCCGCGCCCGTAGGAGGGTTCACAGCCGCGTGAGTTGACCTGCCATCACGCAGTGAAACCGGTTGCGGACACACTGAAAACCCGACAGCGGCAGGATTAGTGCAGCTTCCCCCCAATCGGGACACAAGGACCCGGTGGTCCAGCCCGGACAGGGGCGATCAGCACACTTGGTCCGAGTTGTCGAGGCCCTTGGGGGTGGGGAACGTCACACTTCCAACTGTGCGGTGAGTCAGCAGAATTCGGCCGTACGGCCGGCCCGGAATTCCACTTGGGTGTACTTCCCTGGAAATTTGTCCAGGCGGGCCAATGGACATGACACCCCGGAACTCTTCGAGCCCGGGGGTACCCCCAGTGAACGGCTAGCGCATTTCCGTCATCAGGTCGCGCAGAAATGCCAGGTCGACCTCTTCCAGGGAGGTCACGACGGTGCGTCCCTCGGCGGGGGTGATGGGGGCGACGGAGGGCACGGCGACCACGCGGCAGCCCGCGGCCTCGGCGGCGGCGACACCGGTCGCGGTGTCCTCGACCACCGCGCATCTGTCCGGCTCCGCGCCGAGCCCGGCGGCGGCGAGCAGGTAGGGGTCGGGGAAGGGCTTGGTCCGCGAGACCTCGTCGCCGGCGATGGACAGGGCGAAGTGGTGCGGGCCGAGCACGCCCAGCACGCGGTCGATGATGCGCCGGTGGGAGGCCGAGACCAGGGCCGTGGGGATGGCGTGCTCGTGGAGTTCGGCCAGCAGGCGGGCGGCGCCCGGCATCAGCGGCAGGCCACGGTCGATGCGGTCCTCGAAGCCCTCGTTGAGCAGCACGGTGAGCTCGGCGAGGGTGATGTCGGCACCGGTGGCCTCGAGGAGGAAGCCCGCGCTGCGGGTCATGGGCCCGCCGACGACGACGTGCCGCCAGGAGTCGTCCAGGGGGTGGCCGAGGCCGGCGAAGATCTCGGCCTCGACGTCCCACCAGAAGCCCTCGGTGTCCACCAGGGTGCCGTCCATGTCGAGGAGCACGGCCTGCAGGGTTGAGCCTTCCGCCGTACGGGTTCCGAGCGCGGGGACCGTGCTGGTCATCCGGGCGCACCTCCTTGAGGGACGAGCAGGCCGGTTCCCGGACAGGGAACCGGCCTGTAGTGGGCCGACAAGTGTACGCCGCCGACACCGGAAACGCCTCGTTTATCACTCACGACATGGGGTATCCCCTTGAACACCTCCGGCACAGGCCAGAGGGCCTTCGGCGTGCCCGCTGTGCGGGGGCCGGACGTGAGGACGGCGGGTGGGCCGCACGGCCCGACCGGAACGGCGGGCGGGCGCCGGCCGCCCCCGGAGGGCTCACCGGGCGTTGAAGTACTTCGCCTCCGGGTGGTGGATCACGATCGCGTCCGTGGACTGCTCGGGGTGCAACTGGAACTCCTCGGACAGGTGGACGCCGATCCGCTCGGGCCGGAGCAGGTCAGCGATCTTGGCGCGGTCCTCCAGGTCGGGGCAGGCGCCGTAGCCCAGGGAGAAGCGGGCACCCCGGTACTTCAGGGCGAACATGTCCTCGATGTCGGCCGGGTCCTCACCGGCGAAGCCGAGTTCGGAGCGGACCCGGGCGTGCCAGTACTCGGCGAGGGCCTCGGCCAACTGGACGGACAGGCCGTGCAGTTCCAGGTAGTCGCGGTAGGAGTTGGCCTCGAAGAGCTTCGCGGTCTCCTCGCCGATGCGCGAGCCGACGGTGACGACCTGGAGGCCGACGACGTCGGTCTCCCCCGACTCCTGCGGGCGGAAGAAGTCGGCCAGGCACAGCCGGCGGCCGCGGCGCTGGCGCGGGAAGGTGAACCGGGTGCGTTCGTTGCCGTGCTCGTCCAGGATGATCAGGTCGTCGTCCTTGGAGACGCAGGGGAAGTAGCCGTAGACGACGGCCGCTTCGAGCAGGTTCTCCGTCTGCAGCCGGTCCAGGAGGCCGCGCAGCCGGGGCCGGCCCTCGGTCTCCACCAGTTCCTCGTACGACGGTCCCTCGCCGGTACGGGCCTGCTTCAGCCCCCACTGGCCCTTGAACAGCGCGCCCTCGTCCAGCCAGCTCGCGTACTCCTTGAGCTGGATGCCCTTGACGATCCGGGTGTCCCAGAACGGCGGGGTCGGCACCGGGTTGTCGGTGGCGACGTCGGATCGGACGTGCCCCTCCTCCGGGCGCTCCTCGACCACGGCGGCAGCCGAAGCACGGACCCGGCGCTGCCTGAGTTCGGGCAGCTTGGCGCCGGGCAGGCCGCGCTTGACGCCGATGAGGGCGTCCATCAGACGCAGGCCCTCGAAGGCGTCGCGGGCGTAGCGGACTTCGCCCCCGTAGATCTCGTGCAGGTCCTGTTCGACATAGGCACGGGTCAGGGCGGCGCCGCCGAGGATGACCGGGAAGCGGGCGGCCAGGCCGCGCTGGTTCAGCTCCTCCAGGTTCTCCTTCATGATCACGGTGGACTTCACCAGCAGACCGGACATGCCGATGACGTCGGCCCGGTGCTCCTCGGCGGCTTCCAGGATCGCGGAGACGGGCTGCTTGATGCCGAGGTTGACGACGTTGTAGCCGTTGTTGGACAGGATGATGTCGACGAGGTTCTTGCCGATGTCGTGCACGTCGCCGCGCACGGTCGCGAGGACGATGGTGCCCTTGCCCTCGGCGTCCGACTTCTCCATGTGCGGTTCGAGGTGGGCGACGGCCGCCTTCATGACCTCGGCGGACTGCAGGACGAACGGCAGCTGCATCTGGCCGGAGCCGAACAGGTCGCCGACGACCTTCATGCCGTCCAGGAGGGTTTCGTTGACGATGTCCAGGGCGGGCCGGTCCTGGAGGGCCTCGTCCAGGTCGGCTTCCAGGCCGTTGCGTTCGCCGTCGATGATGCGGCGCTTGAGGCGCTCCTCCAGCGGCAGCGCGGCCAGCTCCTCGGCCTTGCCGGCCTTGAGGGACTTCGCCGTGGCGCCCTCGAAGAGCTGCATGAGCTTCTGGAGGGGGTCGTAGCCCTCGCTGCGGCGGTCGTGGATCAGGTCGAGGGCCGTCTGCACCTCTTCCTCGGTGAACCGGGCGATCGGCAGGATCTTGGAGGCGTGGACGATCGCCGAGTCCAGGCCCGCCTTCACGCACTCGTCGAGGAAGACGGAGTTGAGCAGGATGCGGGCGGCCGGGTTGAGGCCGAAGGAGATGTTGGACAGGCCGAGGGTGGTCTGCACGGCGGGGTGGCGCCGCTTCAGCTCGCGGATGGCCTCGATGGTGGCGATGCCGTCCTTGCGGGACTCCTCCTGACCGGTGCAGATGGTGAAGGTCAGGGTGTCGATGAGGATGTCCTCCTCACGGATGCCCCAGTTCCCGGTCAGGTCGGCGATCAGCCGTTCGGCGATCTCGACCTTCTTCTCGGGGGTGCGGGCCTGGCCCTCCTCGTCGATGGTCAGCGCGATCAGGGCGGCGCCGTGCTCCTGGGCCAGCTGGGTGACCTTGGCGAAGCGGGAGTCGGGGCCGGCGCCGTCCTCGTAGTTCACGGAGTTGATCACCGCGCGGCCGCCGAGCTTCTCCAGGCCGGCCTGGAGGACGTCGACCTCGGTGGAGTCCAGCACGATCGGCAGGGTGGAGGCGGTGGCGAAGCGGCCGGCGAGTTCCTCCATGTCGGCGACACCGTCGCGGCCGACGTAGTCGACGCACAGGTCGAGCATGTGCGCGCCCTCGCGGATCTGCTCCCGTGCCATCTCCACGCAGTCGTCCCAGCGGCCCTGCAGCATGGCCTCGCGGAACTTCTTGGAGCCGTTGGCGTTGGTGCGCTCGCCGATGGCCAGGTAGGAGGTGTCCTGGCGGAACGGCACCGACTGGTAGAGCGACGCGGCCCCCGGCTCGGGGCGCGGGTCGCGGGCGGGCGGGGTGAGGTCCCGCACGCGCTCGACGACCTGGCGCAGGTGCTCGGGGGTGGTGCCGCAGCAGCCGCCGACGAGCGAGAGGCCGTACTCGCGGACGAAGGTCTCCTGGGCGTCGGCCAGCTCGGGCGCGGTCAGCGGGTAGTGGGCACCGTCCTTGCCGAGGACGGGCAGGCCCGCGTTGGGCATGCAGGACAGCGGGATGCGGGCGTTGCGGGCGAGGTAGCGCAGATGCTCGCTCATCTCGGCCGGGCCGGTGGCGCAGTTCAGGCCGATCATGTCGATGCCGAGCGGCTCCAGCGCGGTGAGCGCGGCGCCGATCTCGGAGCCGAGCAGCATGGTGCCGGTGGTCTCGACGGTCACGGAGACGATCACCGGCAGGTCGAGGCCGAGGGCCTCGAGGCCGCGGCGGGCGCCGAGGACGGCGGCCTTGGTCTGCAGCAGGTCCTGGGTGGTCTCCACGAGCAGCGCGTCGGCGCCGCCGGTGACCAGGCCCTCGGCGTTGCGCTGGTAGGCGTCGCGCAGGGTGGTGTACGGGGCGTGGCCGAGGGTCGGCAGCTTGGTGCCGGGGCCGATGGAGCCGAGGACCCAGCGGGGGCGGCCGTCCTTGGCGGTGAACTCGTCGGCGGCCTCGCGGGCGACCCGGGCGCCGGCCTCGGACAGCTCGTACACGCGGTCGGAGATGTCGTACTCGCCGAGGGCGGAGTGGTTGGCCCCGAAGGTGTTGGTCTCGACGCAGTCGACGCCCACGGCGAAGTACGCCTCGTGGACGGAGCGGACGATGTCGGGGCGGGTGAGGTTGAGGATCTCGTTGCAGCCCTCGAGCTGCTGGAAGTCCTCGAGGGTGGGTTCCTGGGCCTGGAGCATGGTGCCCATGGCTCCGTCGGCGACCACCACACGGGTGGCGAGCGCCTGGCGGAGCGCGGACGCACGGGTCCGGCTGTCGGCGGAAGGGGACGGTGGCAACGAGGCCATGAAGGGGCTCCCTAGATGCGACGGCTGTCGGCTATGCGGCTACCCCGGGGGGCGGGGATGCCGCACGGCGCCAGAGTAACCGGGAGTGGGCTTGGATGGGCAGCGGCGTCCACGGGCCGGACGCGGTGGCCCGTGTGCCACGGCCAGGTCACGTGTGATGTAACAGGTGCTGTCCGACCATTAGCGGGAGGTCGGCATGGACCGGTAGTGTTCGACATTGCCGAACGGCGGGTAACGGAACGTACGTCGGTGGACGACAGGCGTCGACACGGCGGACGGTATGACGGCGTTCGGCGGCAGTCGAAGGGGACGGAGGCAGGACGGCGATGGCACGGAACATCCAGTCGCTCGAACGGGCGGCCGCGATGCTGCGGCTGCTCGGCGGCGGCGAGCGACGGCTCGGCCTGTCGGACATCGCCTCGTCACTGGGTCTCGCCAAGGGCACCGCCCACGGCATTCTGCGCACCCTCCAGCAGGAGGGGTTCGTGGAGCAGGACGACGCCTCCGGGCGCTACCAGCTGGGCGCGGAACTGCTGCGCCTGGGCACCACCTATCTGGACGTGCACGAGCTGCGGGCGCGGGCCCTGGTGTGGACCGACGACCTGGCCCGGTCCAGCGGGGAGAGCGTCTACCTGGGGGTGCTGCACCAGCAGGGCGTACTGATCGTGCACCACGTCTTCCGGCCGGACGACAGCCGGCAGGTGCTGGAGATCGGTGCGATGCAGCCGTTGCACTCCACCGCGCTCGGCAAGGTGCTCTCGGCCTACGACCCGGTCGCGCACAGCGAGGCGCTGGAGGCCGACCGCAAGCCCTTCACCGACCGCACGGTGTGCGACATGGACGACTTCGAGCGCCTTCTCGACCTCATTCGCGCGCGGGGCTACGCCGCCGACGTGGAGGAGACCTGGGAGGGCGTGGCGTCCGTCGCCGCGCCCGTCCACGACCGGCGCCGCATGCCCGTGGGAGCGGTCGGCATCACCGGCGCCGTGGAACGGCTGTGCCGGGACGGCGGGCTGCGTCCCGAGCTGATCGCCGCGGTGCGCGACTGCGCCCGCGCGGTGTCCAGGGATCTGGGCGCGGGACGGTTCTGAGCGGCTGAGTACTCCCCTCGGGGCAACCGGGACGCCGGGCGGCGTTCCGGTTGTCGCCATACCCTGAAACGGGCATATAGGGGTAAACCCGTACGTCAGCGTGCGAAGAGTGATAACCGGCAGCGATCAATAACGATCCTGTTTTCGATAACAGAACCCTTGACGCATGCGTAACGCCGAAGCAAGACTCCCGTCCATCGGTCGGCATTGTCGAACACCTACCGGCAATACGCGCTAGAGTGTGACAACGCCAAGGGCCGGCATCGCTCTCACCCCCGAGGGCGCCAGAACCCCCGGCGGGACCCGGGGTTCGGTTACCCCTGGACGAAGGACAAAGGAGTCGCGGGTGTCCAGCTCCGACATCTTCATCGGCGAGACCATCGGTACCGCCATACTCATCCTGCTCGGCGGCGGCGTTTGCGCGGCCGTCACACTGAAGGCCTCCAAGGCCCGTAACGCCGGTTGGCTCGCCATCACCTTCGGGTGGGGCTTCGCCGTCCTGACGGCTGTGTACATCTCCGGACCGCTCTCCGGTGCGCACCTCAACCCGGCCGTCACCGTCGCCCTTGCCATCAAGAACAGCGACTGGACCAACGTTCCGACCTACCTCGCCGGGCAGCTGCTCGGCGCGATGATCGGCGCGACCCTGGTGTGGATCGCCTACTACGGACAGTTCCACGCCCACCTGACCGACAAGGAGATCGTCGGCGGTCCCGGCGCGCAGGCCACCGCGGCCAAGGCGGTCGAGGCCCAGGAGCAGGGCGCCGGTCCGGTCCTCGGCGTCTTCTCCACCGGTCCGGAGATCCGGAACGTGGCGCAGAACCTCGCCACGGAGATCATCGGCACCGTCGTGCTGATCCTGGCGGTCCTCACGCAGGGCCTGAACGACAAGGGCAACGGCCTCGGCACCCTCGGCGGTCTGATCACCGCGTTCGTGGTGGTGTCGATCGGTCTGTCCCTCGGCGGCCCGACGGGCTACGCGATCAACCCCGCCCGTGACCTGGGCCCCCGCATCGTGCACACCCTGCTGCCGCTGCCCAACAAGGGCGGTTCGGACTGGGCTTACGCCTGGATCCCGGTGGTCGGTCCGCTGATCGGCGGCGCGATCGCCGCAGGCATATACAACGTCGCCTTCGCTTAAGAACCACCTCGAAGCACGCGCCGTACGTACAGCCCCCTCACCACGGATCTTTCAGGAGCACACAGTGACCGACGCCCACACCGCAGGCCCGTTCATCGCGGCGATCGACCAGGGCACGACCTCCTCGCGCTGCATCGTCTTCGACCGGGACGGCCGCATCGTCTCCGTCGACCAGAAGGAGCACGAGCAGATCTTCCCGAAGCCGGGCTGGGTCGAGCACAACGCCAATGAGATCTGGACCAACGTCCAGGAAGTCGTCGCCGGCGCCGTCCAGAAGGCCGGCATCACCCGTGACGACATCAAGGCCATCGGCATCACCAACCAGCGCGAGACCACCGTGCTGTGGGACAAGAACACCGGTGAGCCCGTTTACAACGCCCTCGTCTGGCAGGACACCCGCACCGACGCCCTGTGCCGGGAGCTCGGGCGCAACGTCGGCCAGGACCGCTTCCGCCGCGAGACCGGCCTGCCGCTGGCCTCGTACTTCTCCGGCCCCAAGGCCCGCTGGCTGCTCGACAACGTCGAGGGCCTGCGCGAGCGCGCCGAGGCGGGCGACATCCTCTTCGGCACCATGGACACCTGGGTCATCTGGAACCTGACCGGTGGTGTCAACGGCGGCAAGCACGTCACCGACGTGACCAACGCCTCCCGCACCCTCCTCATGAACCTGCACACCATGCAGTGGGACGAGAAGATCGCCGAGTCCATCGGCGTGCCGCTGCAGATCCTGCCCGAGATCCGCTCCTCCGCCGAGGTCTACGGCGAGGTCACCGGCGGCACGCTGGGCGACCTGCTCGGCGGCATCCCGGTCGCCTCCGCGCTCGGCGACCAGCAGGCGGCCCTGTTCGGCCAGACCTGTTTCTCCGAGGGCGAGACCAAGTCCACCTACGGCACCGGCACCTTCATGGTGATGAACACCGGTGACAAGATCATCAACTCCTACGCCGGTCTGCTGACCACGGTCGGTTACAAGATCGGCGACCAGCCGACGGTCTACGCCCTCGAGGGCTCGATCGCCGTCACGGGCTCCCTGGTGCAGTGGATGCGCGACCAGATGGGCCTGATCTCCACCGCCGCCGAGATCGAGACGCTCGCGCTCTCGGTCGAGGACAACGGCGGCGCCTACTTCGTACCGGCCTTCTCCGGTCTGTTCGCCCCGCACTGGCGCTCCGACGCCCGCGGTGTGATCGCCGGTCTGACCCGGTACGTCACCAAGGCACACCTCGCGCGCGCCGTCCTTGAGGCCACCGCCTGGCAGACGCGGGAGATCGCCGACGCCATGGTCAAGGACTCCGGTGACGAGCTGGTGACCCTCAAGGTCGACGGCGGCATGACCGCCAACAACCTGCTGATGCAGACCCTCTCGGACGTCCTGGACGCACCCGTGGTGCGCCCGATGGTCGCCGAGACCACCTGCCTCGGCGCCGCCTACGCCGCCGGCCTCGCCGTCGGCTTCTGGTCCAGCACCGACGAACTGCGCGCCAACTGGCGCCGGGCCGCCGAATGGACCCCCCGCATGGACGCGGACACCCGCGACCGTGAGTACAAGAACTGGCTCAAGGCCGTCGACCGGACCATGGGCTGGATCGAGGACGAGAGCTGAGCGGCTCCCCCAGCTCAGCCATCTCTGACGAGGAGTAAGTACCCGACATGACCAGTCAGTCCACCCTGCAGACCGTGCCTGCCCTGGGGACGCACCCGGCCTCCGGCTCCAACCCGAGCCGCGCCGAGACCAGGGAGCAGCTCTCCAAGGCGTCGTACGACCTTCTGGTGATCGGCGGCGGCATCCTGGGCATCTCCACCGCCTGGCACGCCGCGCAGTCCGGCCTGAGGGTGGCTCTGGTCGACGCCGGTGACTTCGCCGGCGCCACCTCCTCCGCCTCCTCCAAGCTGCTCCACGGCGGTCTGCGCTACCTGCAGACCGGCGCGGTGAAGCTGGTGGCGGAGAACCACTTCGAGCGCCGTGCGGTCTCCCGCCAGGTGGCCCCCCACCTGGCGAACCCGCTCACCTTCTACCTCCCCGTGTACAAGGGCGGGCCGCACGGCGCGGCGAAGCTCGGCGCGGGCGTCTTCGCCTACTCCGCGCTCTCCGCGTTCGGTGACGGCGTCGGCCACCTGCTCTCGCCCGCCAAGGCGGCGCAGGACGTGCCCGAGCTGCGCACCGAGAACCTCAAGGCCGTCGCCGTGTACGGCGACGACCAGATGAACGACGCCCGCATGGCGCTGATGACGGTCCGCGCGGCCGTCGAGGCGGGCGCGGTCGTCCTCAACCACGCCGAGGTCACCGGCCTGCGCTTCACCAACGGCCGGGTCACCGGCGCCGACCTCAAGGACCGCACGTCCGGTGACGAGTTCGGGGTCAACGCCCGTCTGGTGCTGAACGCGACCGGCCCCTGGGTCGACCACCTGCGCAAGATGGAGGACCCGAACGCTGCGCCGTCCATCCGCCTGTCCAAGGGTGCGCACCTGGTCCTGAAGCGGACGTCCCCGTGGAAGGCCGCGCTGGCGACCCCCATCGACAAGTACCGCATCACCTTCGCCCTCCCCTGGGAGGACATGCTGCTGCTCGGCACCACCGACGAGGAGTTCGAGGGCGACCCGGCGGACGTGTCCGTCACCGAGAAGGACATAGCCCAGATCCTGGACGAGGCCGCGTTCTCCGTCCGGGACCAGCAGCTCAAGCGCGACCTGATCACCTACGCCTTCGCCGGTCTGCGGGTGCTGCCGGGCGGCCCCGGCGACACCGCCAAGGCCAAGCGGGAGACCGTGGTGACCGAGGGCAAGGGCGGCATGCTGTCCGTCGCGGGCGGCAAGTGGACGACGTTCCGCCACATCGGCCGTACGGTCATGCAGAAGCTGGAGGCGCTGCCGGGCCACCCGCTCGGCGACGACTTCGAGCCGATCTCCTCGCTGCCGAAGAAGCTGCCGCTGCCCGGCGTCGCCAACCCGCGCGCGGTCGCGCACCGCCTGCTGGTGGACGGCCCGGCCCCCGGCCCGCGCATGGCCGCGGACACCGCCAAGCACCTGGCCACCCACTACGGCTCCCTGGCCTTCGACATCGCCCGCCTGGCCAACGACAACCCGGAGCTGGCCGAGCGTGTCCACCCCGACGCCCCGGAGATCTGGGCGCAGGTCGTGTGGGCCCGCGACCACGAGTGGGCCGAGACGCCGGACGACGTGCTGCGCCGCCGGACCACGCTGACCATCCGCGGCCTGGCCACGGACGAGGTCCGCGCGAAGGTCCAGGACCTGCTCGACAAGAAGTAGACCTCGGTGGCGGCCGGCCCACTTCCCTGACCAGGACCGGCCGCCACCGCAGCGCCGGACCGCCGCACCGGGTCCGGACGACCGGGAGGGGCGTCCCCGCGCCGACGGGGGCGCCCCTCCCGCCTGCCCGGAGAGCCGGGCCGCCCAGCCCGCATAATGAGGCAGAGACATCCGATGTCTGAGGCGTGGGGCGGGCGACAGGAGGCCGGGCATGGCAGTCACCGACGAGGCGATCGAGAAGATCAAGGGCATGATCGTCTCCGGTGCGCTGCGCCCCGGCGACCGGCTCCCCAAGGAGAGCGAGCTGGCCGCCGAGCTGGGCTTGTCCCGCAACTCGCTGCGGGAGGCCGTGCGGGCCCTGTCGCTGATCCGGATCCTGGACGTGCGCCAGGGCGACGGCACGTACGTCACCAGCCTCGACCCGCAACTGCTGCTGGAGGCGATGAGTTTCGTCGTGGACTTCCACCGCGACGACACCGTGCTGGAGTTCCTGGCGGTGCGCCGGATCCTGGAACCGGCCGCGACGGCGATGGCGGCCCTCTGGATCAGTGACCGGCAACTGGACGCACTGTCCGCCCAGTTGGACGCGCTGGGCGAGGATCCCTCGGTGGAGGAACTGGTCGCGGCCGACCTGGAGTTCCATCGCGGCATCGTGCGCGGCGCCGGCAACTCGGTGCTGTGCTCGCTGCTGGACGGCCTGTCGGGGCCGACCACCCGGGCCCGGATCTGGCGGGGCCTCACCCAGGAGGACGCCGTCGGCCGCACCCTGCGCGAGCACCGGGCGATCCTCGCCGCGCTGCGCGACCGGGACGCGGAGGCCGCCCGCTCCTGGGCGACCGTGCACATCGCGAGCGTGGAGCAGTGGTTGCGCAGCACCCTGTGAAACGCCGTGCGCGGCCGTCCCGGCTCCCTGTTGACGGGGGGTGTTCCACGGTGGCGAACGGGGCAGTGATCCGTTCACTCCCCCACGCAAGGGGGCTGCGGGCGCCCCCGCCGGACGCCGTAAGGTTGGTGAGTCAAGCGAGGGCACGTCGGAAGGAGGCACTGGGTGATCGAGCTGGAGGGGGTTCCCGAGCTGATCGACCCAGTCATGGTGGCCGCGTTCGAGGGCTGGAACGATGCCGGCGACGCCGCCTCCACGGCGGTCGCGCATCTGGAACGCGAGTGGAAGGGCGAGGTGTTCGCGGCGCTGGACGCCGAGGACTACTACGACTTCCAGGTGAACCGGCCCACGGTGTTCATGGACGGCGGAGTGCGAAAGATCACTTGGCCGACGACCCGGCTGTCGGTGGTCCGCGTCGGCGGCGAGAAGCCGCGCGACCTGGTGCTGGTCCGCGGCATCGAACCGTCCATGCGGTGGCGCTCGTTCTGCAACGAACTGCTCGGCTTCGCGCACGAGCTGGGCGTGGAACTGGTGGTCATCCTGGGCGCCCTGCTCGGTGACACCCCCCACACGCGTCCGGTGCCGGTCAGCGGGGTGACGTCGGACCCGGACCTGGCGCAGCGCATGGACCTGGAGGAGACCAAGTACGAGGGTCCGACGGGCATCGTCGGCGTCCTGCAGGAGGCGTGCACGCACGCCGGCGTCCCGGCGGTGTCGCTGTGGGCGGCCGTACCGCACTACGTCTCCCAGCCGCCCAACCCGAAGGCCACGCTGGCGCTCCTCAACCGACTCGAGGACCTGCTCGACCTGCGGATCCCGCAGGGCGAGCTGCCCGAGGACGCGCGGGCCTGGCAGGTGGGCGTGGACCAGCTGGCCGCCGAGGACAGCGAGGTCGCCGAGTACGTCCAGACGCTGGAGGAGGCCCGGGACACCGCGGAGCTGCCGGAGGCGTCCGGGGAGGCGATCGCCCGCGAGTTCGAGCGGTATCTACGGCGCCGGGACGTGGGCCCTCCGGGCGGTAAGCAGAGGCCTCCGGCCGGGGGCGGCGGCTCCAAAGAGGGTGACGACGAGGACAGCCCGGAAGGCTGAGGTACGGAGAAGGGGGCGCCCCCGCTGGAGGCGCCCCCTTCTCCGTGTTGCCCATGCGCTACGGGGTGCCACGACATGCCGTCGCGCGTGTGACGGCCCGTCGTGGCTTCTCGCGCAGTTCCCCGCGCCCCTTTCGGGGCGCCTCCCTTCCGGGCGTTTAGAGGGCCACCCCGAGCAGCGCGTCCACCGCCCGTGTGACCAGGCCCGGGGCGCCGCTGTCGGTCCCGCCCTCCTGCTCCTGCCGGGCCGCCCAGCGGTCCACGGCCGCGAGTGCGGCGGGGGCGTCCAGGTCGTTGGAGAGGGCCTCGCGGATCTCCTCGACCAGGGCGTCGGCGGAGGGGCCGTCGGGGCGGGAGACGGCCGCGCGCCAGCGGCCGAGGCGGCTGACGGCGTCCTTGAGGACCTGGTCGGTCCACTCCCAGTCGGCGCGGTAGTGGTGGGCCAGCAGGGCGAGCCGGATGGCGGCGGGGTCGACGCCGTCGCGGCGCAGCGCCGAGACGAAGACGAGGTTGCCCTTGGACTTGGACATCTTCTCGCCGTGCAGGGCGACCATGCCGGCGTGGACGTAGGCCTTGGCCATGGGGAACTCGCCGGTGAGGACCTGGGCGTGCGAGGCGCCCATCTCGTGGTGCGGGAAGGCGAGGTCGGAGCCGCCGCCCTGGACGTCGAAGCCCATGCCGAAGTGGTCCAGTGCGATGGCCACGCACTCGATGTGCCAGCCGGGGCGGCCGGGGCCGAGGGAGGCGCCGTCCCAGCTGGGCTCGCCCTCACGGGCCGCCATCCACAGCATCGGGTCCAGCGGGTTCTTCTTGCCCGGGCGGTCCGGGTCGCCGCCGCGCTCGGCGGACAGCAGCCGCATGGCGGCCGCGTCCAGGTTCGAGACCTCGCCGAAGTGCGGGTCGGACTCGACGGAGAAGTAGATGTCGCCCTCCAGCTCGTAGGCCGCGCCGAGGTCGCGCAGCCGCTCCACGAGCGGGACGATGCCGGGTATCGCCTCGACGGCGCCTATGTAGTGCTGGGGCGGGAGCAGCCTGAGCGCGGTCATGTCCTCGCGGAAGAGGGCCGTCTGCTGCTCGGCGAGGGCGACCCAGTCGACGCCGTCCCGCTCCGCGCGCTCCAGCAGCGGATCGTCGACGTCGGTGACGTTCTGGACGTAGTGGACCTGCCGCTTGGTGTCGAGCCACACGCGCTGAACGAGGTCGAACGCGTTGTAGGTCGCCGCGTGACCCAGGTGGGTCGCGTCGTACGGGGTGATGCCGCAGACGTAGATACGGGCGACGGGACCGGGGTCGAGGGTGACGAGGCCGCCGGTCGCGGTGTCGTGGATCCTCAGGTCGCGGCCCTGACCAGGCAGGGCGGGGACCTCGGAAGCGGGCCAGGCATGCATGTACATGAGCCTAACCGGCCACGAGCCGCGCATACGAATGGGATCTCGCTGGATGGCCGGTTCTGCGGTCTTGTACATGCGCGGCAGGTGTGCTCACACGGGCGGCCAGGGGATGGCCGGCCACTCCCCGCCCGGTTCCGGGTGCACGCCCGTGGTGAGCAGCGTGTCGACACGCGCGCGCGTGGCGTCGATCTCAGCCGGGGTGATCAGCCCGGTCAGCCGCTCCCCCAGCGGCCCGACGAGGGTGTGCCGCAGCCCCTCGAGGACGTCGACGGCGTCGGCGGTCAGTGGCTCCCCGGCCCAGCCCCACAGCAGGGTGCGCAGCTTGTTCTCGCTGTTGAAGGTGACGCCGTGGTCGATGCCGTAGAGCCGGCCGTCGGGGGTGGGCAGCAGATGGCCGCCCTTGCGGTCGGCGTTGTTGATCACCGCGTCGAGGACGGCGAGCCGGCGCAGCCGCTCGTCGTCGGCGTGCACCAGGAGCGCGGTGCGGCCCTCGCCGACCTCGGCGAGACCGATCGCCTTCCAGCCGGGCTCCGGCTCCTCGGCGTCGACGAGGGCGAGCAGCTCCGTGTCGGCCTGGACGTCGATCCACAGCTGGCACATGCCCTCGCCGTACGGCCCGTCGCGCAGCACGGTCGGCGGGACGAGCCCCCAGCCGGTGGCCTCGGAGACCTCGTAGGCGGCCACCTCGCGGCCGGCCAGGGTGCCGTCGGGGAAGTCCCACAGCGGGCGCTCCCCGGCCACCGGCTTGTAGATGCAGGAGGCTTCCCGGCCGTCGAGGGCGACGGTGCAGAACAGGGCGGCGTTGGACGCCTCGCGGATCCGGCCGCGCACGGTCAGCTCGCCCCCGGCGAGCAGCTCGGCGGCGACGGCGTCGGCCTCCGCGTCGGCAGCCGTCACGCTCCGCGGCGGTATCCGTTCTGGCGCGGACATACGTGTCCTTCCGGATCGAGCGGGAGGCTGCACAGCGGGCACGGCGGCCGCCCGGCGTTGACGACGTCGAGGGCGCGTTTGGCGAAGGCCCGGGCCTGCGCGCCGGTCAGCCGGACCCGCAGCATCGGGGGCCCGTTCTCCTCGTCCTGGAGCAACCGCTCCTCGGCCTCGGCGAGGTCTTCCTCGGTGTCGGCGTCCAGCTCCACGAGAGCCTGCGCCTCGACGATCATGCGCTGTTCCTCGCCGTCCCAGGCCAGTGCCATGGTGCCGACGCGGAACTCCTCCTCGATGGGGGTCTCCAGCGGGGCGGTGTCGGCGATCTCGGTGGGCGCCACGGCGGGGACGGCGGCGCTGCCGCCACTACGGCGTACGACCTCGTCGAGCAGTTCGTCCATACGCTCGGCGAGCGCGGCCACCTGGGTCTTCTCCAGAGCCACGCTGGTCACCCGGGAGCCTGCGGTGGCCTGGAGGAAGAACGTACGGCGTCCGGGCAGCCCGACCGTGCCGGCCACGAAGCGGTCCGGCGGGTCGTAGAGGAACACCTGACGGGACACGTCCTGTCTCCATTGAGAGTGAGTGCGGTGAGAGTGGGTGCGGAAAGTGCGTTCGAGGGCGACTGTGTGGATCGCTTCACCCTACTGCGGCCGACGATCACGGTGCGCCCGCACCACCCCCGACCGGTGCGTCGCCCTCACCAGGGTCCTCGCGCGGGGCGAGCGAAGCGAAATCCCCGGTGTCGCCGAGGCGAACGAGGAACGGCCTCAGGCGGGTGTAGCGGATCGCGGTGACGGAACACGGTTCCACGGAGATCCGCTGGAAGAGGTCGAGATGGAGTCCGAGGGCATCGGCGACCAGGGACTTGATGATGTCACCGTGGGAGCACATGAGGTAGACGGCGTCGGCGCCGTGGTCGCGCTCCACGCGCGCGTTCCACTCGCGTACGGCCTCGGCCGCGCGGGTCTGCATGGCCCGCATGGACTCCCCGCCGGGGAAGGCCGCGGCCGACGGGTGGGCCTGGACGACCTCCATCAGCGGCTCGTCCTTCAGCTCGGCGAGCTTGCGGCCGGACCAGTCTCCGTAGTGGCACTCCCCGATCCGCTCGTCGGTGTGGGCGCGCAGGCCCGGGCGGGCCTCCAGCAGCGGCCGTACGGTCTCCTGGCAGCGCTGGAGGGGGCTGGTGACGACCTCGGAGAGCGGCAGGGCGGCGAGCCTGGCGGGCAGGGCGGCGGCCTGGGCGGCGCCGCGCTCGTCCAGGGTGACGCCTGGCGTCCATCCGGCGAGCACCCCGGAAGTGTTGGCGGTGGAACGTCCGTGCCTGACGAGGATCAGCGTGGGCATGCGGCCCAGGGTAGGCGTATGAGCACCTGCACCGGCGACCGGGCGAAGGGAGAATGCGCTCCGTGATCGTGGACTGCGCCATCTACCGGCACGGGCTCCGTACCGAGGGCCCGGAGGACCTGTCCGACGCGCTCGCCGAGGCGCGGGCGGCGGGCGGGTTCGTATGGATCGGCCTGTACGAGCCGTCCGAGCGGGAGTTCGACCTGGTCACCCGGGAGTTCGGGCTGCATCCGCTGGCGGTCGAGGACGCGCTCAAGGCGCATCAGCGGCCCAAGCTGGAGGTGTACGACGACTCGCTGTTCATGGTCCTGAAACCGGTCGTGTACGAGGCCGAGAGCGACACGGTCTCGGCCGGCGAGGTCATGCTCTTCGTCGGTGACTGCTTCGTGGTCACGGTCCGGCACGGCGAGGGCTCGCCGCTGGCCGCCGTACGGCGCCGGCTGGAGGAGGAGCCGGAGATGCTCGACAAGGGCCCGACCGCCGTGCTGTACGCGGTCTCCGACGCCGTCGTCGACCACTATCTGGAGGTGGCGACGGAGCTGGGGAACGACCTGGAGGAGCTGGAGGCGGAGGTGTTCCGGCCGGAGGGCGGCGGCTCACGCGACATCGCGTCGCGGATCTACGGCTTCAAACGGCAGGTGCTGGAGTTCCGCCGGGCCACCGGCCCGCTGACGCTGCCGCTGACCCGGCTGGCGGGCACGGGACAGTTCGGCGGCGGGGTGCCCTTCGTGCAGGACAAGGCCCGCCCGTTCTTCCGGGACGTGGGCGACCACCTGACGCGGGTGAACGAGTCCGTGGAGGCACTGGACCGGTTGGTGTCGGACGTCCTGTCGGCGCATCTGGCGCAGATGAGCGTGCGGCAGAACGACGACATGCGGAAGATCTCCGCGTGGGCGGCGATGGCCGCGGTCCCGACGATGATCGCGGGGATCTACGGCATGAACTTCGACCACATGCCGGAACTGCACTGGTTGTGGTCGTATCCGGCGGTGATCCTGGTGATGGCCGCCCTGGAGGTGCTGCTGTACCGGCTGTTCAAGCGGCGCGGCTGGCTGTGAGGCCCTCGGTTCCGCGGCTCGGGCGGACTCGTGGGCGGGCGCTGCGGGGCCGCCGAGTCGCTGACGAGACCGATGCCGTGCCGCTCCAGGAGCAGGGTGCAGTCGGTCTCCGGCGGTACGGCGACGGGGGTGAGCCCGTCCGTGCTTGCCCTCGTCGGCGCCGTGGCGGGCGGTCTTCGGGGCCGGCGCGCGTTCGCCGTCGCCGCCGCCGGGGAGTCCCAGACGGCCGGAAGAAGGAACACGAGCGTCGTAACCGCGTGGCGGCCGGCGCGTTGTTCCCGGTGACGGCCGTGGCGGGGAAGACCCCCGAGCCCCCACCACGGCCGCTGAACCCTCCTAGGCCAGACCGGCGCGCTCCAGGGCCTCACTGCCGGCCCGCAGGGAGGCGATCCGTTCCTCCAGGGTGAAGCCGGCCGGGGACAGGCTGAGCGTGGTGACACCGGCGGCGGCGTAGGCCTTCATCCGGTCGGCGATGCGGTCCACGGAGCCCAGCAGTGTCGTCTTGTCGATGAGGTCCTGCGGGACCGCGGCCGCGGCGCCCTGCTTGTCGCCGGACAGGTACTTCTGCTGGATCTCGGCGGCTTCCTTCGCGTACCCCATGCGCTGGGCGAGCTGGTTGTAGAAGTTCTGCTTGGCGCTGCCCATGCCGCCGACGTACAGCGCGGTGTAGGGCCGGAAGGTGTCGGCGAGCCGGGCCACGTCCTTGTCGTCGCCGACGGCGATCGGCAGGGTCGGGCACACGTCGAACCCGTCGAGGGTCTTGCCGGCCTTCTCCCGCCCCGCGCGCAGGTACGTCAGGGTGGTGTCCTCGAGGTGTTCGGCGGCGGGGAAGATCAGCAGGGCGCCGTCGGCGATCTCGCCGGTCTGCTCCAGGTTCTTCGGGCCGATCGCGGCGATGTACAGCGGGATGTGCTCGCGCTGCGGGTGCACGGTCAGCTTGATCGGCTTGCCCGGGCCGCCCGGCAGCGGCAGCGTCCAGTGCTCGCCCTCGTACGTCAGCCGCTCCCGCGTCATGGCCCTCCGTACGATCTCCACGTACTCACGGGTGCGGGCCAGCGGCTTGTCGAACTTGACGCCGTACCAGCCCTCGGAGACCTGGGGCCCGGACACCCCGAGCCCGAGCCGGAACCGCCCGCCGGACAGCGAGTCGAGCGTCGCGGCCGTCATCGCGGTCATCGCGGGCTGGCGGGCCGGGATCTGGAAGATGGCCGAGCCGACGTCGATGCGCTCGGTCTGCGCGGCGACCCAGGACAGCACCGTCGCCGCGTCGGAGCCGTACGCCTCGGCGGCCCAGCACACGGAGAAGCCCAGCCGGTCGGCCTCCTGGGCCACGGCCAGATTGTCCCCGTCCATTCCGGCACCCCAGTAGCCGAGGTTGATCCCGAGCTCCATGGCCGATTCCCCTTACCCGTGAGTAACGTCGTTGTCGGGGGTGACCCTAGCGCGGATACCCGGCCACGGCACCGGGTGCCCGGCGTCCGACCCGGTTGTCCACAGGCAACCCACCGCTCCTGTTCTGGCCAGTAATCTCGCCCGCATGGAGCAGAGGCATCTCGGCCGTACCGGCCTGCGCGTGTCCCGCATCGGACTCGGCACCCTCACCTGGGGACGGGACACCGACGAGCACGACGCCGCGGACATGCTGAAGGCGTTCTGGGAAGCCGGCGGAACCCTCGTCGACACCGCCGACGTGTACGGCGACGGAGAGGCGGAGTATCTGCTCGGGCAGCTGATGGACGGCCTGGTGCCACGCCGGGACCTGGTGATCTCCACCAAGGCGGGCAGCGTCCCCGACCCCGACCGCCGCTTCGACGGCTCCCGCGGCCATCTGCTCGCCGCACTCGACGCGTCCCTGGCCCGCCTCGGCACGGACTACGTCGACCTGTGGCACGTCCACGCCTACGACCCCGACACCCCGCTGGAGGAGACGCTCCAGGCCCTGGACATAGCGGTGGGCAGCGGCCGCGCCCGCTACGCCGGTGTCTCCAACTTCTGCGGCTGGCAGCTGGCGAAGGCGGCCACCTGGCAGCTCGCGGCGCCCGGCACGAGAACCCGGCTGGCCAGCACACAGATGGAGTACTCGCTGCTGCAGCGGGGCGTGGAGCGCGAGGTGCTGCCCGCCGCGCTGGACCTCGGCGTGGGGCTGCTGCCCTCCTCCCCGCTCGGCCGGGGCGTCCTCACCGGCAAGTACCGGCACACCACTCCCGCGGACTCACGCGGCGCCTCCGAGCACCTGGCCCCGTTCGTGGAGCCGTATCTGGACGACACGGCGACCCGCATCGTGGACGCGGTGACGACCGCCGCCGACGGGCTCGCCGTCACCCCGCTCCAGGTGGCCCTCGCCTGGGTCCGGGACCGGCCCGGCGTGGCCGCGCCGATCGTCGGCGCGCGCACCGCGCTGCAGCTCACGGCGGCATTGTCAGTGGAGGCCCTTAGTCTTCCTGACGAGATCTGCAGGGCGCTGGACGATGTGTCGGCGCCCGTGCACCGCTATCCCGATCACGACTGGAGCACGCTGTGAGCACGGAGCCGGAGACCACGGAGGAAGCCGGGCCGGGGACGCCGGACACACCCGGGACCCCGGGCCGGGACACCGCGCCCGAGGAAGGCCGTGCGGACGGCGACGGTGGCGCCGCGGGCGGCGAGGTCACCGACGAGAGCTCCGAAGGCCCGCACGGCGACGGCGGTGCCGACGGCGACGCGGACGGCGAGGGCGACGCGGACGGTGCGGACGCGTCCCAGTTGTCCGAGGCGGAGGCCGAGTTGGCCGCGCAGCGGATCGAGCGGGAGCGGATCGAGCGGCGCAAGGCCGAGAAGAAGAGCCCGATCCAGAGCGGCACGAAGCTCAGCGGCCAGGCCGCCGACCTGCTCGCGGCGGTGCGGGCCGTGGAGAGCGGCGAGAAGCCGGCGGCCACGGTGTTCCATGGCCTGGTCGGCCGTGAGGATCTTGTCGCGCTCGATGTCCTCGCGGATCTTCTCGATCGGCTGGCTGGAGTGCTTGGCCAGCATCTCCTC
>NZ_JBSFKD010000025.1:29871-153831 GCF_053598395.1 Streptomyces sp. NPDC001135 | reverse complement strand
GTGATCACGTACGTCAACCCGGCGGTCGCGGTGGCGGCGGGCGCGATCTTCCTGAGCGAGCCGCTGACTCCCACGGTCCTGGTGGCCTTCGCCCTCATCCTGGCCGGCTCGGTCCTGGCCACGGCCGCCGGCCCGCGCCGGTCCCGGCGCCCGGTACCATGGTCCACACGGCAGACGAGCCGGGCGGACGGCCGCGTGGAGTCCCCCTAGGGGGCTTCCCGAGGAACGTCCGGGCTCCACAGGGCAGGGTGGTGGCTAACGGCCACCCGGGGTGACCCGCGGGACAGTGCCACAGAAAGCAGACCGCCCGGGGCTACGGCCCCTGGTAAGGGTGAAACGGTGGTGTAAGAGACCACCAGTGCCCAGGGTGACCTGGGCAGCTAGGTAAACCCCACCCGGAGCAAGGTCAAAAGGAAACACTCCGGTGTTTCTGCGCGGACGTTCGAGGGCTGCCCGCCCGAGTCCGCGGGTAGACCGCACGAGGCCGGTGGCAACACCGGCCCTAGATGGATGGCCGTCGCCCCGGCGCCCGCGAGGGCACCGGGGAACAGAACCCGGCGTACAGCCCGACTCGTCTGCCTCACTTTCTTCTGCGCAGGGGCCTCGGCTCGTGGTCCGGGCGGACTGCCTGGGCAGCGAGCCGTCAGCCGCGGGGAGCAGGGTCCCGCCCGCCACCGGCGCGCCGGCTCGGCCGCCCACCCGCCCGCGCGCCCCAGGTCCCGCTGCTGCCGTGTGGCGCCCGCGGGCCGACCTCGCCGCCCGCCGTCTCGCCCGGCAGCCACCGCGGCGGTCTCCCCGCACCCGCGGGGCCACCTCGTCAGCCCAGCAGATACAGCCGCCGCCCCGCACAGGCCGCCCGCCCTCGGCCGCCCACCGGCCCGCGCGGCAGCCGCCCGCCACCCACCACCGGCCCGCCCCCCGGCACAGCCGCTCCATCTCCCACCCCCAAGGACGCGCCTCAACCCCCGAGGTGCTTACGAAGCACCGTCTGCACGGTGATCAGGTTCGGGTTGGTCGAGTTGCGTGCGAGCCAGGTCATGGTGACGTGTGTGCGCAGGGACACGTCGTCGATCTCGACGAGCGCGACCTCGCCGCGGTCGGCCTGGGCCCGTACCGCGAGGGACGGGAGGAGGGCGCAGCCCATGCCCGCCGCCACGCACGCGCCGAGGGTGCCGATGCTCGACACCTCCGCGACCGGTTCCTTGGCGGCCGGCCCGGAGAAGGCGTTGTCGAACATCTCCCGGAAGCCGCAGCCCCGTTCGGTGGCGAGAAAGGGTTCGGCGGCCAGCTCCCCGAGGTGCGCCCGGCCCCGCGCCGCCAGGGGATGGTCCGGCGGGGTGATGACCACCAGGGGTTCCTCGGCCAGGGTCTCGGCGCGCAGGCCGGCGTCGGGCGGCGGGTCTCCGAAGGTCAGGCAGACGTCGAGGTCGCCGCGGCGTACCGCCTTGTACAGTTCGCCCCGGTTGTGCTGGGCGACCCGCACCCGCGCCTTCGGATACAGCGCGCGGTAGCGCACGAGCACCCCGGGCAGGACGTGCAGGCACACCGTCTCCAGCGCGCCCACCGACACCTCCGCGCCGGGCCTGCTCACCGCCCAGCGCGCCTCCTCCAGCAGCTTCAGCAGACGCTCGGCGTACTCCGACAGCGTCACGCCCTGCGGCGTCAGCCGCACCCGCCGCTGCGAGCGGTCGAGCAGCTCGACCCCCAGCTCACGTTCCAGCGCTTGGATCTGGTCGCTGACGCTGGACTGGGCGTAGTGCAGTTCCCTGGCCGCCTGGGTGAGACTCAGCGTCCTGGCGACCGTCTCGAATGTTCGAAGATGCCGTAACTCCACGTCCGGGCTCCCCCCGATGACCGATCGGCTGAGCCGATGCTATCCATCGGGCATTCCCGTCGTCACCAGCGGCAATTCGGCTCTCCCGCCCGCTTGAATGGTGGGTGCCGACGCCCAACTCCCCACGGGGCGCGGCCATGTGACTCCGGCGGAGCAGAGGAGAAAGACATGTCGACGCAGACGGAACGGCAACGGGCTTCCGTCGCACCGGCACGAACCGACAGGCCCTCGCGGACCCTGCTGGCCGGGCTCTCGCTCGGCTACTTCATGGTCCTGCTGGACATGACGATCGTCTCGGTGGCGCTGCCCGCCATCTCCACGGCACTCCACGTCGGGCTGAGCGGCCTGCAGTGGGTCACCAACGGCTACACCATCACCTTCGCCGCCCTGCTGCTCACCGCCGGCTGGCTGTCCGACCGCTTCGGCGGGCGCAGGGTCTTCCTGTGCGGACTCGTGTCCTTCGGCGTCCTGTCCGGCGTCTCGGCCGCCGCGGACACCCTGGGCGCACTGGTCGCGCTGCGCCTCGCCCTGGGGGTGGCCGGCGCGCTGCTGCTGCCCGCCTCCCTCGCCGTGATCACCAACGCCTACAGCGACCCGGCCGACCGCGCCCGCGCCGTCGGCAACTGGGCCGCCATCACCGGACTGGCCCTCGCGGCCGGCCCGCTGGTAGGCGGCGCGCTCACCGACACCGTCGGCTGGCGCGCGATCTTCCTCATCAACGTGCCGCTGGCGCTGGTCAGTTTCGTCATCACCGTGCGCCTCGCCCCGGAGACCGCCCGCAAGCAGCGCAGTGGCCTCGACGGCGTCGGACAGGCCGGCGCCGTCGTCGCCCTCGGTGCCCTGTCGTACACGCTGATCGAGGGCCCGGACCGGGGCTGGAACACCGGTCCGGTGGTCGGTTCCGTCGTCCTGACGGCGGTCGCCGCGGTGGTGTTCGTCGCCGCGGAGGCGCGCGCCGGGGACGCGGCGATGCTGCCGCTGCGCATGTTCCGCAGCCGTGGCTTCGCCGCCGCGCTCGGCGCCGGGCTCCTCGCCAACTTCGGTCTGTCCGGGCTGCTGTTCGTGCTGTCGCTGTTCTTCCAGGAGAGCCGCGGGTACTCCTCGTTCAGCGCCGGCCTGGCCTTCCTTCCGCTGACCCTGCCCACCGCCTTCAACCCCGTCTACACCGGACGCCTCGTCGGCCGCATCGGCCCCCGCCGCCCCGCCACCACCGGGTTCGTCCTGATGGGCGCCGGTGCGCTGCTGCAGGCGCCGTTCACCGGCGACTCCCACCTCGCGTGGGCCGCCACCGTGGTCGGCCTGCTCGCCTTCGGATTCGGCGTCTCCTTCGCCCTGCCCGCGCTCGTCGCCGGCATGGCGAGCTCCGTACCGCCCGAGCTGGCCGGCATCGGCGCCGGCGCGCTCAACTCCGCCCGCCAGGTCGGTGCCTCCCTCGGCGTCGCCGTCCTCGGCGCGGTCCTCGACCTGTCCTCGACGAACACCGGCGGTACCAGGT
Source organism: Streptomyces sp. NPDC001135 (assembly GCF_053598395.1). Classification (NCBI taxonomy): domain Bacteria; kingdom Bacillati; phylum Actinomycetota; class Actinomycetes; order Kitasatosporales; family Streptomycetaceae; genus Streptomyces; species Streptomyces sp. NPDC001135. The sequence continues at coordinate 150,502 of NZ_JBSFKD010000025.1, read as the reverse complement.
GGGCCCTCGTCGTCGGGGGTCTGACCCTGCTGCTCGGGGCGATCGTCGCCGTGACGGGGCTCAGGGGACGTCCCGCGAGCTGACGCGGGACGGCCGGCCGGGAGATCCACGTCCGCACCCACCGCCGGCCACCCGCGAGGGAAGGGATGTTCGGCGCCCCGGACGCCCCGCGGCGGCACCCTTCTACTCCTCGCTACTCCTCGAACAGCACCTCCTGCTCGCCCTCCCTCTTCACCCGCACCCGCCGCGCGCGCACGCCCACGACCAGCGCCGTGGCCGCGGCCGTGGCGCCGAGGGCCGCCGGGACCATCCAGCCGCGGTCGAAGACATGGCCGAGGGCGTGGTCGAGGGAGAGCCGGCCGGGGCCCGTGATGCCGAGGCCGGCCGCGGCGAGCCCGAGGCTCGCCGCGTACTCGTAGCCGCCCTCCTGGGCGAAGAAGCCGTTGGGCAGGTGGACCGCCGCCGCCCCCGCCATCGCGCCGGCCGCCGCCGCACCCGCCGCCGGGGTCGCCAGGCCCAGGGCGAGCAGGGTGCCGCCGCCGGCCTCCGCGAGCCCGGCCGCCGTCGCGCTCGCCCTGCCGGGCGCGTAGCCGACGGACTCCATGAACTGACCGGTGCCCTCCAGGCCGTGCCCGCCGAACCAGCCGAACAGTTTCTGCGCGCCGTGCGCGGCCAGCACCCCGCCGGTCCCCAGCCTGAGGAGCAGGAGGCCCAGATCACGTCGGTCGTAACAGCTCACGGTGACTCCCATGCGGACAGGCGGACGGGGACAGGTTCCTCCCGCGTTTCCACCGTCGCAGCTCTCACACCGGCGGGCGCGCCGTGGCGGGCGTTCGGGTGGCGGGGCGGGGAGGGCGGTGTGAACCTGGCGCCATGACGATTCAGCCAGCCAAGCTCAGCGATCCGGCCGTCCGGGCCTTTGTGAACGCCGTCAACTCCCATGACCGGGAAGGCTTCCTGGAGCTGCTCGCCCCCGGCGCGACCATGTCCGACGACGGCTCCGACCGCGACCTCGCCGACTGGATCGACCGGGAGATCTTCTCCTCCCACGGCCACCTGGAGGTCGACAACGAGTCCGCCGGCGGCCGCGCGCTGCTGGCCCGCTACCGCAACGACACCTGGGGCGAGATGCGCACCAGGTGGACCTTCACGGTGGAGGACGACGGCCGGATCTCCCGCTTCGAGACCGGGCAGGCGTAGACGGGCAGGGGAAAGGGAGTTGAGAATCCGAGGTGGCTCATCGGATTTTCATAACGCGGCAAATTCCGCGCCCTCCCGGCCCGCCCTGAGCGAATCCCCTGCTGGGCGCGGTGTACGGTCCCCGGGTGCGTGAATGTTCCCGGCTCAGCCGACGTGCCGTCCTCGGGTTGACGGCCGCCGCCCTTCCCGTGTCCACGGCCACCGCGGCCGCCGCCGTCGACTCCCCCGTCATCGGGGGCGAGCGGCTGGCCCGCTCCGGTGTCCAGGTGCGCGGTGCCTCGGGGCTGCCCAAGAAGATCACCGCCCAGTCCTGGCTGATCGCCGACTACGACAGCGGAGACGTGCTCGCCTCGTTCAACGCGCACCGGCGGCTCCCGCCCGCGTCCACGCTGAAGATGCTGTTCGCGGACACCGTGCTGAGGAAGTTCGACCGCGCCGAGCGGTACACGGTCAAGGACGCCGATGTCGCCGACGTCCCGGCCGGCTCCAGCCTGGTCGGCATCAAGCCCGGCATCACCTACACCGTCGAGGAGCTGTGGCAGGGCGTGTTCCTGCGCTCCGGCAACGACGCCGTGCACGTTCTCTCCCACATGAACGGCGGCATCGCCAGGACCGTCGCCGAGATGCAGGCCAAGGCCGCGGACCTGCAGGCCCTGGACACCCATGTGGTCAGCCCCGACGGCTTCGACCACCCCGGCCAGATCTCCTCGGCGTACGACCTCACGCTGTTCGCCCGGCACGGCCTCAAGGACGCCGACTTCCGCGGCTACTGCGGCACGAAGACCGCCGACTTCCCGGCGGGCGGCAAGAAGACCTTCCAGATCCAGAACACCGACCGCCTGCTGACCGGGGCGCTGGGCCTGCGGACGTACAACGGCCTGATCGGCGTCAAGAACGGCTACACCAGCCATGCCGGCAACACCTTCACCGGTGCGGCCACCCGGGGAGGGCGCACCCTGCTGGTGACGGTCATGCACCCCGCCGAGGGCAGCAACGCCGTCTACGAGCAGACCGCCGCGTTGCTCGACTGGGGCTTCGGCCGCGGGCGTTCGGCGCAGGCCGTGGGCACGCTCGTCGAGCCGCTCAGCGAGGGCGGGGCGAGCGCGCGTCCGGCCCCCGGGCGGAAGGCGGTACAGGTGGCGGCCGGCGCGCCCGGCTCGGAGTCCCGCGGCCCGTCCACCGGACGGCTGGTGGAGGGTGCGGGAGGCACGGCGCTGCTGCTGGCGGCGGCGGGCGTGCTGGTGGTGAAGAAGCGGCGCAGGGCGGTGGCGGCGGCCGCGGCGGCCGAGGCGTCCCAGGAGGCCGGGGAACCGGTGGCCCCGGGGGGCCGGCACCGGCGCTGACTGTGCGGCGGCCGTTCCACCGACCGGTGCGCACCCCGCGTCCCGCGCGGGGGCCGCCCCCAACTCCGGCCCGGTGGAACGGCCGCCGCCTCCCCCCTCGGTATGGCCTGCGGAATCCACATGCTCCAACTGTGAAGCTCTTGTGGAGGAAAGTTGAGCACACGTGCTCGACCGGCCGCAATACCGCGAATGTTCGAAGTCCCTTCGGGCAGGCGGGGTCAGCCGCGCCCGATGTACGGCATCGCCGTCGCCAGTACCGTCGCGAACTGCATGTTCGCCTCCAGCGGCAGCTCGGCCATGTGCCGCACGGTGCGCGCCACGTCGGCCACGTCCATCACCGGCTCCGGGACCACCTCGCCGTTCGCCTGGAGGGCGCCGGCCCGCATCCGGGCCGTCATGTCGGTCGCCGCGTTGCCGATGTCGATCTGCCCCACCGCGATGCGGTACGGCCGTCCGTCCAGCGACAGGGACTTGGTCAGCCCGGTCAGCGCGTGCTTGGTCGTGGTGTAGGCGACCGAGCGCGGGCGGGGTGTGTGGGCCGAGATCGAGCCGTTGTTGATGATCCGCCCGCCCTGCGGATCCTGCTCCTTCATCCGCCGGTACGCCGCCTGCGCGCACAGGAACGCCCCGTTGAGGTTGACGTCCACCACGTGCCGCCAGTCGTCGTACGACAGCTCCTCGACCGGGACCTCGCGGGGACCGTTGATCCCCGCGTTGTTGAACAGCAGATCCACCCGGCCGAACCGTTCCACCGTCGCCGTGAACAGCGCCTCCACGTCCGCGGGCCGGGACACGTCGGTGCCCACGGCGAGCGCGGCGGCCCCCGGGACCAGCGCCGCCGTCGCCTCCAGCGGCTCGGTGCGCCGGCCGGCCAGCGCCACCGACCAGCCGGCCCCGAGCAGCTCCACGGCGACGGCCCGCCCGATGCCGGAACCGGCGCCCGTCACCACCGCGATCTTCGATTGCCTGTCAGTCATGGCTCCGCAGCGTAGGCGGAACATCCGGCATGCGGAATCCACCGTCCGCCATACGGTTACACGGTGGCGGCGACCGTCTCCCCGGGATAGCGCACCCCGATCCGCTCCCGCAGCGCGTCCAGCGTCCGCATCACCGCCAGCGAGCCCTCCAGGGGCACCAGCGGCGACTCCTTCTCACCCGCCCGCAACGCCCGCATGACCTCGACGGCCTCGTGCCGCAGGCTGGCGCGCGGCCCGTCCGCCGGGTCCGCGGCGAACTCCTCCGGGTCACGGCCGTCGCGGCACAGCACGAACCGCTCCGGCTGGAAGAAGCCGGACGGCACGTCGATCCGGCCGCGCGAACCGGTCACCGAGGCCGTGCCGCCCGTACCGCCGACGATCGAACAGTGCAGCGTGGCCATCGCCCCGCCCGCCCAGGACAGCAGCGCCCCCGTCTGCAGGTCCACCCCCTCGGCCGAGAGCACCGCACTCCCCGCGACCGCGTCCGGCTCGCCCAGCAGCAGCTGCGCGAACGACACCGGATACACGCCCAGGTCCAGCAGCGCCCCGCCGCCGAGCGCCGGATCCCGCAGCCGGTGCGCCGGCGGAAACGGGCCCGCCAGTCCGAAGTCGGCCTGCACGGTGCGCACTTCACCGATCGCCCCGTCGTCCACCAGCGCCTTCAGTCGCCGCACCAGCGGATTGCAGTACATCCACATCGCCTCCATCAGGAAGCGGTCGTGCTCCCGCGCCAGCGCGACGAGTTCCTCCGTCTCACGCAGGTTCAGGGTGAACGGCTTCTCGCACAGCACGTTCCGCCCCGCCTCCAGACACAGCCCGGCCGCCGCCCGGTGCGCCGTGTGCGGAGTGGCGACGTACACGACGTCGATGTCCGGGTCCGCCGCCAGCGACTCCCAGTCGCCGTACGCCCGCTCGGCCCCGAAGCGCTCCGCGAACGCCTCCGCCGACTCCGGCCGCCGCGAGGCCACCGCCGTGATCTCCGCGTCGGGCAGATCCACCAGATCCGCCGCGAACGCCGCAGCGATCCCGCCCGTCGCCAGGACCCCCCAGCGCACCCTCTGCTCCGCCATCGCCCCGCCCTCGCTCGTGTGTGCCCCGGCAGTGTGTACGAGCTGAGAGCATAGGTGCCGGTCAGACCCAGGGAGGGACAGATGCCCGAGCACGCGGCGGAGACGGAACACGGCCCCACCACCCCTGCCACGCCGCCGGCCGCCGCCCGCCGCACCGGCCTGCTCGTCACCCTCGTCCTCGGCGGCCTCACCGCGACACCCCCGCTCGCGATGGACATGTACCTTCCGTCCCTGCCGGAGGTCACCCGGTCCCTGCACGCACCCGCCGCCACCGTCCAGCTCACCCTCACCGCCTGCCTGCTCGGCATGGCGCTCGGGCAGCTGGTCGTCGGCCCGATGAGCGACCGCTGGGGCCGCCGCCGCCCCCTGCTCACCGGCCTCGCCGTCTACCTCCTCGCCACCGCCCTGTGCGCGGTGGCGCCGGACGTCGAGACCCTCGTCGCCTTCCGCCTGGCCCAGGGCCTCGCGGGCGCGGCCGGGATCGTCATCGCGCGGGCCGTCGTACGCGACCTGTACGACGGAGTCGCCATGGCCCGGTTCTTCTCCACCCTGATGCTGATCTCCGGGGCCGCGCCGATCGTCGCCCCGCTCATCGGGGGGCAGATCCTCCGGGTGACCGACTGGCGCGGTGTGTTCGTCGTCCTCACGGCGATCGGCGCCCTGCTCACGGCGCTGGTCTGGCTGCGGCTGCCGGAGACCCTGGCCCCGGGCGACCGGCACGGGGGCGGAGCCGGCGAGGCCCTGCGGTCCATGCGGGCCCTCCTCGCCGACCTGCCCTTCACCGGCTACATGCTGGCCGGCGGCTTCGCCTTCGCCGCACTGTTCGCGTACATATCCGCGTCCCCCTACGTCGTCCAGGAGATCTACGGCGCCTCCCCGCAGACCTTCAGCCTGCTGTTCGGCCTGAACTCGGTCGGCCTGGTGATCGCCGGACAGGTCAACGGGAAGCTGCTGGTCGGCCGGGTCGCCCTGGACAAGGTCCTCGCCACCGGCCTGGCGGTGATCGTGCTCGCGGCGACCGCCCTGCTGCTGATGTCCACCGGCGCCCTCGGCGACACCGGCCTCGCCCCCGTCGCCGCCGCGCTCTTCGTCCTCATGTCCGCCATGGGCATCACCCTCCCCAACGCCCAGTCCCTCGCCCTGCTGCGCACCCGGCACGCCGCCGGCTCCGCCTCCGCGCTGCTCGGCACCTCCTCCTTCCTCGTCGGAGCGGTCGCCTCCCCGCTCGTCGGCGTCGCCGGAGAGCACACCGCCGTCCCCATGGCGGTGGTCCAGCTGGCGGGAGCACTGGTCGCGGCGGCCTGCTTCGTGGGAATGTGCCGTCCCTGGAGCACACGTGGGAACGCACGTGCGCAGGCGGAGGGAGACGGGAACTGAGCGCACCGAGACTGCGCGCCGACACACCGGAACGGGCCGGGCTCGACCCCGTCGAGCTCGGGCACCTGGTCGGCGACGTGCACGCCCTGACGGCCGGCGACCACCCCTGGGCGGCCGGCGCCGTCGTGCTGGCCGGCCGCGGCCCCGTCATCGCCGTGGCCGAGGCGGCGGGCTGGGCGGTCCGCTACGCCTCCTACGACCCCGAGACCGGCACCGGCGTCGAACTGCCGCCCGCCGCCCGGGTCCCGGCCACCCTCGACACGCCCTTCGACCTGGCCTCCCTCACCAAGCTGTGCACCGCTGTCGCCGCCGTGCAGCAGATCGAGCGCGGCACCCTCGGCATGGACGCCCGGGTCGGCGACTACCTGCCCGACTTCCACGCCGCGGCCACCCACGGCATCACCGTGCGGCAGCTGCTCACCCACACCTCGGGGCTGCGCCCCGAGCTGCCCCTGTACGACTGCCCGGACGACGCCGCCCGGCTGGACCTGCTGCGCGCCGAGGCCCCGACCGGCGAGCCGGGCCGGTACCGGTACTCCGACCTGAACATGCTGCTGCTCCAGGCCGTCCTGGAACGCATCACCGGCCGTACCCTCGACGTCCTCGTCCAGGACGGCATCACCCGCCCGCTCGGCATGACCGCCACCGGCTTCGGACCCTGCCCCGGCGCCGCCGCCACCGAGGACCAGCGGCGGCCGTGGGCCAAGGCGGACCGCGGGATGCTGCGGGGCGTGGTCCACGACGAGAACGCCTGGGCGCTCGGCGGCGTCGCCGGGCACGCCGGCCTGTTCTCCACCGCCCGCGACCTCGCGGTCTTCTGCCGGACCCTGCTCGCCGGCGGCTCCTACGGCCCCGCCCGCATCCTCGGTCCCGACTTCGTCGAACTGCTGCTGACCCCGCCGGGGCTGGGCTTCGCCGTCGACCAGCCGTGGTTCATGGGCGAACTCGCGGGCCACGGCGCGGCCGGCCACACCGGATTCACCGGCACCTCGCTCGTCCTCGACCCGAGGACCGACACGTTCCTGGTGCTGCTGGCCAACACGGTGCACCCGAGGCGCCGGGCACCGGACAGCGGGCCCAGGGCAGCCCTGGCCACCCGGCTGGCGAGGGCGGTGATCTGAGCCCACCGTAGAATCGCCGGGTGAACGACCCCGTGACCCCGGCACAGACCCTGCGCGCCGCCCTGGACGACGTCCTCGCCGGGCTCCCGCCCACCCAGGCTGCCGGAGCCGTGGAACGGCTGATCGCCAACTACCGCGGGGCGACCCCCACCCACGCCCCGATCCTCCGCGACCGGGCCGACGTGGCCGCCTACGCCGCCTACCGCATGCCCGCCACCTTCGAAGCGGTCCGCTCGGCACTGGAGGCGTTCGCACGGGCCGTGCCCGACTGGACGCCCGGCAGCCACACCGACGTCGGTGGCGGCACCGGCGCCGCCACCTGGGCGGTCACCGCGACCTGGCCCGGCGAGCGCGGCGTCACCGTGCTGGACTGGGCCGAGCCCGCGCTCGCCCTCGGCCGGGAGATCGCCGCCGCCAACCCGGCCCTGCGCGGCGCCCGTTGGCAGCGCGCCCGGATCGGCGCCGACCTCACCCTCCAGGACACCGACCTCGTCACGGTGTCGTACGTCCTCAACGAGCTGGCCGAGCCCGACCGCGCCGCCCTCGTCGACGTCGCCGCGGCCGCCGCGCGGGCCGTGGTGATCGTGGAGGCCGGTACCCCGGCCGGCTACGCCCGCGTCATCGAGGCCCGCGACCGCCTGATCCACGCCGGACTCCACGTCGTCGCCCCCTGCCCGCACAGCGCCGCCTGCCCCATCGAGCCCGGCAGGGACTGGTGCCACTTCTCCGCCCGGGTGAGCCGCTCCTCCCTGCACCGCCAGGTCAAGGGCGGCACCCTGCCGTACGAGGACGAGAAGTTCTCGTACGTCGTCGCCACCCGCCTGCCCGCCGGGCCGGCCCCCGCCCGCGTGATCCGGCGCCCGCAGATCCGCAAGGGCCAGGTGCTGCTGGACCTGTGCGAGGCCGACGACCAGCTGCGCCGCACCACGGTCACCAAACGCCACGGCACCCTGTACAAGGCGGCCCGGGACGCCGAGTGGGGCGACGCGTGGCCGCCCGAGGAGCCGACTGCGTAAGCGCCCTTCGGGGTCCTGCCGCGCTTGTTAACGTCTGGGCATGGTCACCAAGCCGGCCCCCGACGCCACCCGCCGCAGCGAGAAGTCCCGCAGAGCGATCTACGACGCCGCCCTCACCCTGGTCGGCGAGGTCGGGTACCCGAAGACCACCGTCGAGGGGATCGCCGCCCGGGCCGGGGTCGGCAAGCAGACGATCTACCGCTGGTGGCCGTCCAAGGCGGCCGTCCTGCTGGAGGCGTTCCTCGACCTTTCCACGCAGGCGGCACAGGAAGCCGGCCAGGAGCCGTACGTCATCCCGGACACCGGGGACCTCGCCACCGACCTCAAGACGGTGCTGCGGATCACGGTGGACCAGCTGCTCGACCCGCGCTTCGAGGTGCCCTCCCGGGCGCTGGCCGCCGAGGGTGTGGTCAACGAGCCGCTCGGCCGCGAATTCGTCGCCAAACTCCTCGAACCCCAGCTCCAGCTGTACGTCGACCGGCTGCGCGCCGCACAGGACGCCGGGCAGGTACGGGCCGGCGTCGATCCCCGTATCGCCCTGGAGCTGTTCGTCTCGCCCCTGGCGCAGCGCTGGCTGCAGCACACGGGACCGATCTCGTACGACTACACGGACACGTTGGTCGAGTACGCCCTGTACGGAATCGCATCCCGGCCACCCCGAAGCGCATGAAGAGGGGACGATAAGGCACACTGTCCGCACACCAGCGAGGCGACCACCCAGACTGAGGGGATAGATGAGCGCGACGTTCGGCGGCCGGTCGGGCCGGCAGGGCAAACTCTCCCAGTGGCTGCTCGGACGCCGCCCGAAGGAAGCCGCCGACGACGGCGGCCGGGAGACCCTGCTGCTCGGCGCCGCCGCGGCGGGCCTGCCGCTCGCCCCCGCCGCGCACCCCGCACCCGGCTACCGCTGTTCCTGCGACCGCGTCGGCTGTCCCACCCCGGCCCGGCACCCGGTGTCGTTCGCCTGGCAGACGCAGTCCACCACCGACCGTGCCCAGATCGAGCGCTGGGCCCGGCACCAGCCGCAGGCCAACTTCATCACCGCCACCGGCATGGTCCACGACGTCCTCGACGTGCCCCTGGAGGCCGGCCGGGAGGCCCTGGAGCGGCTGCTCTCCTCCGGTGTCGAGGTCGGCCCCGTCGCCGAGAGCGACGACGGCCGCATGCTGTTCTTCACCCTCACCCGCGGCACCCCCGAGGACGAGGACGAGTGGTGGCCGTGCGAGCTGGACTGCCATCCCGAGACCATGGACGAGCACCCCGGGCTGCGCTGGCACTGCCGGGGGTCGTACGTCCTCGTGCCGCCGGCGCGGCTGCCTGGTGACGATCGGCGGGTGCGGTGGGTGCGGGGGCCGGAGCAGGCGCTGCCGGACCCGCTGAGTCTGCTGGAGGTGCTCACCGACGCGTGTGCGCGGTACGGGGGCGCGGAGAGTGCGGCTTGGCCGTTGCGGGGCGCCTGATCCGACTGGTCCGAACGAACCCCCTGGCCCGGCGCCCCTGACGGAGTCTCACTCGCCCTGTGCCGACACCAGACCCGGCACCCGCCCCAGCACCGACACCCTGCCGCTGCCCGCCGGGTCCACGGCGGCCTGCGCCGACATGAGTTCCAGGGTCAGGGACTGCTTCACCTCGCCCTTGGTCAGGGCCTGTACGTCCTTCGTCTGGGCCGGGACCGTGGTGCCGGTGGCGGCGGTCTGCTTCTCGTAGTGGTGCGTGGTGAAGAACACCAGCGCGCCGCCGTCCGCCGTGCGCAGCGCCAGGGGAGCGTAGTCGCCGCTCGTCAGCGGCCGGTCGATGAACTGCGTGACCAGGCCCGGCTTGTGGTACCGCTTGGCGCGGTTGGCGCGTTCGACACTGGTGTACGTGCCGTCGGCGAAGGTCCGGCCGCCCTTCTTCAGGTAGGCCGCGTAGTCCGCGCTCAGCTTCCCGGGTGCGACGGCGAGCTGGGTGGAGCCGGCCGGTACGGCCTCGGCCCAGCCGTCCTTGTCCGTCTTGAACTCCGGTACGGCGCCCGGCGCCAGGAGGGTCACGTACGCCACCCGCCAGCGCTCGCCGAGGTCGCCCCGGGTGAACACCATCAGCCAGCGGGCCTTGCCGGTCTTGTTGCCCTGGGCGTCGGCGACGAACCAGCGCGGCCAGCCGGGCTTCTTCGGGATCGTGATGTTCACGTCCGACAGCTTCAGCGGCACGTGGTGCGGGTTGCCGGACGGGCTGCCCGCGTGCAAGGCCTTCAGCCGGGCGGCGGTGATGTCGCCGAACGGGCCGGTGAGGTAGGGCGCGTCCAGGGAGTTGTCGTAGGCCTTGTCGGCCTTGTTGTAGGCGGTCGTGAACGCGGTGAGCGCCTTGGCGGCCTCGGCGCGGGTGGCGGCCGGGAGCATCTCGCGCTCCCCGTGCACCACCACGCATCCGCTCGCCGTCAGCGACAAAGCGGTCAGCGAGGCCGCTATGAGTGCGTTCCGGTCACGCCTGCGGAGCCTGCGCGGGCTGTGATCCCTGCTCATCGGATCCCTTCACCTTCCCCTTTCCGGAGGCGAACCCTACCGGGGCGAGGAAGATCGCGAGCGTCGGGACCAGGTACAGCAGCCACACCGTGACCTGGAGGACCGTCGGGTCCGGCTGGAAGTTGAGGACGCCCTTGAGGAGGGTGCCGTACCAGCTGTCCGGCGGGACGGTATCGCTGATGTCGAAGGCCAGGTGCGTCAGGCCGGGGAGCCAGCTCGCCTCCTGCAGGTCGTGGAAGCCGTAGGCGAGGACTCCCGCCGCGACCACGACCAGCATGCCGCCGGTCCAGGTGAAGAACTTCGCGAGGTTGATCTTCAGGGCGCCCCGGTAGAACAGCCAGCCGAGCAGGACCGCGGTGGCCAGGCCCAGGGCCACGCCGATCAGCGGGCGCGGGGTTCCGTCGCTCGCCGCGTGCACCGACGCCCACACGAACAGCGCGGTCTCCAGGCCCTCCCGGCCGACGGCCAGGAACGCGGTGGCGACCAGCGCGCCCGTGCCCATGGCGAGGGCCGCGTCCAGCCTGCCGTGCAGCTCCGACTTCAGGTGCCGGGCGGTGCGCCGCATCCAGAACACCATCCACGTCACCAGGCCGACGGCGACGACCGACAGCGAGCCGCCGAGCGCCTCCTGCGCCTGGAACGTCAGCTCCTGGGAGCCGTACTGCAGGACACAGCCGAACCCCATCGCGATGGCGACCGCGATGCCGATGCCGATCCAGACCGGCTTCAGGGCGTCCCGGCGGCCGGTCTTGACCAGGTACGCGATGAGGATGCAGACGACGAGCGACGCCTCCAGGCCCTCGCGCAGGCCGATCAGGTAGTTGGAGAACACGGGCTACGCCTCCTTGGAGAACAGCGTGCGGCCCCACCAGTCGCCGGAGTCCCGGACACCGGGCGGCACCGCGAAGACCGCCGAACCCACGTGCTGGATGTACTCGTTGAGCGCGTCGTGCGCGGACAGCTTGCGCTGCAGCGGGATGAACCCCTTGCGCACGTCCCGCTGGTAGGCCAGGAAGAACAGGCCGGCGTCCAGGCGGCCGAGGCCGTCGGTGCCGTCGGTGAAGGAGTAGCCCCGGCGCAGGATCGTGATCCCGTCGTTCGAGTCCGGGTGCGCCAGGCGCACATGCGCGTCGGGTTTCATCGCCTTCAGGAACGGCGCGTCGTGCTCCTTGGCCTTGCCGACCGGCGCGCCCTCGCGCTTGTCCCGCCCGAACACGTCCTCCTGCTCCTGCAGGGAGGTGCGGTCCCAGGTCTCGATGTTCATGCGGATGCGGCGGGCGACGAGATACGACCCTCCGGTCATCCAGGCGTCCCCGGCGCCCCCGTCGCCCTCGCCGACCCACACGAACTTCTTCAGCCGGTCGGTCTCGGTGCCCGCGATGTTGCGGGTGCCGTCCTTGAAGCCCATCAGGTTGCGCGGCGTCTGGGCGTCCGGGGTGGTCGAGGAGGTCTTGCCGAAGCCGAGCTGGGACCAGCGGATGGCGACCTTGCCGAAGCCGATGCGGGCGAGGTTGCGGATCGCGTGCACGGCCACCTGGGGGTCGTCCGCGCAGGCCTGGACGCACAGGTCGCCGCCGGTGCGGGACCTGTCCAGGTTGTCGCCGGGGAACTGCGGCAGGTCGGCCAGGGCCGCCGGCCGCCGGTCCCGCAGCCCGAAGTGCTCGAAGAACGAGGGTCCGAATCCGATGGTGAGCGTCAGTCGCGAGGGCTTGAGCCCCAGCGCCTCACCGGTGTCGTCCGGCGGTGCCTCGGCGAGTCCGCCGTAGGCGCCCTCGCCGACGGGCCGGCCGGCGGTCAGCCGACGGGCCGCCGCCGTCCAGTCCTTGAGCATCCGGACGAACTCGTCGCGGTCCTCGGTCTTCACGTCGAACGCGGCGAAGTGCAGCCGGTCCTGGACGGGCGTGGCGATGCCCGCCTGGTGGGCGCCGTGGAACTCCACCGCGCCGCCCGCCTCGGCGGCCACCGGGTCCACGTCGTCTCCGGCCTTGGCCATCGCCACCGCGCCGCCGGCCGCCGCGGCACCGAGCGCGAGCCCGGCGCCGCCCCAGCCGATCAGCGAACGACGCGACGGATTGCTCCCCTGGGTCTCGGTCATCGCTCCGCCCCCTGCTTACTTCGCGACCGCGGCGGCGAGCTTGGACAGCGGCTCGGCGAGGGCGTTCACCGCGTCCGACAGCTCCTTGCGCTGCTCCTTGGTGACCTTGTCGTAGGAGACGAAGTCGTAGGAGTCCTTGTCGGATCGGTACGTGTCGAGCACGCCGTTCAGCGCGGTGAACTGCTTGTCCAGCTCCTTGGCCAGCGCCGGGTCGTTCTTCGCGGCGACCGGCTTGAGCAGCTCGTACGCCTTCTGCGCGCCCTCCACGTTCCCCTTGAAGTCGGCCAGGTCCGTGTGCGAGTAGCGGTCCTCCTCGCCGGTGACCTTGCCGGTGGCGACCTCGTCGAGCAGCTCCTTGGCGCCGTTGGCCATGGAGGTCGGGGTGATCTCGGCCTTGCCGACCCGCTTCTGCCAGTCCTTGAGATCGCTCACCAGCTGGTCGGCGAGGGTCTTCTCGTCGGCGCCGATCTTCTTGTCGGCCCACAGGGCCTTCTCCAGCCGGTGCCAGCCCGTCCACTTCTGGCCCTTCTCCAGGCCGTCGGCGCGGGTGTCGGTCTTGGGGTCGATGTCCCCGAAGGACTCGGCGACCGGCTCGGTGCGCTCCCAGCCCAGGCGGGAGGGCGCGTAGGCCTTCTTGGCGGCGTCGAGGTCGCCGGTCTTGATCGCCTTGGCGAAGGTCTCGGCGAGCGGCACGGTGGCGTCGGCCTGGTCCTGCGCGTACTGGCGGTAGTCGGCGACCGCCTTGTCCAGCTGGGGGTGCCGCTGCGCGTTCGTGCCGCCGCCGGTCACGTCGAGCTTCTGCCGCACGCCGCGGCCCTTCATGCCGGGACGGCAGGCGATCTCGTACGAGCCCGCCTTGACCTCGGCGGTCAGCGTGTACTCGGTGCCGGGCCCGATGTTCTCCTTCTCGGAGACGATCCGGTCGTCCGGGAAGAGGATCTCGACCTCGGTGGCCTTGGAGCCCTTGTTCTCGATCTTCAGCGTGACCTGGCCGGCCGGGACCGACTTGGCGGAGGTGTCGCACTTCGAGTCGGCGGCGGTGACCTGGATCGCGTCGCCGTCCTTGGCTTCGCTCTTCGCGGTGCAGGCCGTCAGGGCGGTCAGGGCTGCCGTGGCGACGGCGGCGGTGACGGTAAGTCGGGCGGCTCGCATGCGGGCTCCAAGCGGATCTGGTGTGGTGAGGCTGGCCTAACTTACCTGAGGCTTACCTCACCTCTACCCACCCGGTGGGTGATTCAGCTCTCACGGATCGGTCACGGATACGGCTTGATCTCGACAGCTCAAACAAGACGCCAATAAAAGGTAAAGGGCGGGTCACGGGGTGGGAAGGTGGGGGCATGGGGAACGCGCGCAGGGAAGTGCTGGGGACCGGCCGGCTGGTGCTGGAGATCGCGGACCGGCCGGCGCCCCCCGCACTCCGCTTCGAGGCCACCGAGGACGGGCGGCGGAAGGTGCTCCGGCAGGGCGCGGCGCCCGTCCTGCTCGGCCGCCTCACCGGCGACGGATGCTGCCACGACCTGCACCTGCACCGCCTGGCCGGCTACCGCCCACCCCTGCCGCCCCTCCGCTCCGCCGAGATGAGGGCGGCCGTCAACTGGCCGCACCGGTACGCGACATGGCTGACGGAGGCCGCGGGAACGCCCCTGGACGACGGCCGTTGGGAGCTCGCGTTGCGCACCTCCCTGCCCCTCTACGTCTGGACCTCCGACTTCGTCCGCGACTGGCCCGGCGGCAGCCTGGAGCTGTACTGCGGCGGTGGCTGGCAGGGCGTCCTGCCGTTGCGGGAACTCGCGCCGCCGGACGCCCCGCGCGTGAAGGCGTACCGCAAACACGTCCGTGACGGCACCCTCGCGCCCGTCCTGTTGTGGTGGGTGCCCTTCCTCGACGGCTGGGTGATCCTCGACGGCCACGACCGGGTGGTCGCCGCACTGGCGGAGGGACGGACCCCGGAGTGCGTGGTGCTCACCCGGCTGCGCGACGAGGAGAGGTGGCGCCGGGACGCCCGGGTGATGACCGAAGGCCACCGCCGGGACATGGACCGGCTCGCCGCACACCCCGCCACGCCCGCGCTCGAACGGCGGCGGGCGGCCATGGAACAGGGCTACGGCGACGCGCTGGCCGGACTGGCGTACGACCCGTCCGGTCTGCGCACCTGGCCGCTCCCCGGCGGCGCCCCCGCCTGGGACGCGCTCGCCGCCGCCGCGATGTTTCAATTCCCAAGTGACTGACTACGACGTGCTCCGCGTCTTCTGCGGACCGAACGGCGGCTACGGCAACGAACTCGGTGTCGTCCGCGACGGCTCGGTGCTGCCCGAGCGCAGCGACCGGCAGGAGCTGGCGGCCAAACTCGGCTTCAGTGAGACCGTGTTCGTGGACGACCCCGAGCGCGGTGTGATCGACATCTACACCCCCACCCTGCGGCTGCCCTTCGCCGGTCATCCCTGCGTCGGCACGGCCTGGCTGCTCGACGTGCCCGAACTGGTCACCCCCGCCGGAGTGGTCGGCGCCCGCATGGACGGCGAGTTCAGCTGGATCGAGGCGCGCGCGGAGTGGGCCCCGCCGCGCACCCTGCGCCGGTACGCCACCGCCGCCGAGGTCGACGCCCTCGACGTGCCCCCGGTGGGGGAGTGGATCTACGCCTGGGCCTGGGAGGACGAGGCGGCCGGCCGGATCCGCGCCCGCGCCTTCCCCGGCCGTGGCGACGGCATCGACGAGGACGAGGCCACCGGCGCCGCCGCGCTGCTCCTCACCGACCAGCTGGGCCGCGCCCTGAACATCGTCCAGGGCAGGGGCTCCCAGATCCTGACCGCACCGCAGCCGCACGGCTGGGTGGAGATCGGCGGCAGGGTGTTCCTGGAACGCTAGCCGCCCCCCGGAGCGCCAGCCGCCCCCCGGAGCGCCAGCCGCCCCCCGGAACGCTAGGCGCTCAGCGGGAACTCCTCGCCCAGCGCCCGGAGGACGGCGGTGTTCAGGGCGAACGCCCGCTTGCATTCCGCCACGACCCGCTGCCTCTCCAGGTCGTCCACCCGGATCCCGTCCAGCAGGTCCCGGTAACCCCGCTTGAACGCGGCGGGGTTGGGGACGCCTTCGAAGACATAGAAGCGGACGCCGTCGCCCTTCCGCGCGAAGCCCCAGGTCCGCTCCGCCCTGTCCCGGATGATCTGGCCGCCGGACAGGTCGCCCAGATAACGGGTGTAGTGGTGGGCGACATAACCCCCGGGCCAGCGCTCGGCGCACTCCCGGACCCGGTCCGCGTACGCCCGGGTCGCGGGCAGGGCGCCCAGTCCCGCACGCCAGTCCGGTCCCCGCAGATGCGCCAGGTCCCGCTCCAGCGCGGGCAGCCGGAACAGCTCGGGCCGCAGGAACGGCCCCGCCACCGGATCCTGGGCCAGCTGTCCGGCCGCGCTCTCCAGCGCCTCGTACACGAACCACAACTGCTCGGTGTAGCGCGCGTACGCGTCCACGCCGAGCCTGCCGCCGAGCAGGTCGCCCATGAACGTCGAGGTCTCCGCCTCCGTGTGCTGCTCGTGGGACGCGGTGCGGATGAGGGACGAGAACGACTCCATGGATCACTCCCCGGTTTGCCGACGACCCGTCGGTAAGTTTACCGACAGTGTGTCGGAAAAGCATCAGGGGCCCGGGAAACAGGCAGGAAAAAAAGGCCCGCCCTCCGAAGAGGGCGGGCCAGGGAAAGCGCGGAGTCACGGCAGGGTCAGGACCTCCGCACCCGTCTCCGTCACCACCAGCGTGTGCTCGAACTGCGCGGTCCGCTTGCGGTCCTTGGTCACGACCGTCCAGCCGTCGTCCCACATGTCGTACTCGTGGGTGCCCAGCGTCAGCATCGGCTCGATGGTGAAGGTCATGCCCGGCTGCATGACCGTCGTCGCGTGCGGGCTGTCGTAGTGCGGGATGATCAGCCCGGAGTGGAACGACGAGCTGATGCCGTGTCCGGTGAAGTCCCGCACCACCCCGTACCCGAACCGCTTCGCGTACGACTCGATGACCCGGCCGATGACATTGATCTGCCGGCCCGGCCTGACCGCCTTGATCGCGCGGTTGAGGGACTCGCGGGTCCGCTCCACCAGCAGCCGGGACTCCTCGTCCACGTCCCCGACCAGGTAGGTGGCGTTGTTGTCGCCGTGCACCCCGCCGATGTACGCCGTCACGTCCAGGTTGACGATGTCGCCGTCCCTGAGGACCGTCGAGTCCGGGATGCCGTGGCAGATGACCTCGTTGACCGAGGTGCACAGCGACTTCGGGAAGCCGCGGTAGCCGAGCGTGGACGGGTAGGCGCCGTGGTCGCACATGTACGCGTGCGCCACCTTGTCCAGCTCGTCCGTGGTGACCCCGGGCGCGATGATCTTCGCGGCCTCCTCCATCGCCCGCGCGGCGATACGGCCGGCGATCCGCATCGCCTCGATGGTCTCCGCGGTCTGCACCTCCGGCCCGGTGTACGGCGCCGGCGCGGGCTTGCCGACGTACTCGGGGCGGCGGATGTTTCCGGGAACCGAACGGGTGGGAGACAGCTCCCCTGGAACGAGCAGCGACTGGCCAGACATGGCAGCGAGTCTATCGAGCGGACATGGGGGAACATGTCGGTGGTGAGAGGAGCTGTTCATGGCCCTGTTCAAGAAGCGCACCGTCGGCAAGCCGGGCGAGTGGTACTACTGCCTGGAACACAAGAAGGTCGAGGAGGGCCCGGACTGCCCGGGCAAGGACCGCTTCGGGCCGTACGCCTCTCCGCAGGAGGCCGAGCGCGCGATGCAGACCGCCGCCGAGCGCAACCTCCAGTGGGACAACGACCCCCGCTGGCATGACGCGTCCGCGAGGGGCGACACCGACGACGCGTGAGGGGGTCACGTCGACACGGCGGCACGGCGTTCACGCATCCGCAGCGCGTGTTCACTGGTCCGGGCGTCGTACGCCATGAGCCCCGGCAGGCACAGCGCCAGCAGCCCCATCGCACCCGCGCACGCCAGCCCGCCGGAGACGACGGAGGTCCGTACGCCCGCCCAGGCGGCCAGGCCACCCGCCCGGACCTGGCCCAGCTGCGGGCCGACCGAGTAGGACAGCAGCTCGATCCCGGCGAGCCGGCCGCGCAGCTCGTCCGGGATCGTCTGGTTCCACATCGCGGTCCGGAAGATCCCGCTGACCATGTCGAAGCCGCCGCCGACGGTCAGGAAGACCAGGACCAGCCACACGTTCCCGCAGACACCGGCCGCCGCGACCGCCAGACCCCAGCCGGCCGCCGACAGCACCACCATCAGCCCGTGCCGGTGGATCCCCGACGCCCAGCCGCTGGTCAGGCTCACCAGCATGGCCCCGGCCGGGACGGCGGCGTACATCAGGCCGAGCGCCCAGCCGGCGTCCAGCTCGGCGGCGAGGAACGGCAGCACCGCGAGCGGCATGGCCAGGAACATCGCGGCGAGGTCGACGGCATAGGTGCCGAGGAGTTCCTTGCGGCCCCAGGCGTACCGGGCGCCCTCCAGGACGGCGCTCAGCGTGGGCTTCGACGCCATGGGGGTTTCCCCGCTCGAGCGAAGCCGGGAGAGGGAGGCGGGGGAGGGGGCGATCCGCACGATGTACGCCAGCGAGACCGCGAAGGTCAGCAGGTCGGCTGCGTACGCCCAGCCCAGGCCCGCGTAGGCGACTGCCACGCCCGCGAGAGCCGGTCCCGCGACTCCGCCGGCCGTCCAGCGCAGCGAGTTCAGCGAGGCCGCGGCGGCCATGTCGTCGTGGGCGACGATCCGGGGCCACAGGGAGTCGAGGGCCGGGCGCTGGACGGAGACCAGGGCGGAGGAGAGGGCGGCGACGGCGTACAGCGGCCACACCGCGGGGTGCGGGAGCAGGGCGTTGAGCAGCAGGGCCGCGCTGAGCAGGCCCTGGCCCGCCTCCGTCCACACGATCAGTTTCCGCCGGTCGAGCGCGTCGGCGAGGGCACCGCCGTACAGGCCGCAGACGATCAGCGGCAGCAGCTCCACGGCGCCGATCGCGCCCACCGCCGCCGCGGAGCCGGTCAGGTCCTTCAGCTGGACCGGGAGGGCGACGAAGGTGAGGAAGCTGCCGAAGTTGCTGATCAGGCCGGATTTCCAGAGGCGGCGGAAGTCTGCGGAGGCCTTCCAGGGGGAGAGGTCGGGGAGGAGGGGGAAGGTCACCGAGGCATGATCGGCCGACCGTGATCAGCAGGCAACCGTATTTCCGTCAGGGCGGCGGGACCCCTCACCAAGGAGCGGGCGGCGGTGCCGTCAGGATCTCCGTCAGCCGTGCCAGCCTGTCCCGGAAACCCCGCCGCACCCTCGGGGAGCCGCCGTTCTCCCCGGCCGCCGCGCTGACCAGGTGCTGGACCGTGTCCAGGTCCAGCTCCGCCCCCTTGGGCACGGTCAGCGCGTCGTGCGCCATCGCGGCGAGTTCGCCCCCGCCGGAGCCCAACGCCAGTACCGTCACCCCGGTCCGCCGAGCCGCATGCACATGCTCCAGCAGCGTCGCGGGCTCCTCGGGCGCCACCACCAGCAGGGTCTCACCGCGCCGCGCCGCCTCGATCCGGCCTGGTCCGACGGCCAGGTGGGGCGGGTCGCAGGGGCGCGCGTGATGGCGTACCAGGGTCGGGGCCAGCTCCGGGGTGCCGGACCACGCCGCCTCGTCCACCAGATGCGCGGCCAGATGCCACGGCTCGTACGCCGGCGTGCCCACCAGCAGCAAACCGCCCCCGTGCGCCACCACCGACCCGCGCAGCACCCCCGCGAACCGCCGGGTGGCCCCCAGCCACTCGGTCCCGGCGAGCACTTCCCGCAGCAGCGCGACCCGTACGGCGTCCATGCGCCCGCATCCTGCCGCAACCGGCCACTCGTGACGTGGAGTTCACGCGGAATTCGCCCGTCCCGGGGACGTACCCCGTCCCACCCGCCCCCGGAGCACCGCCAGGAGCCGCCCGATGACCGACGTCACCGTCCCCTTCCGCGCGGGGCACGAGGGCTACGCCGGATTCCGGATACCGGCCGTCGTCGCCACCCGGGCCGGCACCCTGCTCGCCTTCTGCGAGGGCCGCGTCGACTCCGCCGCCGACCACGGGCACGTCGACATCGTGGTCAAGCGCTCCACGGACGGCGGCCGCACCTGGGAGCCGCTGCGGGTCGCCGCACGCAACGGGACGGACCTCGCCGGAAACCCCGCCCCCGTCGTCCTCGACACCGGCCGGATCCTTCTCGTACACGTCCGGGCCGCCGCCACCGCCACCGAGGACGCCATCCTGCGCGGCAGGGTCACGGACGCCGACGGGCGGCGGGTATGGGTCCAGCACAGCGACGACGACGGGGTCGGCTGGTCCGCGCCCCGCGAGATCACCGCGCAGGTGAAGAAGCCCGGCTGGCGCTGGTACGCCACCACCCCCGGGCACGCCCTCCAGCTCGGCGGCGGACGCGGCGGCCGTGTTCTGGTTCCCGCCAACCACACCCTCCCGCCCCACGGCACCGACACCGGCGCCGAGCCGAAGTACCACAGCGGGCACTGTCTGCTGAGCGACGACCGGGGCGAGTCCTGGTGCCTCGGGTACCTGGACGAGAACACCGACGGGTGCGTCAACGTGAACGAGACCACCGCCGCCGAACTCCCCGACGGCCGCGTCTACTTCAACACGCGCAACGAGTCGCCCGCCCGTCCTTCGCCACCGCCCTCGCCGCAGGCGCTTCGCGCCGCCCCTCCGGTGCCCGGCAACCGCGCCGACGCGCACTCGCACGACGGCGGCAGGTCCCTCGTCGGACCCTTCCGGCCGCAGGCCGGGCTCACCACCCCCGTCTGCCAGGCCTCCGTCCTCCAGCTCCGCGACCCCGACCTGCTGCTCCTCTCCGCCCCGGCCGACCCCGCCGCCCGCGCCCTGATGACGATCCGCGCCTCCGCCGACGGCGGCACCACCTGGCGCACGGCCCTCACCGTCGACGGGCGGCCCGCCGCCTACTCCGACCTGGTCCGCGCCGACCGGGACACGGTGGGTCTGCTGTACGAGACCGGTGACTTCAGCGCCTACGAGACGATCACCTTCCGCCGGGTCCCCGTGCACCGGCTCACCTGAGCCGGTGCCGCCCGCGCCACCGACGTAGGCTCGCCCCATGACCTCTACCGACAGCGCACAGACCCCTGCCAAGGCCCCCGCCAAGGACCCCTGGGACCTGCCCGACGTCTCCGGGTACGTCGTCGGCGTGCTCGGCGGCACCGGACCGCAGGGCAAGGGACTCGCCTACCGGCTCGCCCGGGCCGGCCAGAAGGTGATCATCGGGTCCCGCGCCGCCGAACGCGCCCGGGCCGCCGCCGGGGAACTCGGTCACGGCGTCGAGGGCGCCGACAACGCCGAGACCGCGCGCCGCAGCGACATCGTGATCGTCGCCGTCCCGTGGGACGGCCACGGCGACACGCTGAAGTCCCTGCGCGAGGAGCTGGCCGGCAAGCTCGTCGTGGACTGCGTCAACCCGCTCGGCTTCGACAAGAAGGGCGCCTACGCCCTCAAGCCCGAGGAGGGCAGCGCAGCCGAACAGGCCGCCGCCCTGCTGCCGGACTCCCGGGTCACCGCCGCCTTCCACCACCTGTCGGCCGTCCTGCTCCAGGACCCCGAGATTGAGCAGATCGACACCGATGTGATGGTGCTCGGCGAGGAGCGGGCCGATGTCGAGATCGTGCAGGCCCTCGCCGGGCGCATCCCCGGGATGCGCGGCATCTTCGCCGGGCGGCTGCGCGGCGCCCACCAGGTCGAGTCGCTGGTCGCGAACCTGATCTCCGTCAACCGCCGCTACAAGGCACACGCGGGGCTCCGCGTCACGGACGTCTGAGCGGATGGGGGACACTGTTCGTCGTAGCAGTGTCCCCCGCAAGGAGCCGACCCCATGCCTCCCGTGCCCCCGCCCGCCCGGACCCGGCGACTCGCCCTCTACGCCCTCGTCGTCTGCGTCCTGTCCGTGGCCGCCGCCGTCGTCTCCTTCGTCCAGGGCAGCTGGCTGGGGATCGTGTGGGTGCTGCTGGCGGGCCTGACGTCCAACATGACCTGGTACTACGCCAAGCGCGGCCGGGCCGGCGCCGCGCAGGGCGAGTCCGTCACGGGTTGACCTGGCAGATCTCGGGGGTGCCCTGCCAGAAGCGGTACAGCTCCTGACCGCAGTAGCGCGGGAAGTCGCCCACGCCCAGGTGCCGCAGCAGCGTGTCTATGACGTCGAAGAACACGGTGTTGACCGACGGCACCCACAGCAGCGCGAACACGAACAGCAGGCCGAACTGCGCGAACGGCTCCACCTGACGCTTCACCTTGTACGACAGCCAGGGCTCGATGACGCCGTAGCCGTCGAGGCCCGGCACCGGCAGGAAGTTCAGCAGCGCGGCCGTCACCTGGAGCAGGGCCAGGAACGCCAGCGCGTACTGGAAGTCGGCGGGGACGCCGTCCAGGGCGTGCAGCCAGAACGGTGCGGTGCACACGGCCGCGAACAGCACGTTCGTCAGCGGGCCCGCCGCCGAGATCAGGCTGTGCCGCCAGCGGCCCCGGATCCGGCCGCGCTCGATGAACACCGCGCCACCCGGCAGACCGATCCCGCCCATGATCACGAAGAGCACGGGGAGCACGATGCTCAGCAGCGCGTGCGTGTACTTCAGCGGATTCAGTGTGAGATAGCCCTTGGCGCCGACCGTGATGTCCCCGCCGTGCAGGGCCGTGCGCGCGTGCGCGTACTCGTGCAGGCACAGGGAGACGATCCAGGCCGCCGTCACGAACAGGAACACCGCGACGCCCGGCTGCGCCGCGTACCCGCTCCAGGTGGCCCAGCCCGTCACCGCCGTCACGGCCAGGATCCCGACGAACACCGGACTGACTCGGCGTTCGCCGCGGCGGGAGGTGGCGGTGGTCATCGGCAGACTCCTGTGCGGACGGGGACGGTCGAGTGCGACCGTACCGGCCGCGCACGCGAGGGGGAAACGCCTCGCGCTCGCCGTCCGGTTCCTGGAAGCCTGGGGGGATGCCACGGATGAGGGTGTTCTACGAGGACTGGCAGATGGAGTGCTGCGGCAGGCCGTTCGGCGTCGGCCAGGAGGTCGGCTGGCGGCTGGTCGCCGTCGACGCGGAGGAGCCCCGGAGCGGCCACTGGTACGGCGCCCGGGCGTGGGTGGAGAACCACGGCGGCCCGAAGCGCAGGACCGTCGGCCGGGTCCACGCCATCGACCTGGTGCACCAGGAGTACACCGCCCACCACGACCCGCGCGACCCCGAACCCGCCGACCCGGCGCCCGGCACGGTGATCATCCAGGGGACCGGGCGCAGGCTGGAACCGGTGCCCGGCGCATGGACCCTGGAGCCCGTCGACCGGTGCCCCAAGTGGTTCGGGGGCTTCCAGGACGAGGAGCGGCCACCGCGGCGGGTTCCCTACCGCGTCCGCCGCGCCGTCGGCGCCCTCGTCACCCTCGACATCCCCGAGGGCGCACCGGCGCACCGCCGTGACCGCCCCTGACCACTCCGGAGACAATGGACCCCGTGCGCTATCGCCTGCTCGGCCCCACCCAGGTACTCCGCCCCGACGGTACGGCCGTCCCGGTCGGCGGGGCGCGGCTGCGCGCCCTGCTGGGCGTGCTCGCGCTGCGGACCGGTCGGACCGTGCCCGTGGGCGTACTGGTCGACGAGGTGTGGGGCGCCGAGCCCCCCGCCGACGCCGCCGGAGCGCTGCAGGCGCTCGTCGGCCGGCTGCGCCGCACCCTCGGCGCGGACGCCGTCGCCTCCGCCGACGGCGGCTACCGCCTCACCGCCGCGCCCGACGACGTCGACCTCACCCGCTTCGAGCGGCTGACCGGCGACGGCCTCGCCGCACTCGCCGACGGCGACCCGGCCAAGGCAGCCGCCGTCCTCGACGACGCGCTCGCCCTGTGGCGCGGTCCCGCCCTCGCCGACCTGCCCGACCACACCGCCGAGGCGGCCCGCTGGGAGACCCGCCGCCGCGACGCCCTGCGCGCCCGGCACACCGCCGCCCTCGCCCTGGGGCACGCCGAGCAGTCCCTGCCCGGGCTGACCGCCCTGTGCGACGACCACCCGCTGGACGAGCCGCTGCAGGCGCTCAGGCTGCGCGCCCTGCGCGACACCGGCCGCCCGGCCCAGGCACTCGCCGCCTACGAGGACGTACGACGGCTGCTCGCGGACCGGCTCGGCTCCGACCCCGGACCCGAACTGCGCGCCCTGCACGCGGAGTTGCTGCTCACACAGGCTCCGCCGGAGCCCGAGCGCCGGGCCCTCGGCAACCTGCCCGCCCGGCTCACCTCCTTCGTCGGCCGGGAGGCCGACATCGAGGCCATCGGCGCCGACCTCGCCGCCGCCCGCCTGGTCACCCTCCTCGGGCCCGGCGGCGCCGGGAAGACCCGGCTGTCCCAGGAGGCCGCCGAAGCGGTACGGCACACCGTCCGGGACGGGGTGTGGCTGGCCGAGCTCGCACCCGTGGACGACCCCGACGCCGTACCGCAGGCCGTGCTCACCGCGATCGGTGCCCGCGAGACCGTGCTGCACGGTGCCGGCGCCGAGGGCATCCGCGCGGTCGCCGACCGGTACGACGACCCCCTCGAACGGCTCGTGGAGCACTGCGCGCGGCGCCGGATGCTGATCGTGCTCGACAACTGCGAGCATGTCGTCGAGGCCGCCGCCCACCTCACCGAGCGGCTGCTGGCCCGCTGCCCCGGGCTGACCGTCCTCGCCACCAGCCGGGAACCCCTCGGTGTGCCGGGGGAGTTGGTGCGTCCGGTGGAGCCGCTGCCGGAGCCGGTCGCGCTGCGGCTGCTCGCCGACCGGGGCGCGGCGGCCCGGCCCGGATTCCGCACCGAGGACGATCCCGGGGCGAGCGCCGAGATCTGCCGGCGGCTCGACGGACTGCCCCTGGCGATCGAACTGGCGGCCGCGCGGCTGCGCATGCTCACCCCGCGGCAGATAGCGGACCGGCTCGACGACCGCTTCCGGCTGCTCACCTCGGGCAGCCGCACCGTCCTGCCCCGCCAGCAGACCCTGCGGGCCGTCGTGGACTGGTCCTGGGAGCTGCTGGACGCCGACGAACGGGACGTCCTCGCCCGGCTGTCCGTCTTCGCCGGCGGCTGCGACCTGGCCGCGGCCGAGGCCGTGTGCGGCCCCGTCGCACTGGACGCCCTCGGCTCCCTGGTCGACAAGTCCCTGGTGGTGGCCGCCCCTCTGCCGGGCGCGGCAGCCGACGGCGGGATGCGCTACCGGCTCCTGGAGACCGTCGCCGAGTACGCCGGCGAACGGCTGGACGAGACCGGCCGCCGCGCCGACGCCGAGCGCGCCCACCTGACGTACTACCGCGAACTCGCCCGTACCACCGACGCGTTGCTGCGCGGCCGCGAGCAGCGCACCGCCGTCGACCGGTTCCAGCTGGAGTACGAGAACCTGCGCACCGCCCTGCGGCACGCCGTCGCCGCGGGCGACGAGCAGGAGGCGCTGTGCCTGGTGCTGTCCCTGGTGGGGTTCTGGCAGATGCGGGACCAGCGCATCGAGACCCGCACCTGGTGCGAGGAGGTCATGGCGCTCGGCCCCGACCCCTTCGTCGCACCGGCCCGCCCCGCCCCGCCGCTGTGGCAGCGCTGCACCGACGCCCCGCCCCCGTACACCGGCGAGGTCCTCGCCGAGGCCCGGCGCGGTGTCCACCTCGCCCATCTCTCCTGCATGGACCACGACCTGGGGACGTGGCAGACGCCCGAGGCGCAGGCCAAGCTGCGGGCCATCGTGGAGACCTACGAGCCCGGGCTGCCGCAGACCTGCCGGGTGCCCGGCCTGCTCTGGTTCTTCGCCGTCATGCTGACCGGCGGCGCCGAGCGGATGTGGACCGTCATCGACGCCTGTGTCCAGACCTGCCGCGACACCCCCGGCTTCGAGTGGGAACTGGCCCTGACCCTGCAGCTGCGCGCCAACCTCCGCGCCAACCGCGCCGAATGGGCCCGCAACGCCACCCGTGACGCCGAGGAATCGCTGGAGATCTTCCGCCGCCTCGGGGACACCTGGGGCACCGCCGAGGCGCTGTCCGCCCGCGGCGAGGCCCATGAACGCCAGGGCGCCTACCGCGAGGCCGCCGCGGACTACCGGGCGGCCATCGAACAGGCCGAACGCCTCGGCGCCCGCGGCCAGATGGCCGTCCTCCGCGCCCGACTCGGCAGCGTGCTCATGGAGACCGGCGACTCGGAGCGCGGCGAACAGCTGCTCCGGGACGTCATCGCGAGCCAGGAAGGCTCCCTCAACGAGGCGATGCCCGCCGCCCGGCTCTTCCTCGCCTGCTGGCTGGGCCTGACCGGTCGCATCGCCGAGGCCCGGGAGCAACTGCAGCTGCTGCGCGAGGAGTTCAAGATCGCGCACTTCGTCGTCTTCGACTCCATGATCCTCTGCCAGGAGGCCTGGCTGGACGCTCTCGACGGGCGGGCCGAGGCCGCCCTGGACCGGTGCCGGCAGGCGATGCACCTCACGGGCGACCCGCTGGCCCAGACCATCGCCCCGCATCTGAACTCCGTCTGCCTCACCACCGCGGCGACGGCCCTCGCCGGACTGGACGGCGGCAGCCGCGCCGCCGACGCCGCCCGCTGCCTGGGCGCCGCCGACGCCCTGCTGCCGGCCGGCCACATCCTCTCCGGCGTCGAGCTGCGCTGCCACGACCTGACCGAGGCCCGGATCCGCGGGGTCCTGGACGAGCCGGCCTACCGGGCCGCGTACGCCGAGGGCGGTGGCCTCTCCCTCGCGGAGGCCACCGCCCTGATCTGAGTCACGGCTCAGCTCTTGGTGCGGAACTTGTGGATGGCGACCGGTGCCATGACCGCCGTGATGGCCACCGACCAGGCCAGCGTCACCCACAGGGGATGCGCGACCGGTCCGCCGTCCATCAGACCGCGGGCCGCGTCCGCGAGCGTGGACAGCGGGTTGTAGTCGGTGAAGTGCCGCAGCCAGCCCGGCATCGAATTCGGCGGCGCGAAGATCGAGGAACCGAACTGCAGCGGGAACAGCACCAGGAAGCCCATCGCCTGCACGGACTGCGCGTTCTTCAGGATCACGCCGAGGGTGAGGAACACCCACATGATCGAGGAGGCGAACAGCGCGGACAGCCCCACGGCCGCGAACAGGCCGGCCCAGTGGTGGATGTGGAACCCGACCAGCACGGCGACGACCATCAGCACGGTCGTGGCGAACAGCATGCGGGCCAGCTCGACGGCGATCTTCGCGAACAGCACGGACCCGCGGCCGATCGGCAGCGACCGGAACCGGTCCATCACGCCGCTGTTGAAGTCCTGGCTGAACCCGGTGCCGACGCCCTGCGACAGCGTCATGCTCATCATCGCGATCATGCCGGGGATGACGTACTGCACGTACCTGCCCTGGCCGCCGCCCAGCGCCTGCCCGATCGAGCCGCCGAAGACGTACACGAACAGCAGGGTGAAGACGACCGGCATCAGCAGCGCGTCGAACATCGACTCCGGGTCCTGGCGGATCCAGAGCAGGTTGCGGCGGATGAGCGCGCCGGTGTGCCGCAGGTGCCCGCGCAGCGGGATGCGGACGTCGGTGTCGGTGACGGTGGCGGCGCTCATACGGCGACCTCCTGGCGGGTGTCGGCGGGCGTGGTGTCCTGCGGGGTACCGGCGCGGTGGCCGGTGAGGGACAGGAACACCTCGTCCAGGCTGGGCAGTTCGGTGGTGATGGAGGAGATCGTGATGCCGCTCGCGGTGACCGCGCCGACCACGGCCGTCAGCTGTTCGTCGCTGAGGACCGGCACCAGCAGCGTCCCGGTCTCGGTGTCCACGGTGGTGCCGGCGAGCCCGGTGATGCCCAGTTCGTCCAGCATGCGGGCGAGCGGGCGCAGCCGCAGCGGGTCGACCGGCCGGACCCGGAGGGTGCGCCCGCCGACGCGGGCCTTCAGCTCCTCGATGCCGCCGGTGGCGATGACCTTGCCGCGGTCCACCACCGTCAGCTCGGAGGCGAGCTGCTCGGCCTCCTCCATGTACTGGGTGGTCAGCAGCACGGTGACCCCTTCGCCGACCATCGCCTTCACCTCGTCCCACACCTCGTTGCGGGTACGGGGGTCGAGCCCGGTGGTCGGCTCGTCGAGGTAGAGCACGGCCGGCCGGCCGATCATCGAGGCGGCGAGATCCAGCCGCCTGCGCATACCACCGGAGTACGTGCTCGCCGGCCGCCTGGCCGCCTCCGTCAGGGAGAACCGCTCCAGCAGCTCGTCGGCGCGGGCGCGGGCGTCCTTGCGGGACAGGTCCAGCAGCCGGCCGATCATGTACAGGTTCTCCCAGCCGGGAAGCTTCTCGTCCACGGAGGCGTACTGCCCGGTGAGGCCTATCACCCGGCGCAACTGGCGGGGCTGCCGTACGACGTCGTAGCCGGCCACGGTGGCCCGGCCGGCGTCCGGGGTGATCAGGGTGGACAGGATCCGTACGAGGGTGGTCTTGCCGGCGCCGTTCGGGCCGAGCACACCCATCACGGTGCCCTCGCGCACGTCCAGGTCCACCCCGTCCAGCGCCTTGGTCTCGCCGTAGTGCTTGACCAGTCCCCGTACCGTCACCGCGTGGCTCGCGCCGACGGGGTTGTCATCGATTCGCGTCATGGGGAAGACGGTGCCAGGGCCCACCGACAAACCACCGACAGCCCACCGACAGCCACCGACAACCTCCCGACGACCACCGCAACCATCAATTGAGGAACCACGACGGCGAGCAACCACCTCCGCGAGAGCGGCGCCGGTTCAGGCGCAAAAAGGGGCCAGCCCGCCGACGGGGGAAGATCGGCGGGCTGCCCGGTGGTGCCGCGATGGCTCAGTGGACGGAGTGCTCCTCCAGCGGGAACGTTCCGCCGACGACGTCCTCCGCGAACGACTTCGCCGCGTTGCCCATGACCTCACGCAGGTCCGCGTACTTCTTGACGAACTTCGGGACCCGGCCGGAGGTCAGCCCGAGCATGTCCGTCCAGACCAGGACCTGTGCGTCGGTCTCGGGGCCGGCGCCGATCCCCACCGTCGGAATGTGCAGCACCCGCGTCACCTCGGCCGCCAGCTCCGCCGGCACCAGCTCGAGGACGACCGCGAACGCACCCGCGTCCTGCACGGCCTTCGCGTCCCGCAGCAGCTGCTGCGCCGCCTCCTCGCCCCGCCCCTGCACGCGGTAGCCCATCGCGTTGACGGACTGCGGGGTCAGCCCGATGTGGGCCATGACCGGGATGCCGGACTCCACCAGCAGTCGGATCTGCTCGTGCGACCGCTCGCCACCCTCCAGCTTGACCGCGCCGACCCCGGCCTCCTTCACCAGCCGGGTCGCCGAGCGCAGCGCCTGCACCGGGCCCTCCTGGTAGGAGCCGAAGGGGAGGTCGCCGACGATCAGGGAGCGGGTCGTACCGCGGACGACGGCCGCCGACAGCATCGTCATCTCGTCGAGGGTGACGGGCACGGTCGTCTCGTACCCGAGGTGGCAGTTGCCCGCCGAGTCGCCGACCAGGATCACCGGGATCCCGGCCTCGTCGAAGACGGACGCGGTCATCGCGTCGTAGGCGGTGAGCATGGGCCACTTCTCGCCCCGCTCCTTGGCGAGCGTGATGTCGCGGACGGTGATGCGGCGGGTGCCCTTCCCCCCGTACAGCGCCTTGCTGCCGTCGGAAGGCTTGTTCTGGGCAGCCGAAAGCTGCGTCATGGCAACGGCTCCTTCAGTCATCTCGAGGCGCCCTGACGGCGTCCCCGGATCGTCTCCATGGTGGCACCTCGTGCCAGCCAGGACCAGAGGGGGCCCTTGTGATCCCGGCCCGGGGCCACCGGGCCGCCGCGTGTAAGACCTTGGTAAAGAACTAAGATACGAGACCGTTCCGTATCGAAATGGTCGTAGGCTCGAACTCATGACAAGTCCCGTCCCTGCCTCCCGAATACCGGAAGCGGTGCACCGGCGCCGCTGGGCGATCCTCGGCGTGCTCATGCTGAGCCTGCTGATCGTGGTGCTCGACAACTCGATCCTGAACGTCGCCATCAAGACCATCTCCAGCCCCGCGCCGACCGGCCTGGGCGCCACCCAGGGCCAGATCGAGTGGGCGATCAACGCCTACACCCTCGTCTTCGCCGGCCTGCTGTTCACCGCCGGCCTCGTCGGCGACCGCCTCGGCCGCAAGAAGGTGCTCCTCGGTGGCATCGCCGTGTTCGGCATCGGCTCGATGCTCGCCGCCGAGTCCGGCTCGCCGGGCCAGCTGATCGCCTACCGCGCCCTGATGGCCCTCGGTGCCGCCTTCGTGATGCCCGCCACCCTCGCCGTCCTGATGAACGTCTTCGAGCGCGAGGAGCAGCCCAAGGCCATCGGCATCTGGGCGGGCGGCGTCGGCCTCGCCATCGCCATCGGGCCGATCACCGGCGGCGCCCTCCTCGACCACTTCTGGTGGGGCTCGGTCTTCTTCGTCAACGTGCCCATCGTGATCCTCGCGCTGATCCTGATGACCTGGCTGGTGCCCGACTCCCGCGACCCCCGGCCGGGCCGCCTCGACCCCGTCGGCGTCGTCCTGTCCGTCGTCGGCCTCGTCCTGCTGGTCTACGGCATCATCAAGGGCGGCGAGCTCGCCGACTTCACCGACGCCAAGGTGCTGGCGACGATCATCGCCGGTCTCGTCGTGCTGGCCGGTTTCGTCGTCTTCGAGAAGAACAGCGACCACCCGTCGCTCGACGTGACCTATTTCAAGAACAAGGTCTTCTCGGCCGCCATGAGCGCCATCGCGCTGGTCTTCTTCGCGCTGATGGGAGTCACGTTCTTCGGCGTCTTCTACACCCAGAGCGTGCGCGGCTACTCCCCCCTGGAGTCCGGTGTGCTGATGCTGCCGCTGGCCGTCGCCCAGCTGATCTTCGCGCCGCGCGCCCGGCTGCTGGTCGACCGGTTCGGCAACAAGGCCACCACCACCGCCGGCCTGGTGCTGATCGCGGCGACGCTGGCCATGTTCGCCACCTTCGAGGCCGACACGCCGATCTGGCTGCTCGAGGTCGTCTTCTTCCTCATGGGCACCGGCATGGCGCACATCATGACGCCGACCTCGGTCGTCATCATGCAGGCGCTGCCGCGCGAGAAGGCCGGCTCCGCCTCCGCGCTCAGCAACACCTTCCGCCAGGTCGGCGGCGCGCTCGGCATCGCCGTCCTCGGCTCGGTGCTCGCCACCTCGTACCGCAACGGCATCGAGGGCAAGCTCGGCATGCTGCCGCCCGCCCTGCGCGACAAGGCCGCCGAGTCCATCGAGGCCACCCTCGGCGTCGCCGGCAAGCTCGGGCCGCGGGGCAAGGCCCTGGTCACGCCCGCCGACGACGCGTTCCTGCACGCCATGCACGTCACCGCGCTGTGCGGGGTGGGCGTCGCACTGGTCGGCGCCGTCGTCACGGCCCTGTTCCTGCCGGGCAAGCCGCCCGCCGCCGAGGAGGGCGAGAAGGAGACGGAGTTGGTCGCGGCCGCCGACTGACGAGAGACCGCGGCTCCACGGGGGAAGGAGGCGGCTGCGGGACAATTCCCGCAGCACAGTGAGAGGACGGATCGACGTGAGCCTTGCCGAAAGCCGGCCGCGCCCGGTCGGCCCCGTACGGGGCAGGCCCCGTAGCGAGGCCGTGGAACGCGCCATCATCGAGGGCGTGATGAAGCTCCTGGAGGACGGCGTGCCCCTCGCCGAACTCTCCATCGAGCGCATCGCCCGCACCGCCGGGGTCGGCAAGGCCACCATCTACCGCCGCTGGAGCGGCAAGGAGGAACTGTTCATCGACGTGGTGCGCGCCGTCGAACCCGCCGACCCCGAACTCCCCGGCGTGTCCATGCGCGACGACCTCGTCGTCCTGCTGGAGAACCTGCGCCAGCGCGGCCTCGCCAGCCGGACGTCGGCGATCCTGCACAACGCCCACGCCCAGATGAAGAGCAGCCCCAGGATCTGGGCCGCGTACCACGCGAACGTCGTGGCGCCACGCCGCGCCCTCGGTCTGGACGTGCTGCGCCGCGGGCAGTCGAACGGCGAACTGCGCACCGATGTCGACCTGGAACTGGCCAACGACATGATCGTGGGCCCCATGCTGACCCGGGCCGTGCTGCGCCCGGACGCCGAACTGCCCGAGGGGCTGGCGGAGCAGATCGTCGACACGGTCCTGGAAGGCCTACGGCCCGTCAGCTCGACAGCCTCGTAGCACTCATGTGCGCGTTTCGTCACAGACCCCGGCCGTCCGGGGGCGAACGGAACTCCCCGCCCCGCCTCGTACGTCCTCGTCTTCCGTACGGCCGTCATGGGACGGCGGGAACGGAGCCGATCATCCCCTAGGGTCGGAAGAACACGGGGACGACGGTGTGCACGGCAGGCAGTGAGGCAGACGGTATGGCGCAGCAGGCGTACATGACGGAGACGGCGGACGGCGGCTCGGGGCCCGAGCGACCGGGATCCCGGCTTCGACGCCTGATGCACCGCCTGCTCGCCGGCTGGCGCGGGGATCCACGCGTCTGGCGCCGCGGCATCGTCCTCGCGGTCCTCGCCCTGCTCCTCGCCCTGGTGATGCTGGTGCACTCGCGCATCCCGAACCGGCTGGGCAACCTCGGCAGTCTGACCGAGACGTTTCTGCCCTGGCTGGGCCTCGCCATCCCGGTCCTGCTGCTGCTCGGCCTGATCCGGAAGTCGGCGACCGCCCTCATCGCCGTGGTGCTCCCGGCGATCGTGTGGCTGAACCTCTTCGGCGGGCTGCTCACCGACAAGTCGGGCTCGGGGGGCGACCTGATGGTGGCGACCCACAACGTCAACGCCGATAACCCCGACCCCGCCGTGACCGCCCGTGACGTCGCCTCCTCCGGCGCCGACATCCTGGCCCTGGAGGAGGTCCCGGGTACGGCCGTGGCCGTCTACGAGAAGGCGCTCGCACCGACGTACCGGTACCACGCGGTCGTCGGCACGGTCGGCCTGTGGAGCAGGTACCCGATGAGCGATGCGCGGGCGGTGGACATCAAGCTCGGCTGGCAGCGCGCGATGCGGGCCACCGTCACCACCCCGCGGGGCCCCGTCGCCGTGTACGTCGCCCACATGCCCTCGGTACGGGTGAAGGTGGAGGCCGGGTTCACCGCCCGCCAGCGCGACAAGAGCGCCGACGCGCTCGGCGAGGCCATCGCCGACGAGCCCCTGAAGCGGGTCGTCCTGCTCGGTGACCTGAACGGCACGATGAACGACCGCTCGCTCAACGCCGTCACCTCCCAGATGCGCTCCACGCAGGGCGCGGCGGGCAGCGGCTTCGGGTTCAGCTGGCCGGCGTCGTTCCCGATGGCGCGGATCGACCAGATCATGGTCAGGGGCATGGAGCCGGAGAGCTCGTGGACACTGCCGCGCACCGGCAGCGATCACCTTCCGGTGGCCGCCCGTGTGAAGCTGGACACATCCTCGTAACCCGGTGGAATAGCGGGCCCGGGCGTCTTTGTTCCGTTGCTGAACATAAGCTTGGCACGGAACTCCCCCTCCCTTGAAAGGCACAGGCCCTTCATGCCCCTGGCCCTGCTCGCTCTCGCCGTCGGCGCTTTCGGCATAGGCACGACCGAGTTCGTGATGATGGGGCTGCTCCCCGACGTCGCGGACGACCTGCACATCTCGATCCCCACCGCCGGACACCTGGTCTCGGCGTACGCGCTGGGTGTGGTGATCGGCGCCCCGGTGCTCGCCGCGCTCACGGCCCGCATGTCCCGCCGCACGGTCCTGATCGCCCTGATGGCCCTGTTCGTGGCGGGCAACGCCCTCTCGGGGCTCGCCCCCGGCAACGGCTCCCTCCTCGCCGCCCGCTTCCTCAGCGGCCTGCCGCACGGTGCCTTCTTCGGCGTGGGCGCGGTCGTGGCGACGTCGATGGTCCCGCCGGAGCGCAAGGCCCGCTCCGTCTCCCTGATGTTCCTCGGCCTGACCGTCGCCAACATCGCGGGCGTGCCGGTGGCGACGCTGGTCGGCCAGCACCTGGGCTGGCGTGCGACGTTCCTGGGCGTGAGCCTGATCGGCCTGGCGGCGATCGCCTCGCTGGCCCTCCTGATCCCGCACGAGCGCGAACACGCCGCGACGTCGGCGGGCCTGCGCGGCGAACTGGCGGCCCTGCGCTCCCTCCCGGTCTGGCTGGCCCTCGGTACGACGGTGGCGGGCTTCGGCGCGCTCTTCGCGGCCTACAGCTACGTCACCCCGATGCTCACGGACACGGCGGGCTACGCCGAGACGAACGTGACCCTGCTGCTCGCGCTGTTCGGTGTGGGCGCCACGGCGGGCAACCTGCTGGGCGGACGGCTGGCCGACCACTCCCTGCGCGGAACCCTGTTCGGCGGCCTGGCTTGTCTGGGTGCGGTCCTGCTGCTCTTCCCGCTGCTCATGCGCGCGCAGTGGAGCGCGGCGCCGGGGGTCGCCCTGCTGGGTATGGCGGCGTTCGTCACGGGTTCGCCGCTCCAGCTGATGGTGATGGAGAAGGCGGCCGCGGCCCCGTCCCTGGCCTCCTCCGCCAACCAGGCGGCCTTCAACCTGGCGAACGCCGGCGGCGCCTGGATCGGCGGCCTCGCCCTCGCCGCGGGCTTCGGTACGACGTCCCCCGCGCTGGCGGGCGCGATGCTGGCGGTGCTGGGGCTGGGCGTGGCGAGCGTGGCGTACGCGGTGGACCGCCGCAGGGCGACTCCGCCGTCGGGCCGGGTGATCACCTCGCACCTTCCGGAGGAGTCGGGTGCGCTGCACCACTGACCCGGCCTTTCGCCCACCACGCAAAGGGACCCGGGGTCTTCACGACCCCGGGTCCCTTCCCGTTCAGCGGAGCGTCAGTGCTTCTTGGCGCCCTTCGCGTACGACGCGACGTACCCGCCCGCGGGCGAGCCCACGCCGGTGACGTCGTCGTAGCCCTTCACCGCGGACAGCGAGCTGTCCTTGCCGAGGCTGCGGACCGAGGTCGCGAGGCCGCCGGAGGCGTCGAGGCCGTTGACGAAGTCGATCCGGGCCACCGCCAGGTCGGTGCCGGTCGGCTTGTCCGTGACGTCGTGGTAGACGCCCTGCTTGCCGTACTTGCCGTAGATCGTCGGGTTGGCGAAGCCGATCGCCTTGCCGCCGCGCGCCTCCTGGGCCAGGGCCTGGACCGCCGCGATCACCGGAGCGGCGAGCGAGGTGCCGCCGATGCGGTACTCGCTGTACTGCTGCGAGCCGTCCGGGAAGGTCTGGGTCTGGCCGACCAGGAAGCCGGTGTTCGGGTCGGCGATGGCCGCGATGTCCGGGACGACGCGGTTGCCGGCGGCGTTGTTGGCCGTGGCCAGCGCCTGCGGGACGATGCCCTTCTGGTAGTACGGCTGCGGCACGGTCTTGCTGGTGCCGCCGCCCGCGCCCGAGGTGAACGTGCCGGGGAAGTTCGTCCAGCTCTTGCCGTCGGCCGCCAGGGTCGCCTTCTCGGTGCCCCAGCCGGTCTCCCACTGGTACGCGTTGTCCTTGCCGACGGCCAGCGAGGTACCGCCGACCGCGGTCACCCAGGCCGAGTTGGCCGGGGTGTCGACCTGCTTCGTACCGGACTTGGCGGCCTGGTCGCCGTCGTCACCGGAGGAGAAGTAGAAGCCGATGCCCTGCACCGCGCCCAGCTGGAAGACCTGGTCGTAGGCGGCGGCGAGGTCCGGCGTCTGGTTGGCCTCGATGTCGCCCCAGGAGTTGGAGACGATGTCGGCCAGGTGGTTGTCGACGACCTTGCTGAGCGAGTCGAGCAGGTCGGCGTCGTAGCAGGAGGCCGCGCCGACGTAGGTGACGTCGGCGGCCGGGGCGACCGCGTGCACGGCCTCGACGTCGAGGGTCTCCTCGCCGTACCAGCCGGCGGCGCCGCACTCCTTGGTCTTGGTGTAGTTCTTCGGCAGCACCTGGTGCAGCTGGCCGGTCTTCCAGGCCGCGTCACCGTGCTTCTGCGCGTAGCTGCCCGCGTCGAAGGCGATGGTCGGCGAGGCGTAGGCGTCCGTGATGGCGATCCGGACACCCTTGCCGGTGTAGCTGCCCGCGCCGTAGGCGGAGCGCAGCTGCTTGCCGGTGTAGCCCTTGATCGCGTACGGGATCTTGCCGCCGTACGCGTCCGGGAGGGTGGTCGCGATGTTCGAGCCGTAGTACGAGGAGAACGGGCCCGAGTTCTTGAACACGGCGTCCGGCGGCGGGAGCTGGTCGTCGTGGTTCGACTTGTGCGGGGCGTTGTCCAGGCCGGTGACGGTCAGGACGGCGTCCTTCAGGCTGTCCGGCACGGAGGCCGTCTGCGCCGGGGCGCGGTAGGTCGCCGAGCCCTTGGCGAAGTTGTGCAGCTGGGTGCCGAACGCCTTCTCGGCGGCGGCCACGTCACCGGAGACGGCGACGTAGTGCGAGGTGACCCCGGTGACCTTCAGACCGGCCGAGGTCAGCCAGGACTTGACGGCGGCCACCTGGGCCTTGGTGGCCCCGAAGCGGGCCTGCGCCTTCTTGGCGTTCAGGTACTTGCCGTACAGCGGCGAGCTGGGGTCGGACACGGCCTTGGCGTAGGCGGCGAGGCCCGCCGCGTCCTTGCCGGCCAGGTAGACCCGGGCGTTCACCTTGGCGCTGTCCGGGGTCGCGCCCTTGTCCGCCTTGGGCGTGGCCCACAGCGGCTTGGTGCCCTTCAGTGCGTCACGAGCGGGGCTGTCCGCGGCGTGCGCCGCGGGTATGCCCAGCGCCAGAGCGCCGGCGACCATGGGCAGTGTCGCTGCCATGCTCACGGCGCGCAGCTTGGCGCGGTTGGATCTCATAGAACCCCCTGCGATGCGGTTCGCATGCATGTA
Organism: Streptomyces sp. NPDC001135; assembly: GCF_053598395.1. Classification (NCBI taxonomy): domain Bacteria; kingdom Bacillati; phylum Actinomycetota; class Actinomycetes; order Kitasatosporales; family Streptomycetaceae; genus Streptomyces; species Streptomyces sp. NPDC001135. The sequence goes on along the minus strand of NZ_JBSFKD010000025.1, from coordinate 114,030 downwards.
GTGGTCGGTACGTCACGCGTCCGCGCGCCGGCCCGCGGCGGTTCGGCCGGTCGAATGGATCACATGATGGGGGTCACTCTGTCGATGAACCGTTCATGCCAGGGGAACGTAAAGGTCAAGAGAAGCTCAAGTGCCCGTCAGGTAAGGCGAATTGCGCCTTTCGTCCCTCACGGTTGGGTAACGGAACGGCCCGGCGACTGTTCACGTACCGCCGTTCACGAACGCGGGGCCGCGCCCCGCTCCTTGAGCATCCCGGCCATCACCTGGAGCTCCGACTGCTGCGCGTCGACCATCCCCTGCGCGAGCCTCTTCTCCACGCCGACGGTGCACTTGGCCACGCACCCCTCGGCCATGTGGATCCCGCCCTTGTGGTGGTCCGTCATCAGCTGCAGGTAGAGGACCTCGGCCTGCTTGCCGCTGAGCGACTGGAGCTTCTTCAGCTCCGTGTTCGTCGCCATGCCCGGCATCAGCGCGCCGTCCTTGCCGGAGGCCATGTCGCCCATGCCCATCCAGGTCATCGGCGGCTCGGCCGACACCTTCGGCAGCTCCCACAGGTCCAGCCAGCCGAGCAGCATGCCGCGCTGGTTGGCCTGCGTCTGCGCGATGTCGTAGGCGAGCCTGCGCACTTCCTCGTTCTTCGTGCGGTCCCGGACGATGTACGACATCTCGACGGCCTGCTGGTGGTGGACCGCCATGTCCCGCGCGAACCCGGCGTCCGCCGACTCCGGGCCCGGCGTCTTGGGGTCCGGGCCGCCGGAGTCCTCGGCGGCCGCGTAGGTGATCGCGCCGGCCGCGACGAGTACCGCCGCCGCGGCCCCCGCGAGCCAGCCGACGTGCCGGCGCCTCACTACATCGCCCCGCTGGTGCAGGCGGCCCCCGGCTCCGGGGTCTGCGGGCCCTGGACGTAGGCGGCGAAGAACTTGTTCACCTCGGGGTCGTCCGCGCTCTTGACGGTCACCTGGTGGCCCCAGGCGGACAGGACCAGCGGCGCCGCCTGATGGTCGTACGGGCTCATCAGCGAGTACGGCGTCTTCTTCACCTTCGCCGCCAGCGCGTCGACGTCGGCCTTCTTCGCCTTACTGGTGTACGTCACCCAGACCGCGCCGTGCTCCAGCGAGTGCACGGCGTTCTCGTCCTGCAGCGGCTTGGTGTAGACGGTCCCGTCGCAGGTCGCCCAGATCGGGTTGTGGTTGCCGCCGACCGGGGGGTGCATCGGGTACGACACCTTGGTCTGGACGTGCGTCCGCGCCAGTTTCCCGGACCAGCTCTGCACGCCGTCCTTGCCGGTGGTCCAGTGCCCCGAGTCCCCGGAGTCCCCGGAGCTCTTGGAGTCGCTCGCGCTGTTCTTCTTGTCGTCCGACCGGGAGTTCACGAGGACCACACCGCCGGCCACGAGGCCGGCGACGACCACCACGCTCGCGGCGATGGTGAGCGCACGGCCGCGACGCTCGCGCGCACGCTCGGCACGGCGCATCTCTTCTATGCGCGCCTTGCGCGCCGCGCTGCTGTTCTTGGCGGAACCCATGAGTGTCCTTCTGGGGGAAAGGGCCGGCAACGGGAAGGGTGTGGCGAGCAGATCGTAATGGGGAAGGGGTGGGCTTCCGTAGGCCGGGAGCGGCGAAGAGAGGGGGCCGGGGGAGACCGAGGGATAATTTGAACCGCGGATGCGTATTACCTAGGCTCGTGGTATGCGGCTCCTGCGCTCCACCGACCTGGCCCTGCGCGTCCTGATGCGACTGGCCGTCGCCGCCGACGCCACGCCCACCACCCGCCAGGTCGCGGCGGACATGGACGTGCCCTACACGCACGCCGCGAAGGTCGTCGCCGAACTCCAGCACCTGGGCCTCGTCGACGCCCGGCGCGGCCGGGGCGGGGGTCTCACGCTCACCGGGAAGGGCCGTACGGCCTCGGTCGGCGCGGTGGTGCGCACCTTCGAGGGCGAGGGCGACGTGGTCGACTGCGAGGGCCCGACCCCCTGCCCCCTGAACTCCGGCTGCCGCCTGCGCGGCGCCCTGCGCCGGGCGCAGGAGGCCTTCTTCGCCGCGCTGGACCCCGTCACGGTTGCCGACATCGTCTCCGAACCCACCGGTCCTTTGCTGCTCGGTATCTCCCGGGGGGCGCGGCGCGCCTGACGGCCGGCATCCCTGGCCGGAAACCGTCGTTGATCGCCGGGCGGATCTGATGAAGGCTGGGGGCCGGCTCGGAACGACGACGGGGGTACGTCATGAAGGTCCTCATCTCCGGCGCGAGCGTGGCCGGTCCCGCGCTCGCCTTCCTCCTGCGGCGCGACGGCCACGAGGTGACCGTGGTCGAGCGCGCCCCGGCCCTGCGGGACAGCGGCTACGCCGTCGACTTCCGGGGCGCGGCCTTCGAGGTGCTGGCGGACCTGGGGATCCTGGAGGAGGTGCGCGGGCACGCCACCGGGATGACCGGCACCGACCTGCTGGACGCCGGCGGCGACCGCGTGGGCGAGCTGCCCGCCGAGCACTTCGCCGGTGAGCTGGAGGTGCCCAAGCGGGACCTGACCCGCATCCTGCACGCGCACACGGCGCAGCAGGTGCGCTATGTCTTCGACGACTCGGTCAACGCGATCGAGCAGGACGCCGACGGGGTCCGGGTCGGCTTCGAACGCGCCGCCCCGGACACCTACGACCTGGTCGTCGGTGCCGACGGCATCTACTCGGTGGTGCGCCGCCTGGTCTTCGGCCCGCACAGCGAGGCCATCCGGCACCTCGGCCTGTCGGGTGCGGGCTTCAGCGCCCCGAACCGGCTGGGCCTGGACCACCGGGGTGTGCTGTGGCAGACCCCCGGCCGGGCGGTCTACGCGTTCAGCGCGGCCGACCCCGAGCGGATGTCCGTCAGCCTCTCCTTCGCCAGTGACTCGCCGAAGCTGGACCTGCTGGGCCGCGCGGAGCAGGAGCGGACCACCCGGGAGCGGATGGCAGGCGCCGGCTGGATCGTGCCCCGCCTGCTGGACGACATGTCCGCCGCCACCGACCTCTACTTCTCCTCGGCCTGCCAGGTCCACCTCGACCGCTGGTCCGAGGGCCGGGTGGTGCTGCTGGGCGACGCCGGTTACTGCGCCGCCCCCACCTCGGGCATGGGCACCTCCCAGGCGCTGATCGGCGCCCGCACCCTGGCCCGGCACCTCGCCGAGTCCGGCGGCGACCACCTCAAGGCCTTCGCCGCCTATGAGCAGGAACTGCGCCCGTACGTGGCGGAGAACCAGCAGACGGGCCGGGAGGGCGCCCGCAGCTTCGGCGCCCCTTGACCGGAGGGGCTCAGCCCCGGGCCAGCCACAGGTCCGGGCCGAACACCTCGTAGTGGATGTCGGCCGGGGCCACGCCCCGCTCGATCAGCTGGGCGCGGACCGCGCGCATGAAGGGCAGCGGCCCGCACAGGTACGCGCGCGTGCCGGGCCGTACGGGGATCCCGGCCAGGTCGACCAGGCCGGTGCGGGTCCCCGGCTCCGCGTCGCGCTCGTAGAAGAAGTGCACGGACGCTTCGGGGAGCTTCCCGGCATAGGTCTCGTGGTCGGCGCGCAGGGCGTGGTCGGCGGGGGAGCGGTCGCCGTGGACGACGGTGACCGGGCCCTGGTGGCCGGTGGCCGCGAGGTCGGCCAGCATGGCGACCATGGGGGTCACACCGATGCCGGCGGAGGCGAGCAGCAGCGGGGTTGCGGCGTCGGCGTCCAGGACGAGGTCGCCGTACGGCTCGGACAGGTCCAGGACGTCGCCGGGCCGCACGCGTGCGTGGAGGTGGTGCGACACCTCGCCGTCGGGGGTGGCGTCGTCCCCGCGCACGCGCTTGACGCTGAACTGGCGCACGCTTCCGCCCGGCGCCCCGGACAGGCTGTACTGCCGTACCTGGCGGGCGCCGTCGGGCAGCTCGACCTGGACGGAGACGTACTGACCGGCGCGGAAGGCGCGCACCGGGCCGCCGTCGGCCGGGCGCAGCCGGAAGGTGACGACGTCCGCCGTCTCCTCGACGCGCTCCACGACCTCCCACGGCCGCCGGACCCGGCTGCCGCTCTCCTCGTACAGCCGCTTCTCGATCGCGACGAGCGCGTTGGCCATCAGCCAGTAGACCTCGGTCCAGGCGGCGGCCACCTCGGGCGTCACGGCCTCGCCGAGGACGTCGGCGATGGCGGCGAAGAGGTGCTCGTGCACGACGTCGTACTGCTCGGGCGCGACGCCCAGCGAGGCGTGCTTGTGGGCGATGCGGCCGAGCATCGCGTCGGGCCGGGTGTCCGGGTGCTCCAGCAGGTGTGTGGCGAAGGCGGCGATGGAGCCGGCCAGGGCCTGCTTCTGGGCGCCGGAGGCCTGGTTTCCGCGGTTGAACAGGTCCCGCAGCAGTTCGGGGTGGGCGGCGAAGAGGCGGGCGTAGAAGCGCTCGGTGATCTCGCCGATGGCCGCGCCCACGGCGGGAAGGGTGGCGCGGACGGTGGCTGCGGACTGCTCGGACAGCATCGGGACTCCTCACGACTCGGCTGATCGAGACGCTATGAAAACTTGCATCTGAGATGCAAATTAAACAGGCGTGGCATCCCTCACGTCGCGAACCGGACCGGCCATTACGGATGTCGGTCCGAGCAGGCAAGATGGGCGAGAGAGCAGTACACCTGCCGTACGAGAGGCGTTCAGGCCGAAGACGCTCGGGCGATCAAGGTCCGCAACGCGCATGAAATGGTGTTGTGGTGGGATGCTCAGGTGCCCGACCGCCTCCCGAGGGATGGGGGACAGGCGGCCTGACCAGCAAGGATGGGGTAGCGGAAGATGGACAAGCAGCAGGAGTTCGTGCTCCGGACACTGGAGGAGCGTGACATCCGGTTCGTACGCCTGTGGTTCACGGACGTGCTGGGCTTCCTCAAGTCCGTCGCCGTGGCCCCCGCCGAGCTGGAGCAGGCCTTCGACGAGGGCATCGGTTTCGACGGCTCCGCCATCGAGGGCTTCGCCCGGGTCTACGAGTCCGACATGATCGCCAAGCCGGACCCCTCCACCTTCCAGGTCCTGCCGTGGCGCGCGGAGACCCCCGGCACCGCCCGCATGTTCTGCGACATCCTCATGCCGGACGGCTCCCCGTCCTTCGCCGACCCGCGCTACGTCCTCAAGCGCGCCCTGGCCCGCACCTCCGACCTGGGCTTCACCTTCTACACCCACCCCGAGATCGAGTTCTTCCTGCTGAAGGACCGCCCGCTCGACGGCTCCCGCCCCACCCCGGCCGACAACTCGGGTTACTTCGACCACACGCCGACCAACGTCGGCATGGACTTCCGCCGCCAGGCGATCACCATGCTGGAGTCCATGGGCATCTCGGTGGAGTTCTCCCACCACGAGGGCGCGCCCGGCCAGCAGGAGATCGACCTGCGCTACGCCGACGCGCTCTCCACGGCCGACAACATCATGACGTTCCGCCTGGTCATGAAGCAGGTGGCGCTGGAGCAGGGGGTGCAGGCGACGTTCATGCCGAAGCCCTTCTCCGAGCACCCGGGCTCCGGCATGCACACGCACCTGTCCCTCTTCGAGGGCGACCGGAACGCGTTCTACGAGTCGGGCGCCGAGTTCCAGCTCTCCAAGGTCGGCCGTTCCTTCATCGCGGGCCTGCTCCGGCACGCGGCGGAGATCTCGGCGGTCACCAACCAGTGGGTGAACTCCTACAAGCGCATCTGGGGCGGCTCGGAGCGCACGGCGGGCGCGGGCGGCGAGGCCCCGTCGTACATCTGCTGGGGCCACAACAACCGCAGCGCCCTGGTCCGCGTCCCGATGTACAAGCCGGGCAAGACGGGCTCCGCGCGCGTGGAGGTCCGCTCCCTGGACTCGGGCGCCAACCCCTACCTGGCCTACGCCCTCCTGCTGGCCGCCGGCCTGAAGGGCATCGAGGAGGGCTACGAGCTTCCGCCGGGCGCCGAGGACGACGTCTGGGCCCTGTCCAACGCCGAGCGCCGCGCGATGGGCATCGAGCCCCTCCCGCAGAACCTCGGGGAGGCCCTGACCCTGATGGAGAGCAGCGACCTGGTCGCCGAGACCCTCGGCGAGCACGTCTTCGATTTCTTCCTGCGCAACAAGCGCCAGGAGTGGGAGGAGTACCGCAGCGAGGTCACGGCCTTCGAGCTGCGGAAGAACCTGCCGGTGCTGTAGTCGCGGGCCGACGGCCGGCCCGGAACGGTTGCGGGCGGTGGTACCGGAGTGCGCAACAGCGCTCTCGGTGCCACCGCCCAGCCACTTCCCACCGTTCAGGGGTGCTGAACCGGCCTCTTACCAGGCCTTGTTGTCGCAGCCCATGGTCGAGCCGATGTGCGTCGCCTGCGCGCCCGGGTCGCCTTCGCCGTTGAGCGCGTTGCCCAGCACGCCGTTGAGGATCCCGACCTCGCCGAGGACGTCGAGGTTCAGGTCGTGCGACCGGCAGTTCGAGCTCTGCATGACGCTGTTGCCGCCTTCGCCCCCGGCGTGAGCGGTGCCGGCCGTCAGGAGCCCGACGCTCCCGAGAGCCGCGACCATGACGGCAGCCTTGTGAAGCTTGTTCATGTGATCTCCATAGAGTGAGTTGTGGATGCGATCTGTCACGGATCTTGCACCTACAGCAACGGAGATTAGGGTGTATATCCGTCAAAATGGACATCGACACGCCGATTTAATGATCGAGCGGACCGTGCGCCGCGCCCTTATGGCACATACGCCGGAGACACCGCGGCCGTGCTGATCCGCCGCGCCCGCCCCGACCCGTCCGCCGGGACCTGGTACAGGTCGGCGCCGTAGTCACCGGGCAGGGCGTACACGACCGTACGGGTATCGCGCCACACCGCCTGGTCGTCCACGCTCCTGCGCTCGGCCAGCGGAGTCTCGCGCATCGTCCGCAGGTCGAGCACGTACAGATGCCAAGGGGCGTCCTTCGGCAGGCCCTTGACCCGCTTCTTGTAGGCGATCCGGGTGCCGTCGGGGGAAAGGGACGGGCACTCGACGTTCGTGTGCAGGGTCGTGACCGTGCGGGCCCGCAGATCGCCACGGACCAGATAGGTGTGCCCCTGCGTCGCCAGCGTCGCATAGAACGTGCGGTCGTCCGCCGCGAACGTCACCCCCCAGAAGTTGACGTCCGCCGCCCGGTACGGATGCCCGTCCTTGACGATCCGGAAGTCCTCCAGGGACGGGACCAGTTGACCACTCCTCGTGTCCACGATCGCCGCACGCGTGGAGAAGTCCGTCCCGGCGTACGAGTCACCGCCCACGAAAGCCGTCCAGGCCGCGAAGTGACCCGTGGGGGAGACCCGGGCCCGGGACGGAACGCCCGGGACGTCGTACCGGTGCACCGTCCGCAACCGGGCGTCCAGGACGAGCGCGCGATAGGTGTCCGAGACCGGCCCGTGCACCGCCTGCAGACACACACCCGTACCCGAAGCAGCGTGGAAACGCAGGCACTTGACCCCGGACGCGGTCCGCGCCCCCGACGGGTCGCCGGCCCCCACGCTCACCACCTCGTCCCGGTGCGGGCCCCACGCCGTGTTCCGGAAGACCATCCGCCCGTGCCCGGTCAGCGTGACGGCCCCCGCCGTGACTGGCGGACCGCCCGCCTGCGCCCGGTCACGGCGGCCGGCACGGGCCGAGGCGTGCAGCACGGACGCCAGCCCCACCGCGGCCAGTACGGCGACGGCGGCGACCAGGATCAGGACGCGGCCGCGTACGGTCATGCGGGCACCGTCCCCTTCGGGCGCAGGACCGAGGAGAACGCGGCGCACGCGGCCAGCGCCACCGCCGCGCCCGCCAGCGCCGCCCGGTCGCCCCACACCGTCCAGGCCGCGCCGAACAGCAGACTGCAGGCGAACCGGGCCAGCGCCTGTCCGGTCTGTACGAGGGCCAGCCCGGAGGAGCGCAGTGCCTCCGGCACCCCGTCCGAGGCCGCCGCCATCAGCACGCCGTCGGTGGCCGCGTAGAAGGCGCCGTGCAGGGCCAGCACGACGTACGGCAGGGCCGGTCCGTGCCACGCGGTGAGCAGCAACGCGTACCCGACCAGCAGGGCGCCGTGCCCGGTCACGAAGACCGTCCACCGGCCCACCCGGTCCGCGAGCCGCCCGAGCGGCACCGCCAGCAGCAGGAACGAGGCGGCCGTACCGAGCGGCAGCAGCGCGAACCAACGGTCCGGTACGCCGAGCCGCCGCTGGAGCAGCAGATACACGAACGAGTCACTCACCGTGGCGAGACCCAGCAGCAGCGCGCACAGAGCCACCCGCCGCAGCCCCCGCCGCCGCAACAGCCCCACCGCGCCCCGCAGGGTGGGCCGCTCCTCGGGGACGGCACCACCGCGCCCGCCCGGTACGAAGAGCACCAGCACCAGGACACCGAGCACCGCCACGCAGAAGCTGACGGTGAACACCGCGTCGTACCCGTCGACCGCGGCCCGCAGGATCAGGAACGCCACCAGCGGCCCGAGCAGGGCCCCGGCCGTGTCCATCGCCCGGTGCACCCCGAAGGCCCGCCCCCGTGACTCGGCCGGCCCGGACAGCGAGATCAGGGCGTCCCGGGGCGCGGTCCGAAGCCCCTTCCCGGTGCGGTCGGCGGCCAGCACGAGCCCGATCGGCGTGAGCGAGTGCGCCGCCAGCAGCAACGGCTTGCACACGGCGGAGAGGCCGTACCCGAACCCGGCGACCCACTTGTGCCGCCCGCCGCCCCGGTCCGCGAGATGCCCGCCCGCCAGCCGTACGACCGCCGAGAACCCGTTGTAGACGCCGTCCAGCAGCCCGAAGCCGAGGGGGGACAGGCCGAGCCCCGTGACCAGGTACAGCGGTAGAACGGCGGTGACCATCTCGGACGACACATCGGTCACCAGACTGACCGTTCCGAGCGCGAGCACGGTCGGGGCGATCGCGGCACGGCGCCGCCCGGCCACTGGCCGGACGGCACCGTCCGCGGACGCCGATGGGGGTCCCCCCGCGCGGCTGTCCGCTACGTACACGTCACGACGCCCAGACGCCGGTGATGTCCTGGGCGGAGGCGGCGTTGCCCGCGTGCGAGGTCAGCCCCTGGCTGTCCTCGAGGGTGCGCAGCAGGTCGTAGTGGTCGTAGGCCGTGGAGCTGGACGAGCCGGCCGCCACGGGCTGCCCGTAGAGCACCGTGGGGATCCGGTTCCCGCTCAGCCGGTTGTCCTCGTCGAACGTGACGACGAGCAGACTGTTGTGGCTCTTGGCCCAACTCGCGTAGCCGCCCAGGTTGTTCTTCAGCCAGGTGTCTCCGGTGGACACCGAGCAGTCGTGCATGTCGCTGCACAGGTTCGGGGTCACGAACGACAGCTGGGGCAGTGTCGAGTAGTCCGCCGGGAACTGCGCGAACGTCTTCGCGCTCGACGTCGGCACATTGCTGAACCCGAACCACGGGTTGTGCTTGCGCGCGTAGTTCCCGCTGCTGCACGTGGTCGAACCCTGGCTCGGCAGGGTCTCGTTGTAGCTGGCCCAGCTGCGCCCGGCGGCGATCGTCTCGGACGCGAGATTGGGCGCCGACGAGAAGGCGGGCGTGTAGCAGCTGTCGTCCGTGATGCCCTGCGTCGAACCGGAGAACAGGGCGAAGTAGTTGGGCTGGCTCGGGTGGGTCTCGGCGTACGACTGCGTCAGGCTGGCACCCCCCGACCTCAGCGAGTTGAGGTACGGGGCGCTGGAGGAGCCGATGACCTGGCTGTAGGCGTGGTTCTCGAAGACCACGACGACCACGTGGTCCGGACTCGGCACGGCGCCCGCGGCGTGCGCGGACTCTTCACCGAGGCCGGTCCACAGCCCGACCGAGGCCGCGGCGAACGCCGCCACGGACGCCACGACGGTACGGGCACGGCGGTACACGGAACTGCCGGACACATCAACCTCCGGGTGGGGGTACGGGGCTGGCGGTGCGGACAGAGCATGCACACGTCAATATTCCCGTGCCCCACGTCGGCCAACCCCGCGGGTGAAGAACGGATGAACAAGGGGTACTCCCGCCCCCATGGCGCGGATTCTCGTGGGCACATGCGGCTGGACGGACCGAGCCCTGCTGACGAGCGGCTGGTACCCACCCGGCCACCGGGACGCCGAAGGCCGCCTACGGCACTACGCCGGCCGCTTCCCCCTGGTGGAGGCCGACTCCCCCTACTACGCCCTCCCCACCCCGCGCACGACCCGCCTCTGGGCGGACCGCACCCCACCCGGCTTCCGGTTCGACGTCAAGGCGTTCTCCCTCCTCACCGGCCACCCCACCCACCCCCGCGCCCTCCCGCCGGACCTGCGCGCACACCCCCGCGACGAAGCGTTCCGCGAGGAGATCTGGACCCGCTACGCCCAGGCACTCACCCCCCTGCGCGCCTCCGGCCGCCTCGGTACCCTCCTCTTCCAGTACCCGCCCTCGCTCACCCCCGGACCCGCCGCCGAGGCCTTCATCCACACCGCCCGGGAACGTGCCCGCGACTGGCCGTTCGCCGTGGAGTTCCGCAACCCCGCCTGGTGGCACCCCGATCAGGCCCGCCGCACCGGCGCCTTCCTCACCGACCTCGACGCCACCGCCGTAGCGGTCGACACCCCCCAGGGCTTACCGACCTCGATGCCGCCCACCACCCCCGTCACCACGGCCCACCTCTCGGTGATCCGCTTCCACGGCCGCAGCCGCCACTGGGGCACGGGCAGCAAACAGGACCGCTTCCGCCACAGCTACACCACCCCGGAACTGCGCGAATGGCTCCCCCGCATCCGGGCCCTGGCCTCCGCCACCGAGGAACTCCACATCCTCTTCAACACCTGCTGCGGCGACGCGGCCCCCCAGGCGGCGCAGACGATGCACACCCTCCTGACCCCACCCCTCCCACAGCCACGCACACCGGACAGGAACCGCGGGGGGAACGCGACGTGAGATCTGCCCCCCGTTCCCGCAGCCGCGCACGGCGGGAAGGGGACGTGGCGGGTGGTGTCCGCCCGCAGCGGCCGGCGAGAACGCGCCGAACCTCTCAGGGAGCAGTCCGCCGGACCGAGGACGGACACCACCCGGCGCGGCACCGACTCACGACGCACCGCGGGCGGGACACCAGCCACGACGACGAGCCACAGGCCGCCGCAGGCACCCGCCCCCACCCCACCGGCCCGCACCGCTCCCCGCCGCCCCACCACCGAAGCCCCCACGCCCGCCCCACGCCCGCCCCGCCCCACCCCGCCCCTCCGGCTAGGCTCTGGCCAGGAGAACCGCACCCGAGGGGAGGCCACGGAGATGACGCCGGGCCGCAGAAGCAGCACCTTCACCCGCCTGCTCCGACACGGCTTCACCGACCCCTCCGCCGCGGAGCGCCTCCTCGACGGCCCCGAACTCGCCCCCGTCCGCGACGACCCCGTCCTCCTGGAAGCCCTCGGCGCCACCCCCGACCCCGACCTCGCCCTGCACGGCCTGGTCCGCCTCCTGGAGGCCCAGGACGGCCCCACGGCCCACCGCGAACTGCTGGACACCCTCATCGCGGCCAAGCCGCTGCGCGACCGCCTCCTCGGCGTCCTCGGCGCCTCCGCCGCCCTCGCCGACCACCTGGCCCGCCACCCGGGTGACTGGCGCGCCCTGGTCACCTACGAACCCCGCGACCTGCACCCCGGCGTCGAGGAGTTCGAGCGCGGCCTGGCCGAGGCCGCCGACCCCGTCTCCCTCCGCGTGGCCTACCGCCGCTGCCTGCTCTCCATCGCCGCCCGCGACGTCTGCGGCACCACGGACGTCGCCGAGACGGCCGCCGAACTCGCCGACCTCGCCACCGCCACCCTCCGCGCCGCCCTGGCCATCGCGCGGGCGAACGCCCCCGAGGACGCCGCCGCCTGCCGCCTCGCGGTGATCGCGATGGGCAAGTGCGGCGGCCACGAACTGAACTACGTCTCGGACGTGGACGTGATCTTCGTGGCGGAGGCGGCCGAAGGCGCCACGGAGGCCCACGCCCTCACCTCCGCCACCCGCCTCGCCTCGCACCTCATGCGGATCTGCTCCGAGACCACGGTCGAGGGCTCCATCTGGCCGGTGGACGCCAACCTCCGCCCCGAGGGCCGCAACGGCCCCCTCGTCCGCACCCTCTCCTCCCACCTCGCCTACTACCAGCGCTGGGCGAAGACCTGGGAGTTCCAGGCCCTGCTCAAGGCCCGCCCGGTGGCGGGCGACGCGGAACTGGGCCGGGCGTACGTCGACGCGCTCGAACCCATGGTCTGGAAGGCCGCCGAGCGCGAGAACTTCGTACCGGACGTCCAGCAGATGCGCCGCCGCGTCATCGCGAACATCCCCGCCGCCGAGATCGAAAGGGAACTCAAACTCGGCCCGGGCGGCCTGCGCGACGTCGAATTCGCCGTCCAGCTCCTGCAGTTGGTCCACGGCCGCACCGACCCCGCCCTGCGCAGCGGCACCACCCTGGACGCCCTCCAGGCCCTGGCCGCCGCGGGCTACGTCGGCCGCGAGGACGCCGCCCGCCTGGACGAGGCGTACCGCTTCCTGCGCTCGATGGAGCACCGCATCCAGCTCTACCGCCTGCGCCGCACCCACCTCGTGCCCACCGCGGAAGCGGACCTGCGCCGCCTCGGCCGCTCCCTCGGCCTGCGCACCGACCCGGTGGCCGACCTGAACCGCGAGTGGAAGCGGCACACCGGCGTCGTACGGCGGCTGCACGAGAAGCTCTTCTACCGTCCGCTGCTCGACGCGGTCGCCCAGCTCGCCCCCGGCGAGGTCCGCCTGAGTCCCGAGGCGGCCCGCGAGCGCCTGGTCGCCCTCGGCTACGCCGACCCCGCCGCCGCCCTGCGCCACCTGGAGGCCCTCGCCTCCGGCGTGACCCGCAAGGCGGCCATCCAGCGCACCCTGCTCCCCGTCCTCCTCGGCTGGTTCGCCGACTCGGCGGACCCGGACGCGGGCCTGCTGAACTTCCGCAAGGTCTCCGACGCGCTCGGCAAGACCCCCTGGTACCTGCGCCTGCTGCGCGACGAGGGCGCGGCGGCGGAGAACCTGGCCCGCGTCCTGTCGGCGGGCCGCCTCGCCCCCGACCTCCTGATGCGCGCCCCGGAAGCGGTGGCGCTGCTCGGTGACGGAGACGGTACCGGGGTGAGCGGCGGTGGCCTCGCGCTCCGCGAGCGCACCCCCCTCGAACAGGAGATCCTGGCCGCCGTGGGCCGCGCGGAGAACGCCGAGCAGGGCGTCACGGCGGCCCGCGGCGTCCGCCGCCGCGAGCTGTTCCGTACGGCCGCCGCCGACATCGTCGGCTCCTACGGCACCGAGACCAGCCCCGCCGAGGCGGACCAGGGCGCCCTGGTGGACCGGGTCGGTGCCGCGGTCTCCGATCTCACCGCCGCCACCCTCGCCGGCACCCTGCGCGCGGTGGTCCGCGACGGCTGGGGCGACACGCTCCCCACCCGCTTCGCGATCATAGGGATGGGCCGCTTCGGCGGTCACGAGCTGGGCTACGGCTCCGACGCGGACGTCGTCTTCGTGCACGAGCCGCAGGACGGCGTCGACGAGCACGAGGCCGCCGCGGCGGCGAACAAGGTCGTCGCCGAGATGCGCCGGCTGCTCCAGCTGCCCAGCGCCGACCCGCCGCTGCTGATCGACGCCGATCTGCGCCCGGAGGGCAAGTCGGGCCCGCTGGTGCGCACCCTGAAGTCGTACGAGGCGTACTACCGCCGCTGGTCCCTCGTCTGGGAGTCCCAGGCGCTGCTGCGGGCCGAGCCGGTCGCCGGCGACGAGGAGCTGGGCCGGCGCTTCACCGAGCTGATCGACCCGCTGCGCTACCCGGCCCACGGCCTCGGCGAGGACGCCGTACGCGAGATCCGCCGCCTGAAGGCCCGGATGGAGGCCGAGCGCCTGCCGCGCGGCGCGGATCCCAGGCTGCACACCAAGCTCGGACCGGGCGGCCTGTCCGACGTGGAGTGGACCGTGCAGCTGTTCCAGCTCCGGCACGGCTGGGACCATCCCGGCCTGCGCACCACCCGCACCCGCGAGGCACTGGCCGCCGCCCACGAGGCCGGGCTGCTGTCCGCCGAGGAGACGGAGATCCTGGACGAGGCCTGGGTGCTGGCCACCCGGGTGCGCAACGCGGTGATGCTGGTGCGCGGCCGGGCCGGGGACACCTTCCCGACCGAGCCCCGCGAGCTGGCCGCCGTGGGCCGCTATCTGGGCTACGGCGCCGGGCACGCCGGGGACATGCTGGACGCGTACCGCCGTACCACCCGCAGGGCGCGCACGGTGGTGGAGGAGCTGTTCTACGCGGACTGAGCGGACGCAGCCGGTTCCGCCACCCGGGCCGGCGCCCCCTTCGGCAGGGCGTACGGCACGGCGCCGTACCACATCCGGGCCACCGTGAAACCGAAGGCCAGGCACAGCACGCCGCCCACCGCGTCCAGCCAGAAATGGTTGGCGGTCGCGACGATGACCAGCAGGGTGGCCGCCGGATACAGCAGGCCCAGCACCCGCACCCACGGCACGGACGCCAGCGCGAAGATCGTCAGCCCGCACCACAGCGACCAGCCGATGTGCATCGACGGCATCGCCGCGTACTGGTTCGACATGTGCTTCAGATCGCCGGACGCCATCGAGCCCCACGTGTGGTGGACCATGACCGTGTCCACGAAGCGCCCGCCGCGCATCAACCGGGGCGGTGCGAGCGGAAACAGGTAGTAACCGACGAGAGCCACACCGGTGGTCGCGAACAGGGCCAGCCGCGCCGCCGCGTAACGCCCCGGATGCCATCGGTACAGCCACACCAGCACACCGATCGTGATGATGAAGTGCAGGGTGGCGTAGTAGTAGTTCATGCCGATGATCAGCCAAGTCGCTGAGTTCACGGCGTGGTTGACGGACCGCTCGACGGCGATGCCGAGATCGTGCTCGGCGCCCCAGATCCAGTCGGCGTTGCGCAGCGCCTTGGCCTTCTGTTCCGGGACGGCGTTGCGGATCAGTGAGTACGTCCAGTAACTCACCGCGATCAGAAGGATCTCGAACCAGAGCCGGGGCCGCCGCGGACGCCGCAGCCGGCCCACCACCCCCCGTGCGCCCCGTCCGTACTCGCCCGTGACGGCCTGCGGAACGGCCACCTCCTCGCGACCTTCCGGCTGCGTCACGGTCGAGTCACTCATAGCCATCAAGTCTGCCAGAAAAGGCTTCCTCGACCGATCATCCCAAGGTCGGGTCCGAGGCGCACCTTCTACGGCGAACGGACGACGTGCGGTGCCGACGCGGTCGAACCGCGCACCACCAATTCCGGCATGAACACGAACTCGCTGTGCGGCGCGGGCGTCCCGCCGATCTCCTCCAGCAGCGTGCGCACCGCGGCCTGCCCCATCGCCGGAACCGGCTTGCGGACCGTGGTCAGCGGCGGGTCGGTGAAGGCGATCAGCGGGGAGTCGTCGAAGCCGACCACCGACACGTCCCGGGGCACTTCCAGACCGCGCTGCCGCGCCGCCCGTATGGCACCGAGCGCCATCATGTCGCTGGCGCACACCACGGCCGTGCAGTCCCGCTCGATCAGGGCCGTGGCCGCGGCCTGCCCGCCCTCCAGGGTGTACAGCGAGTGCTGGATCAGCTCGGTCTCCACCGTCTCGGCGGAAAGACCCAGCTGGTCCTGCACGGCCCGCACGAAGCCCTCGATCTTGCGCTGCACCGGCACGAACCGCTTCGGCCCGAGGGCGAGCCCGATCCGGGTGTGCCCGAGCGAGGCCAGATGGGTCACCGCGAGCGTCATCGCGGCCCGGTCGTCGGGGGAGATGAACGGCGCCTGCACCTTCGGCGAGAACCCGTCCACCAGCACGAACGGCACGCCCTGCGCCCGCAGCCGCTCATAGCGCTGCATGTCGGCGGTGGTGTCCGCGTGCAGCCCGGAGACATAGATGATCCCGGCGACCCCACGGTCCACGAGCATCTCGGTCAGCTCGTCCTCGGTCGACCCGCCCGGGGTCTGGGTGGCGAGCACCGGGGTGTAGCCCTGGCGGGTCAGTGCCTGGCCGATGACCTGGGCCAGGGCCGGGAATATCGGGTTCTCCAGCTCCGGCGTGATCAGCCCGACCAGCCCCTCGCTGCGCTGCCGCAGCCGCACCGGGCGCTCGTAGCCCAGGACGTCCAGCGCGGCGAGCACGGACTGGCGGGTGGTGGCGGCGACGCCCGGTTTCCCGTTGAGGACCCGGCTGACGGTCGCTTCGCTCACCCCCGCCTGCGCAGCGATGTCGGCAAGCCGTGTGGTCACAGGATTGGACTGTACCGGTCGCATCTCAGACTGCCCACCAGATGGCGCAATCCGCGGGGACCGCGGTGTGTGCCGGGCCCGGCTCGACATCGGCGCTGGCGAGCAGCAGCGTGCCGGGAGTGGCCACGGAGACCGGGGCGGCCGTGAGGTTGACCGTGCAGACGAACGAGCCGTCGGCGGTGTCACGGCGGAAGGCCAGCACGCCCTCCGGGGCGTCCAGCCAGGTCACCTGGCGGCCGGCGCCGAGCGCCGGGTGCTCGCGGCGCACGGCCAGCGCGCTGCGGTAGAACTCCAGGGTGGAGGTGGGGTCGCCCTCCTGGGCCGCGACGGTCAGGTCCTTCCAGTTCGCGGGCTGCGGCAGCCAGCTCGGGCCGCCCTCGACGGGGCCGAAGCCGAACGGCGCCGCCTCGCCCGACCACGGCAGGGGCACCCGGCAGCCGTCGCGCGTGCCGTCCTGGCCCGAGCTGCGGAAGAACGCCGGGTCCTGGCGCACCTCGTCGGGCAGGTCGACGACCTCGGGCAGGCCCAGTTCCTCGCCCTGGTAGAGGTACGCCGAGCCGGGCAGCGCCAGCATCAGCAGGGTCGCCGCCCGGGCCCGGCGCAGACCACGCGCCTCGTCCCCTTCCGCGAGGCGCGTGGAGTGCCGTACCACGTCGTGGTTGGACAGCACCCAGGTCGCGGGCGCGTGCACCGCGTTCATGGCGGTCAGCGAGCGGTCGACGACCTCGCGCAGGTCCGCCGCGTTCCAGCCGGTGGTCAGGTAGGAGAAGTTGAAGGCCTGGTGGAGCTCGTCGGGCCGGATGTACAGGGCGCTGCGCTCGACGGTCGGCGTCCACGCCTCGGCCACGGCGATCCGGTCGTCGTCGTACTCGTCGAGGATCCGCCGCCAGCCCCGGTAGATCTCGTGCACGCCGTCCTGGTCGAAGTACGGCACGGCCTCGGTGCCGAGCAGCTTGACCTGCTCGTCGTGGCCGATGTCCGGCAGGCCGGCCGCCTTGACCAGGCCGTGCGCCACGTCGATGCGGAACCCGTCGATGCCGAGGTCCAGCCAGAACCGCAGGATGGAGCGGAACTCGTCGTGCACGGCCGGGTGGTCCCAGTTGAAGTCGGGCTGCTCCGGGGCGAACAGGTGGAGGTACCACTCGCCGGGGGTGCCGTCCGGCTCGGTGACCCGGGTCCAGGCCGGGCCGCCGAAGATCGACTCCCAGTCGTTCGGCGGCAGTCCGCCGTCGGCGCCCTTGCCCGGCCGGAAGTGGAACCGCTCCCTCAGCGGCGAGCCGGGACCCTCGCGCAGCGCCTGCTTGAACCACTCGTGCTGGTCGGAGCAGTGGTTGGGCACCACGTCGACGATCACCTTCAGACCCAGCCCATGGGCGTCGCGCACCAGGTCGTCGGCGTCGGTCAGGGTGCCGAACATCGGGTCCACGGCCCGGTAGTCGGCGACGTCGTAGCCCGCGTCGGCCTGCGGGGAGGCGTAGAAGGGCGACAGCCACACGGCGTCCACGCCCAGCCGCTTCAGGTACGGCAGCCGGGAGCGGATGCCGGGCAGGTCGCCCATGCCGTCGCCGTTGCCGTCGGCGAAGCTGCGCGGGTAGACCTGGTAGATGACCGCGTCGCGCCACCACTCCCGGCGCCCGGAGGCGGCGGAGGAGGCGTCGGTGGGGACTGCGTCGGTGACGTGCTGGGTCATGGATTCCCTTACGTGATGCGGGGGGAACGACGAAGAAGCTTGCGGGGTGCCGGGCCGGGCGGTCAGGACTTGGTGCCGCCGGCGGTCAGTCCGGAGACCAGGCTGCGCTGCACGAGCATGAACACGAGGGCCGCCGGGATGGTGATGATGATCGCGGTGGCCGAGGTCCACGCCCAGTCGGGCCGCTGGTCCTGTGCGAAGGTGCGGATGCCGACGGCGAGCGTGTAGTGGTCGGACTGCATGAACTGCGTGGCGTACGCGACCTCGCCCCAGGCGGTGAGGAAGCTGTAGAACGCGGTCACCGCGAGGCCCGGCTTGGCCAGCGGCACGATCAGCCGCCAGAAGGTGCCGATCGGGGTGAGGCCGTCCACCCGGCCCGCCTCGTCGATCTCCTTGGGGATCGTGTCGAAGTAGCCCTTCATCATCCAGGCGCAGAAGGGCACCGCCGTCGTCGCGTACGCCAGGATCAGACCGAGGTAGTTGTCGAGGAGGTCCAACTCGGACAGAAGCAGATACAGCGGCACGATCAGCACGATACTGGGGAACATCTGGGTGACCAGGAAGGTCCACATCAGCTGCTGGCTGCCCGGGAACCTCATCCGGGACACCGCGTACCCGGCGGTCGCCGCGAGGAAGACACCGAGCAGGGTGGTGCCGCCGGCCACGATGACGGTGTTCAGGAACCACTTCGGCAGGTCCGAGTGGGCCAGTACGTCACTGTAGTTGTGGAAGCTGAGGTCCTTGAGCACCTCGCTCGGCTGCTGCCAGGCGTTCTTCGGGCCGAGCGAGATGAACAGGATCCACACCACGGGGAAGGCCGCGATGACCGTGGCCAGGATCAGGGTGGCGTGCAGGGCGATGGACGCTACGGGGCCGCGTTCCTCACGCCCGCGCACCTTGCGGGACGGGGCGGCCGGGGAACGGGTGGCGGCGGGAGCGGTCGCGGGGGTCTCGTGGGTCGCTGCGGTCATGGCGGTTGCTCCTTACGCCTGCTCGGACTTCAGGGTGCTGCGGCGGTAGAACGTCGAGAAGGCCAGCAGGAGGGCGAGGATGATGATCCCGTAGGTCGCCGCTCCCGAGTAGTCCGAGATGCCGGTGAAGGCCTTGCGGAAGGCGAAGGTGACGAGGATGTCGGTGTCGCCGGTGGTGTTGTTGCCCAGCAGCAGGTAGATGACGTTGAACATGTTGAACGTCCAGATGCAGCCGAGCAGGATCACGGTGTTGGACACCGGGCGCAGACCGGGCAGCGTGACGTTGACGAACCGCTGCCAGGGCGAGGCGCCGTCCATCTCGGCGGCCTCGTACAGCTCCTTGGGAATCGACTGCAGGCCGCCGAGCACGGCGACCATGTTGAAGGGGATGCCGATCCAGACGTTCACCATGATCACGGCGATCTTCTGGGCGAGCGGGGTGCCCAGCCAGTTCTGGGCGGGCAGGCCGACCGCGGTGATGATCTCGTTGAACACGCCGAACTGGGAGTTCAGCATCAGTCGCCAGGCGAAGACGCCGATGAACGACGGGACCGCCCAGGGCAGGATCAGCATCGCCCGGTAGAAGCCGCGCAGCCGCATCTCGCGGTTGAGGAGGACGGCGAGGCCCATGCCGATACCGACCTGCAGGGCGACGCAGGAGACCGTCCACACCACCGTCCACACCAGGCGCGGGTAGAAGTCGCCGTCCGCGCCCGACAGGACGTGCCAGTAGTTGTCGAGGCCGACGAAGTCGTAGGTCGCGGGCCGGTGGAAGGCGCCGATGGTGCTGGCGACGTTCGACTCGTTGGCGTTGGTCAGCGACTGGTAGAAGCCGTACCCCAGCGGATACAGGACCAGCACGGCGATCACCACGGCGACCGGGGCCACCATCGCCCAGGCGTACCAGTACTTGTCCCAGGACCGCCTGAGGCGTGAAACGCGTGCGGGGCGCGGGGACCTGTCGTCCCGCGCTGTCTTGTCGGTCTGTGCCGTGCTCGCTGCGGTGCTCATCCTCATCGACTCTTTATCGGCTCGTTCGCGGCAAAGGTGGGGTGGTTCCGCAGCCCCGGGGAGCCCCGGTCGGGGCGGCAGCGGGGAAAGTACGTTCCCCGGGGCTGCGTGTCCTTCGGTTACGGTGCGGCTACCGACCGTTCAGGTCAGCCGATGGAGTAGCCGGGCAGGAGGGTCTGGAACTGCTTGGCGGTGGCGTCCAGGCCGGACTTGACCGACGCGTCGCCCTGCAGGATCTTCACGTAGTTCTGCTGCAGCGGCGTGAACAGCGAGCCGACCTGGGGGAGCGCGACGCGCGGACGGGCGGTCTGCTCCAGGATCGGCTTGAAGCCGGCGATCTTGGCGTCGGCCGTGACCGCGCTGGTGTAGGCCGACTTGCGGGTCGGCAGGGTGCCGGTCTTCTCCGCGATGGTGACCTGGCTCGCGGTGGACGTCATGAACTGCGTGAACAGGTAGCTGGCGTCCAGGTTGCCGGAGCCCTGGTAGACGGCGAGGTCGTGGCCGCCGGTCGGGGCCTGGGCCTTGCCGCCGGCGCCGGCCGGGACGGGCGCGTAGCCGAGGTTGGCCTCCTTGCCCTTGAACGCCGAGCCGGTCAGGTCGTCGCTGACGGACCAGGGGCCCTGGATCAGCATGGCCACCTTGCCGTTCTTGAAGGCGGTCTGCATGTTCTGGTAGGCGTTCGCGAAGTCGACCTTCATCGACGCCTCGTCGTAGATCTTCTTCGCGGTGTTCAGCGCGGTGACGGCGTTGCTGTCGCCGATGGTGATCTTCTTCGCCGAGGTGTCGGCCATGTCGGCACCGTTGCTGTACAGCAGCGGGAGCAGGAAGTAGGAGTCCGGGTTGACGTAGGTGCCGTACGCGCCGGTCTTCTTCTTGATCGTCTTGGCGTCGGCGATGAACTCGTCCCAGGTGGCCGGCGGCTTGGCGATGCCGGCCTTCTTGAACAGGTCCTTGTTGTACAGCAGGCCCAGGGTGTCGGTGACCGACGGGACGCCGTAGGTCTTGCCGTTGATCTTGGCCGTGTTCAGCGCGCCCGTGCTGAAGTCCGAGGTGTTCTGCAGCGCGGCGGTGCCGTCGAGCGGGGCGATGTAGCCCAGCGAGGCGTACTCGGCCATCAGACCCACGTCGGTGCGCACCACGTCCGGGGCGCCCTTGCCGCTCTTGGCGGCCGACTTGAACTTCTGCTCGACGTCGGTGAACGGGATGCTCTGGTAGTTCACCTTGATCTTCGGGTACTTGGCCTCGAACTGCTTGATCAGGGCCTTGTACGTCGGGGCTTCGGTCGCCGCGTCGGACGTGTCCCAGTAGGTGATCGTGCCCGAGACGTCCTTGGGGTCCTTCGGCTTGCCGCTGGCCTTGTTGTCCGAGCCGCCGCAGGCGGTGGCGGCCAGGGCGACCACGGTGGCCGCGGCGGCGATCGATATGCCACGTCGCATATGAACTCCTAGAAGAGGGTTGCCCGGATCATCCCTTGGGAAGACCGCGGGTGCCGTCTGTCCCAATCGACGGCCGCCGGGCGCGGGAGGAACGTAGCAAGGCTGCAAGTCCTTGCGAAAGATGTTGCAAGGAAATTTCCGCGAGATCCTGCAAGCGTGACGTCCCCGTTACCCCCGCATGTCCTCCGGACTGCGGCGATACGTGCGCACCGCCACCCCGACCCCCGTTCCACCGGGAAGTAACCGATCTCCCGGCAGGCCACGCTCTCTTGCAGGTTGTCGCCCAGCACCACCACGGATCCGGCCGGCACCGTGCCCGCCCCGAGCCGGTCCCGTCCGGCGGCCGGCACCACCTCGCCGGGCACGGCCGCGAGCTGCTTGATCATGAAGCGGGAGGCCCGGTCCGGCCGGCTCCAGCTCTTCCAGCCGGCGCCCGGCTCCGGCATCCCGACCACCACGATCTGCCCCGACCGCAGCCGGCCCGCGCCCGTCCGGCGTCCGATCAGCACATCCCCGGCCCGCAGCGTCGGCCGCATGCTCACCCCCTTCACGGTGATCACCACCATCCGGTGCCGGACCCCAGCACACCCCCAGCACACCCCTGGCCACCGCGGCGACCGGCGACAACACAACGATCACCGCACACACCCCTCGGCCCGCCGGCGGAACAGCCCCGCGTACCGTCCGCCGGCCGCGACCAGCTCCGCGCACCCGCCCGACTCCACGACCGTCCCGTCCCCCAGCACCACGATCAGGTCCGCATCCCGCGCCGTGCCCAGCCGGTGCGAGACCAGCAGGCTCGTCCGGCCCCGCCGGTGGAGCCGCAGAGCCTCCTGGATCTCGTGCTCGGCCTGCGGATCCAGCCCCGAGGCCGGCTCGTCCAGGATCAGCAGATCGGGGTCCTCCCGCAGGAAGGCCCCGGCCGGCGCCACCCGCCCGCGATGTTCTCGGCGGCCGTCGGGTCGTAGCGCACGAAGTCCTGGAACACCGCCCCGATGCGACGGCGCAGCTCGGCCCGGTTCAGCTCGCGCAGGTCGGTGCCGTCCCACCGGATGCTGCCCCGGGTCGGGTCGTAGAAGCGGCGCAGCACCTTGACCAAGGTGCTCTTGCCCGCGCCGTTGTCCCCGACGAGCGCGAGCGTGCGGCCGTGCGGAATGGTCGGGCTCACCCCGCGGCGGAGACGGCACACCGCCCAGCCCGCCCTGCACGACGGGCGACCGCGGGTCCGCCCTGCGCCTGTGACGGGCGAACTGGCCTCGTCAAGCCACCTGTTGGAATTTGTTTCTGCATCTTGCTGAAACGTTGGCGTAACGGTTAGGTTCACGCCACCCGTTGGTCGTTGATCAGTCAAACTCCCCCCACACGCACAACGAAGTGCAGGAGCACACATGGCCAGAAGGACCCTGGCCGCCTCGCTCGCCCTCGTGGCCGGCCTGGCGGTCCCCCTCACCGTCCCCACCGGTGTCGCCGAGGCCTCCCCGCCCGGCACCAAGGACGTCACCGCCGTCCTCTTCGAGTGGAACTACGCCTCGGTCGCCCACGAGTGCACCACCGCCCTCGGCCCCGCCGGCTACGGCTATGTCCAGGTCTCCCCACCGGCCGAGCACATACAGGGCTCGCAGTGGTGGACCTCGTACCAGCCGGTGGCCTACAAGATCGCGGGCCGCCTCGGCGACCGCACCGCGTTCAAGAACATGATCGACACCTGTCACGCGGCCGGTCTGAAGGTCGTCGTGGACACCGTCGTCAACCACATGTCGTCGGGCAGCGGCACCGGCACCGGCGGTTCGGCGTACACCAAGTACGACTATCCGGGCCTGTACTCGTCCCCCGACTTCGACGACTGCACCTCCCAGGTCACCAACTACCAGGACCGCTGGAACGTCCAGCACTGCGAACTGGTCGGGCTCGCCGACCTGGACACCGGCGAGGAGTACGTCCGCAGGACCATCGCCGGATACATGAACGACCTGCTCTCCCTGGGCGCCGACGGCTTCCGCATCGACGCGGCGAAACACATCCCCGCCGACGACCTGGCGAACATCAAGTCCCGCCTGACCAACCCTTCCGTCTACTGGAAGCAGGAGGTCATCTACGGCGCGAACGAGGCCGTCCAGCCCTCCGAGTACACCGGCAACGGGGACGTCCAGGAGTTCCGCTACGCCTACGACCTCAAGCGCGTCTTCACCCACGAGAAGCTGGCGTATCTCACCAACTTCGGCGAGGGCTGGGGCTACCTGAAGAGCCCGGTCGCCGGCGTCTTCGTCGACAACCACGACACGGAACGCAACGGCTCCACCCTGAACTACAAGGCCGGCGCCGACTACACCCTGGCCAACGTCTTCATGCTGGCCTGGCCCTACGGCTCCCCGGACGTCAACTCCGGCTACGAGTGGTCCGACGCGGACGCGGGCCCGCCGAACAACGGCCGGGTCGACGCCTGCTGGCAGGACGGCTGGAAGTGCCAGCACGCCTGGCCGGAGATCAGGTCGATGGTCGCCTTCCGCAACGCGACGAGGGGTGAGTCCGTCTCGAACTGGTGGGACGACGGCAACAACTGGATCGCCTTCGGCCGCGGCACCAAGGGCTACGTGGCGATCAACCACGAGTCCTCGTCGCAGACCCGCACCTACCAGACCTCCCTGCCGGCAGGCACCTACTGCGACGTGCAGAGCGGCAAGCCGGTGGCGGTGAACTCCAGCGGACAGTTCACCGCCACCCTGGGCGCCGACACGGCGCTCGCCCTCTATGCGGGGAAGTCGAGCTGCTGAGCCACTTCCACGTGTCACTCGTCGTGCAGCCGGACGAACCGCCCGTCGTGTAGGTGCGGTTCGCCCCGGACTCCCCAGGTCACGTTCCCGGAGCCGTCCTCCTTGACGTACGTGTACGCGAAGGACGTGCTCTTGGGGACGATGACCGGCTTGCTCCACGTCGGGTACGACGCCGACGACGTAGACGTCGGTGCCCCAGTCGGTCGTGGCGGCGGGCACGTCACGATTGACGCTGAAACTTCTTGCTATGAGTTTCAAGACCATTGCTGTAAAGCTTTCGGCAGCGATACGGTCGCGCCGGGTCGGACCCAACAGAGCCGCATTCGCTAGGAGTTACCGCCTGTGATACCCAGAGCGAGACGGGCCGCGGCCGTCACCGCCGTAGCCCTCGCCGCCGCACTGATCCAGCCACTGGCCGCCCACGCGGCCACCCCGCCCGCGCCCCCGTCGGACGCGGCCCTCGCCGCCCAGCCCGCGCGGCACGGCGACACCCGCGAGCAGTTCTACTTCGTCATGCCGGACCGTTTCGCCAACGGGGACGGCTCCAACGACGAGGGCGGACTCACCGGCTCACGCCTCACCACCGGGTACGACCCCACCGACAAGGGCTTCTACCAGGGCGGCGACCTCAAGGGCCTGACCAAGCGGCTGGACTACATCAAGGGGCTCGGCACCACCGCCATCTGGATGGCCCCCCTCTTCAAGAACCGTCCCGTGCAGGGCACGGGCAGCAACGCCTCCGCCGGGTACCACGGCTACTGGATCACCGACTTCACCCAGGTCGACCCGCACTTCGGCACCAACAAGGACCTCAAGACCCTCATCTCCCAGGCGCACGCCAAGGGCATGAAGGTCTTCTTCGACGTCATCGCCAACCACACCGCCGACGTCGTGGACCACGACGAGAAGTCCTCCGACTACCTCTCCAAGGGCGCCTTCCCCTACCTGACCAAGGACGGCCGGCCCTTCGACGACGCCGACTACGCGGACGGCGGCAGGAAGTTCCCGGCCGTCGACACCGGCTCCTTCCCGTACACCCCGAAGGTCACCAGCCGGTCCAAGGTCCCGGCCTGGCTCAACGACCCGACGATGTACCACAACCGGGGCGACTCGACGTACGCCGGCGAGTCCACGACCTACGGTGACTTCTCGGGCCTGGACGACCTGTGGACCGAGCGTCCCGAGGTCGTGCACGGCATGGAGAAGATCTACGAGCGGTGGGTGAGGGACTTCGCCGTCGACGGCTTCCGGATCGACACCGTCAAACACGTCGACCTGCCGTTCTGGACCCAGTGGGCCACCGCGCTGGACACCTACGCGGCGTCGCGCGGGCGGAAGAACTTCTTCATGTTCGGCGAGGTCTACTCCGCCGACACGAACATCACGTCCCCGTACGTCACCCAGGGCCGCCTCGACGCCACCCTCGACTTCCCCTTCCAGGACGCTGCCCGCGCCTACGCCTCCCAGGGCGGCAGCGCGCGGAAACTCGCGGGCGTCCTCGGCGACGACTACAAGTACACGACCGACAGGGCCAACGCGTACGAGCAGGTCACCTTCCTCGGCAACCACGACATGGGCCGTATCGGCTCCTTCCTGAAGCAGGACAACCCGAAGGCGACCGACGCCGAGATCCTGAAGAAGGACGAGCTGGCCAACGAGCTGATGTTCCTCAGCCGCGGCAACCCGGTCGTCTACTACGGCGACGAGCAGGGCTTCACCGGCTCCGGCGGCGACAAGGACGCCCGCCAGACCATGTTCGCCTCCAAGGTCGCCGACTACCTCGACGACGACGAGATCGGCACCGACCGCACCCACGCGAGCGACTCCTACGACACCTCGGCGCCCCTGTACCGGCAGATCGCCGCGCTCGCCGGGCTGCGTGCGGCCACCCCGGCCCTGACCGACGGTGTCCAGACCGAGCGCTACGCGGCCGACGGCGCCGGTGTCTACGCCTTCACACGGACGGACGCGAAGACCGGCCAGGAGTACGTCGTCGCCCTCAACAACGCCGGCACCGCGCAGACCGCGAGCTTCGCGACCGGGTCCGCCGGCATGGCGTACCGGGGCGTCTACGGCGCCACCGGCTCCGTGACGTCCGACGGCGACCGCAAGGTCAGCGTCACCGTCCCGGCCGAGTCCGCCGTCGTCTACAAGGCCGCGGGCCCGCTCGACAAGCCCGCCGCCGAGCCGACGATCACCCTGAAGGCCCCGGCCGCCGGAGCCACCGGCACGGTGGACGTCAGCGCGGATGCCGACGGCGGTCAGCTGAACCGGGTCGTCTTCGCCGCCCAGGTCGGCGACGCCAAGTGGCAGGTCCTCGGCTCCGCCGACCACGCGCCGTACAAGGTCACCCAGACCCTCGGCAAGGACGTCCCCGCCGGGACCACGCTGCGCTACAAGGCCGTCGTGACCGACTCGGCCGGGCACACCGCGAGCGCCACGGCGAGCAGCACCACCGGCACCCCGCCCGCGCCC
Organism: Streptomyces sp. NPDC001135; assembly: GCF_053598395.1. Classification (NCBI taxonomy): domain Bacteria; kingdom Bacillati; phylum Actinomycetota; class Actinomycetes; order Kitasatosporales; family Streptomycetaceae; genus Streptomyces; species Streptomyces sp. NPDC001135. The sequence goes on along the minus strand of NZ_JBSFKD010000025.1, from coordinate 87,497 downwards.
GGGGTCCCCACGGCCTCCTCCCGCGACTACGCGATCGTCCACTACAAGCGCGCCGACGGCGACTACGGCAACTGGGGCCTGTACGCCTGGGGCGACATCGCCGACGGCGAGGCCACGAACTGGCCCGCCAGCCATCCCTTCACCGGCCGGGACGCCTACGGCGCCTTCGCCTGGGTCAAGCTCAAGCCCGGCGCGTCCAACGTCGGCTTCCTGGTCATCGACAAGAAGGGGAACAAGGACGTCTCCGCCGACCGGAGCATCGACGTCACCAGGACAGGTGAGGTCTGGGTCGAGCAGGGGAAGCCGGACGTACTGACGCGGAAGCCCGACTACCCGGCGCAGGACACGTCCAAGGCGGTCATCCACTACCACCGCGCCGACGGGAACTACGACGGCTGGGGCCTGCACGTCTGGACGGGTGCCGCGCACCCCACCGACTGGTCGAACCCGCTGAAGCCGGTCGAGACTGATGCCTATGGCGCGGTTTTCGAGGTTCCGCTCACCGAGGGTGCCACCAGCCTCAGCTACATCATCCACAAGGGCGACGACAAGGATCTCCCGGCCGACCAGTCCCTGGACCTCAGGGCCGACGGCCACGAGGTGTGGCTGGTGAACGGCCAGGAGGAACACCTGCTGCCGCAGCCGGCGGGCAGCGCCGCCGCCCTCGACCTGAGCACCTCCAAGGCGATCTGGATCGACCGGAACACCCTCGCCTGGAACGGCGTGGACGGCGCCGCCTCCACCCAGCTGCTGTACAGCCGCGACGGCTCGATCACCGTCAAGGACGGAGCCCTGGCCAGCGACGACGAGCGCTGGATCCGGCTGGAGAAGTCCACGCTGACCGACGCCCAGAAGGCGAGGTTCCCGCACCTGAAGGACTACACCGCCTGGTCCGTCGACCCGCGTGACCGGGACCGGGTGCGCGCGGCGCTGAAGGGCCAGCTGGTCGTCTCGCAGCGGGCCGCCAACGGTGCCGTCCTCGCCGCGACCGGGGTGCAGATCGCGGGCGTGCTGGACGATCTCTACCCGGGTGCCACCAAGGCCGCGCTCGGGCCGGTCTTCCACGACGGGAAGCCGACGCTCTCCGTGTGGGCGCCGACCGCGCAGAGCGTCTCACTGGAGCTGGACGGCTCGGTCACGTCCATGCACCACGACGCCGCCACCGGCGTCTGGTCCGTCACCGGCCCCGCGTCCTGGAAGGGCAAGCCCTACCGGTACGTCGTCAAGGTCTGGGCGCCCAGCGTCCGCGCGATGGTCACCAACAAGGTCACCGACCCCTACTCGCTCGCCCTCACCGCCGACTCCGAGCGCAGCCTCGTCGTCGACCTGGACGACAGGTCCCTCGCCCCGAGCGGCTGGTCGGCCCTGCACAAGCCCCGGGCCGTACCGCTGAAGGACGCGCAGATCCAGGAGCTGCACATCCGGGACTTCTCCGTCGAGGACCGCACCTCGCAGCACCCGGGCACCTACCTGGCCTTCACCGACAAGGACAGCGACGGCTCCAAGCACCTGCGCGCGCTGGCGAAGGCCGGGACGTCGTACGTCCACCTGCTGCCCGCCTTCGACTTCGCCACCGTCCCGGAGAAGAAGGCCGACCAGGCGAGCCCGGACTGCGACCTGGCCTCCTACGCGGCCGACTCCGACCACCAGCAGGCGTGTGTGGCGAAGACCGCCGCGAAGGACGCCTACAACTGGGGCTACGACCCGTACCACTACACCGTGCCCGAGGGCTCGTACGCCACCGACCCGGACGGCACGGCCCGTACGGTCCAGTTCCGCAGGATGGTCCAGGGGCTGAACGAGGACGGCCTGCGGGTCGTCATGGACGTCGTCTACAACCACACGGCGGCCAGCGGCCAGGCCGACACCAGCGTGCTCGACAGGATCGTGCCCGGCTACTACCAGCGCCTCCTCGCCGACGGCTCGGTGGCCAACAGCACCTGCTGCGCCAACACCGCGCCGGAGAACGCGATGATGGGCAAGCTGGTCGTGGACTCGATCGTCACCTGGGCGAAGGAGTACAAGGTCGACGGGTTCCGCTTCGACCTCATGGGCCACCACCCGAAGGCCAACATCCTCGCGGTCAGGAAGGCCCTCGACGCGCTGACCCCGAAGAAGGACGGCGTCGACGGCAAGAAGATCATCCTGTACGGCGAGGGCTGGAACTTCGGGGAGGTCGCCGACGACGCCCGGTTCGTGCAGGCCACGCAGAAGAACATGGCCGGCACCGGCATCGCCACCTTCTCCGACCGGGCGCGTGACGCGGTGCGCGGCGGCAGCCCCTTCGACTCCGACCCCGGCGTCCAGGGCTTCGCGTCCGGGCTGTACACCGACCCCAACTCCTCCGCCGCCAACGGCTCGCGGGAGGAGCAGCGGGCGCGGCTCCTGCACTACCAGGACCTCATCAAGGTCGGCCTGACCGGCAACCTCGCCAAGTACCACTTCACGGACACCGGCGGCAGGCAGGTCACCGGAGCGGAGATCGACTACAACGGCTCGCCCGCCGGATACGCCGACGCACCCGGCGACGCCCTCGCCTATGTCGACGCGCACGACAACGAGTCCCTGTTCGACGCGCTGGCCTACAAGCTCCCGAAGGGCATCTCGGCGTCCGACCGGGCCCGGATGCAGGTCCTGGCGATGGCCACGGCCGGCCTCTCGCAGGGGCCGTCCCTGTCCCAGGCGGGCACCGACCTGCTGCGCTCGAAGTCGCTGGACCGCAACTCCTTCGACAGCGGGGACTGGTTCAACGCCATCCACTGGAACTGCGCCGACGGCAACGGCTTCGGGCGGGGACTGCCCATGGCGGCCGACAACCAGTCCAAGTGGGACTACGCCCGGCCGCTGCTGAGCACGGTCAAGGTGGGCTGCGACCAGATCACCGGCGCCTCCGCCGCCTACCGGGACCTGCTGAGGATCCGTACGACAGAGAGGGCGTTCTCCCTGGGCACGACCGCGCAGGTGCAGGACGAGCTGTCCTTCCCGCTGTCCGGCAAGGACGAGACACCGGGTGTCCTCACCATGCGGCTCGGTGATCTGGTCGTGGTCTTCAACGCGACCCCGCAGCGGCAGGAGCAGACGGTCGGCGCGCTCGCCGGCACGCACTACCGGCTGCACCCGGTGCAGGCCGCCGGTGCCGACCCGGTGGTGAGGACCTCGGCCTACACCTCCGGCACGGGAACGTTCGCCGTCCCGGCCCGGACGGTGGCGGTGTTCACACGGGCGGCGAAGTAGGCTCGCGTCAACCGAGGGTGATGAGCCGGCCGACGAGCTCCGCGAAGGGGCCGTCGGTCGGCTCGTCCTTGACCATCTTCTTCAGCAGGTCCGCCATGTCCTCGTCGTGGGCGGCGCTCACGGCGGTCAGCGCGGCGAAGTCGTGCACCAGCTGGATCTCCAGTTCGGCGCGCGGGACGCGCCGGCCCTCCAGCCAGATCAGGGCCGTTGACTCGGCGAGCGAGACCCAGGAGCGAACGACCAGTTCCAGTCGCGCGGGCGCCTCGGTGACGCCCAAGTGCGAAAGCATCTGGTCATAGGCGGCCTGCCGCACCGAGTCGATGAGCGCGTTCGTCGCCGAGGAGCCGACCGCCGGGCCGCCGCGCATCAGTGCCGAGAAACCGGGGCCGTGCTCGTCCACGAAGTCGAAGAAGCGGTGCATCACGCGCAGCAGCCGGGCGCCGAGCGGCCCTTCGTGCGGCTCGGCGAAGCGGCCCGCGAGATCCTCCGCGGCACGCTTCAAAGCGGCCTCGTACAGGCTGAGTTTGCCGGGGAAGTAGTGGTACACCAGCGGGCGTGAGATGCCCGCGGCCGCCGCTATCTCGTCGATGGAGACCTCGTCGGGCGAGTGTCGGCTGAACAGGTCGAGGGCGACGCCGATCAGCTGCTGCCGCCGCTCCTCGACGCCCATTCTGCGGCGAACCCCGGTACTCATGGCGCACACCTTACCGATCAGATCCCGATCAGAGGTGATCACATGTCGAGCACCAAACGATCACTCTTGGACCGGGACACACAGATCAGCATCGAGTCGGCCCGCTCCTCGTCGGTCAGCAGCTCGTCGCGGTGGTCGATCTCCCCGGCCAGCACCCGCTGTTGGCAGGTCCCGCAGAAGCCCTGCTCGCAGGAGTAGGCGGTGTCCGGCAGTTCCCCGCGTACGGCGTGCAGCACGGTGGAGTCGGCCGGGACGGTCAACGTCCGTCCACTGCGCCTGAGTTCGACCTCGAACTGCGCGTCGCCGCCGGACGGCGCATGCGGTGCGAACCGCTCGAGGCGGACGTCCGGGAAGCGTGCCGCGACGGCCGTCATGAGTCCCTCGGGCCCGCAACAGTAGAGGGCGGCCCCCTCGCCCACCTCGAGAGTGTCGAGGTCCGGCCTTCCCTCCACGACGGTCACCCGGTCTCCGCCCAGTTTCTCGACCTCCTCCAGGAACGGCATCGAGGCCCTGTCGCGCCCCGCGTACAGCAACCGCCACTCGGCGTCCCCCGGAAGCGACCGCAGCATCGCCAGCAGCGGGGTGATCCCGATCCCGCCGGCGACGAAGACGTACGACGGCGCCTCGATCAGCGGAAACCGGTTCCGGGGCCCCCGCACCTCCAGTTCCATGCCCTCCGTCACCTGCTCGTGCACCTCGCGCGAGCCGCCCCGCCCGTTCTCGACCAGCCGGGTCGCGACGGTGTACGCGGAGGTGTCCCCGGGGTCGCCGCACAGCGAGTACTGCCGGACGAGACCTGACGGCAGGACGAGGTCGAGATGGGCTCCGGGCTCCCAGCGCGGCAGGTCCCGCCCCTCCAGACGGAGCCGGACGACACCGTCGGCCACCGTCTCGCGCGAGGTCACCAGCAGGCGCAGGGTCCGCGAGCGCGGCCGGCCCGAGGTGGGCTCCTCCAGCGCGGGCAGCGGCCACAGCGGTGAGGCCTGGATACGGCGGCGCAGAGCCCGCCGGGTCAGCAGGGCGGCGCCCGCGACGAGCGCGAGGTTGCGCACCTTCGCCATCAGGCGCCCCTCCTCTCCGCCGCCGTGGCCGCCGGGGAGGAGGCCAGGTAGGCGACGGCCTGTTCGGTGTCGCCCTCCTGCGAGGGGTGGTAGGCGCGGCTGAGGTAGCGGGGGATGGACCGGAGCATGTCCCCGGTCGTGGGGAGCAGGCCCCGCCTGCCGCGGACGTGGAACTCCCTGAAGGAGGCCTTGCCGTCGACGAGGGTCGGGTCGTTCTCCATGAAGAACCGCGCCCCGCGCTGCCACAGGAACACCAGTGCCGAAAAGGCCGTGGCCCAGGTCCGTACGCGCCGGCGGTAACTGCCGTCGACGTGCATGAACAGCTCGAAGGCGACGGAGCGGTGCTCCACCTCCTCCGCGCCGTGCCAGCGCAGCAGGTCCAGCATGGTCGGATCGGCGCCGCGCCGGTCCAGTTCGCCGGCGTTGAGCACCCAGTTGCCGAGGAACGCGGTGTAGTGCTCGATGGCGGCGATGAGCGCGACCCGCTCCATCAGCCACCAGCGGCGCGGCCTGCCCGGCGGCAGCGTCCGGTCGCCGAGCAGCTTCTCGAAGAACCAGTCGACCTGCGCGGTGTACGGCGTCGGATCGAGCCCCTGCTCCCGCAGGTGCGGCAGCACCTCGTCATGGGCCTGGGAGTGCATCGCCTCCTGGCCGATGAACCCGATGACGTCCTCGCGGAGCCGGTCGTCCCGGATGTACGGCAGCACCTGCTTGTACACGTGCACGAACCACCGCTCACCGGCGGGCAGCAGCAGGTGCAGCACGTTGATGGTGTGCGTGGTGAACGGATCTCCCGGCACCCAGTGCAACGGCGTGCCGTCCCAGGAGAAGGACACCTTGCGTGCCTTGAGGGGCACCCGGGCCTGCGTGTTAGACATGGCGTCAATGTACTGGCGGGTACGGGTACTGAGAACCCCCGTGGCGGACCTTGTTTACGCCGGTGTCAACAACCCCGGGCCTACCGCAGCCCGGTGACCGGCCGCCCGTCCTCCAGTGTGCCCTTCAGGTCGGCCCGTGCCCCCTGCTTGGCCCGGGCCACCAGGAACCGGCCCTGCCCCGCGGCGGTGACCCCGCCCCCCGCCTGGATCGACGCCGTGTCCTTGTCGCCCGCCGCCAGCAGATACCAGTGCCCGGCCGCGGACTTCCACAGCACCCCGGCCAGCACATGGGGATCACGCGGCCCGCAGGACCGGGCGTCCGTACCCTTGGCGACCACCGCACCGACCCGCCCGCCCGGCGGGTGGAACTGGGCGAACGCGCCCGTACCGTCGCCCCGCCAGGTCTCGGCCCTGGTGCACACCCAGTCGGCCGCCCCGCTGCCGTCGGGCAGCGGCTGGTCGGCGAACGTCCAGGCGTTGACGCTGCGCACCCCCGCGGAGCGCTCCAGCGACAGCGAGCAGGCGTACGGCGCCCAGGCCCGCAGCCCCGCCGCACCGGACGCCTCGCCGGTCGCGCCGGGCCGGCCGGCGGTGAGATGGGCCGGTACCAACTCACCCAGGTCGGTGCTGAGCCGGGAGCCGGTGGCGTCGGTCAGCTGCAGCACCGTCCAGGAGGTGCAGGTGCCGGGGCGCAGCGCCGGGCTGGCCAGCGGGGCGGTGATGCCGTCGCTGAGGGTCAGCGGGGTCGCGGCGGACTCCGGCTTCGTCAGGTCCCGCGAGGCCGCCTTCTTCACCCAGGGCGCGGTCAGGTACTGGACGTTGCCGTCCGAGCGGCCCAGCACCAGCGCGCTCGCCTCGGGGCCGGTGGCGGCGTCGGCGCGGGCGAGGTCGAGGGCCGCGCCCTGGGTGCCGTCGACCGGCTCGGCGTACCGCGCGATGCGCAGCCCGTCGTACAGCATCACCACGCGGGCGCCCGCGACCTGGCCCGCGTACAGCAGCTGGGGCGGGCCGGCCGGGCCGCCGGTGTCGGTGCCGGGGGTCGCCGAGACGTGGACGGTCTCGCCGGGGCGGGCCCATACGGCGAGGGCGCGGCGCAGCAGGGCCGTGTCGCCGGTGAGCGGGCCGCGCGCGGGCCACACCGAGAAGTCGGTGCGGGCGGCGGACTCCCACGCGACGGGGGAGACCTGGATGAGCCGGCCGGGGTCGAGGGCGGCCTCGGCGGCCGGATTCCCGGCGTAGGCGGGTGCGGCGGCGCCGTCCGGGCCCCAGCCGCCGCCGGGCAGGGCGGCCAGCGCCCCGCACACCGCGAGTGCCGCGGCGGCCGCGAGCGCGGCCTTGGTGTGCTGGCGGCGGCGCATCAGATCGGTGGGCCGGGCCTGGAGCAGACACGGGTCGAACTCGGCGGAGGAGAGCAGCGCGGGCTGGGTCGGCAGGCCGTTCGCGTCGGCCAGCGCGCCGCCCGGGTCGTCGACCCCGGCGGCCGTGAGGACCGTACGGATGTCGGCGTCGGACAGTTCCTCCAGGCCGCGCAGCACATAGGCGGCGCGGGCCGGGCCGGACAGGGCGGACAGCCGCTGGTCCAGGGCTAGCTCGTCGGCGCCGCCCGACCGCGGGAACAGCCTCAGGCCCCACACCTGGGGCAGCAGCGGCGGCAGGGGGGAGAGCCGGGACAGACCCCTGCGGGGGCGGGCCGTCTCCAGGGCCGCGCGCAGGACACGCTCCCGCAGGAAGGCGTACCCCAGCTCGCCCTCCCGGCCCGGGGCCTGGGCCGGGATCGCGCACTGCTGCCCGCGGCCCCGGGGCAGGGAGCGCTGGGCGAGGGCGTGTGCGGTCAGCACCCGGCGGCTGCGGCCGAGGCCCGGCGGCAGCACCAGGTAGGCGATCCGGACCAGTCGTGGGTAGTGCTCGACGAGCGCGGCCTCGGCCTGCTCGAGGCCGACCGGCCCGGTGTCCTCGGTGGCGGTGGGTGCGTGACGCTGGGCTACATCCTGTGACTGCACGTCCGGGAGAACGAGCGGGCCGGGAGGTTGGTCACCCCCGGACGGGTGATTCACCCTTCCGGGGACCACCGTGCCCGTCCGGTACCGGAATTGAGCACCCGGCGGCCCGCAGCCGTATCCGGAGGAGCTGAGGCATGCTTGGCCGACCGGGACCGGAGGAACAGATGAGGGTGACACGTGCGGTGCTCTGTGCGGCGGCCGTACTCGCGCTGGCGGGCTGCGGCTCGAACGGGGACGACACCAAGGCGGTCCCGCCCGCCGCGACCGGCAGCCTGGAGAGCCTGGCCGCCGAGGTGAAGTGCAAGCCGAACATGCAGACCGACGCCGACGAGATCCGCCAGGCCATCTGCAGGAACGGCGACGGCAGGTTCATCCTCGCCACCTTCGCCACCGACCGCGGCCAGCGCGAGTGGATCAACGACGCGAAGGACTACGGCGGCTACTACCTCGTCGGCCGCAAGTGGGTCGCCGTCGGCGACGACGGGGTCGTCAAGGCGCTGCGCGGCACACTCGGCGGAGACGTGGAGATCGGCACCGACCACCACGCGCACCACGGCTGACGGCCCGGTCCTCCCGGGCGCGGACACGCCGGAGGCCGGTGACGGGAGGGGGGTCCGTCACCGGCCTCGTTCATGGCCCGGGTCAGATGATCAGCGCGGGGTCAGGCGCAGTTCTGGCCGCGGTTGATGCAGCTGGCGATCCGGTTCGCCAGGCCGCCGGTCGTGACGCTGATGAAGTCGTCGTGGTCGGTGGCCGGCTTGTGGAGCTGCTCCGGGAAGCCGTCCACCGCGTAGGCGTTCTTCACCTGGCCGTTCTGGATGGTCGGCGGGGTGATGTTGTACACCAGGCGCATCGTGAGCTGCGGGATCGCCTTGAAGCCGTTCCCGCAGACACCGCTCGCCGGGTCCGCGAAGGCCACGTGCGTACGGTGGTTGGCGCTGTCGATGTTCTGCCCGTCCCAGCAGTTCTGGAAGGCGAACGTGCGCACCACCTTGCTGCCCTGCGGGCAGATCGGGTACTGCTGCGTCAGCTGGACCTTGTTCTCGAAACCGGTGCAGCTCCAGTGCGCGTTGGCGTTCGCCAGACCGTTGGTGGTGGTCTTGGCGTCACCGGTGATGATGCGCAGGAACTGCGGCATCGCGACGACCTTGCTCGCCGGGCTGCCCACGTACTTGATCTGGGCCTGCACCGGGGTCAGGATCTTGCCGACGTTGCCTTCCTTGCCACCGCCGTCGGCGTTCTGGTCGAAGTCCTGGGAGCCGTCCTGGACCCGGACCACCGGCCAGTAGTACGCCGACAGGTCGTTCCTGTTCTGGCAGCTGGTGCCGCCCTGCAGGAACGTCTGGTTGCTGGAGAAGGCGTTGACCTTCTGGTTGCCGACGTAGTCGTGCAGGTGGTGCGCGCCGTTGGTCACGCCGGGCGCCACGATCACGTTGTCGGTGTTGTGGTTCTTGTTGGCGTTGACACCGCAGCGCGTGGTGAACGTACCGGTCGAGCCGCCCTGCTGCTGGCGCGGCTTGCCCTGGACGTTCGGCGCGACCTTGGTGATGTCGACGAAGTCGGCCGCGACCGGGCCGTTGCCGGCCTGCCCGCCGATGTTCTGCCCGGCGTTGCCCTGCTGCTGGCCGCCGTTCTGTTGCTGCTGCTGGCCACCGTTCTGCTGCTGACCACCGTTCTGCTGCTGACCACCGTTGTTCTGTTGCTGACCACCGGTGTTCCCCCCAGCGGTGGTCTGGTTGGCGGTCTGCGTGGTGCAGGCGGCGAGCTGCGTGAGCGAGTTGTCGAAGGAACCGCCGACGCGCTGGATGTCCATCCGGATCCGGTCGATCGTCGCCGCCCGCTTCTCCTTGAGGGGGCCGACGATCGCGTTCTGCACGAAGCTCGGATCCTTGGCCTGCGCGTCCCGGGTGGAGGCGAGCCGGTTGTAGGCCTCGGTGATCTGCCGGTCGAGGTTCGCCAGCTCCGTCGCCACGCCCTGACGGGCCCGCCAGGGCACGCTCGTCAGCTTCTGCTGGACGTCCGGGCAGGAGACCGTCGCGACCTGCGCCGTCGCGGCCTTCGTCTGGTTGCCTCCCCACGTCTGGTTGTTCGACTCGTGCGCCGAGGCGTAGAAGTTCGCCCAGATCAGCCCGCCCCCACCGAGCGCTAGGGCCGCCGATGCGGCAATGGCCTTGGTGGCCAGCGGCGTACGGCGTTTTCGTGTGTTGCGTCCCATGGAACTCCTCTGACTTCCTTGCGGGGCAGTGTCGGGGCGCCCGACAGGAGTGAAGCGGCGTCCTTCCATACGGACGTCGCCCCAGAGGTGTTCACCGGTCTCACAAATTCCTCGCGGAACAGAGGAGTTGGCAGGTCAGCGGTCCCTGTCCAGATGGGCGAGCACCGCCAGTACGCGCCGGTTGTCATCGTCCGACACCTCAAGTCCCAGTTTGCCGAAGATGTTGGAGGTGTGCTTGGCGATGGCCCGTTCCGTCACCACGAGCTGCGCCGCGATGCCCGCGTTCGACCGGCCCTGCGCCATCAGCTCCAGCACCTCCAGCTCGCGCGGGGTGAGGCGGCCGAGGGGCTGGTCGCCGGCGGCCTTCCGGGACAGCAGCTGCTGGATCACCTGGGGGTCCATCGCCGTACCGCCCGCCGCCACCCGTCGTACGGCGTCGACGAACTGCTCGGCGTCGAACACCCGGTCCTTCAGCAGATAGCCGACCCCGCCGGTTCCGTCCGCGAGCAGCTCGCGCGCGTACAGCTGCTCCACGTGCTGGGAGAGCACCAGCACCGGCAGCCCCGGCCGGGCCCGGCGGGCCGCGAGCGCGCACTGCAGGCCCTCGTCCGTGTGGGTGGGCGGCAGGCGTACGTCGACCACGGCGACGTCCGGCTCCAGCTCGGCCAGCGCCTTGGACAGTTCGGGACCGGACTCGACGGCGGCGGCGATCTCGAAACCGAAGGCCTGGAGCATCCGGACCAGCCCGTCGCGCAGCAGGAAGAGGTCTTCGGCTAGGACAACGCGCACGGGATCTCCATGGTCACCAGGGTGGGGCCGCCGACGGGGCTGCTGACGGCCAGGACGCCGTCGAATGTACCGAGCCGGCGCTCGACCCCGGCGAGACCCGACCCGGCACCGATCGCCGCGCCGCCCCTGCCGTTGTCGGTGACCGTGATCCGCAGCCGGCCGTCGGTGTGGTGCAGGTCCACCCAGACCCGTTCGGCGCCGGAGTGCTTGACGGCGTTGGTGAGCACCTCGCTGACCGCGAAGTAGGCCGCCGACTCGACGGGGGCGTCCGCCCGGCCGGGCAGCTCCACGCCCACCTCCGCGGGCAGTGGCAACCGCAGCGCCAATGCCCGTACGGCGTCGCCCAGTCCGCGTTCGGCGAGGACCGGCGGGTGGATGCCCCGCACCAGGTCGCGCAGTTCCTCCAGGGCCTCGGCGGAGTTGCGGCGGGCCTGGGCGAGCAGCTGCTTCGCCCGCGCCGGGTCCCGCTCCACCAGCATCTCGATGGTGCCGAGGTCCATGCCCATGGCGACGAGCCGGGCCTGCGCCCCGTCGTGCAGGTCCCGCTCGATGCGCCGCAGTTCGGCGGCGGAGCTGTCCACGGCGTCCTGCCGGGTCTCGGTCAGCACCCGGATGCGTTCGGCGAGTTCGGCGTCGCCGCCGAGCACGGCGCCGGTGAGCCGGAAGTGCGCGGTCAGCAGACGCGGGGTGAGCCGCCAGGCCACGGCGAGGACCACGGCGCCCAGCGCGGCGGCGAGGAAGGCGGTCGCCTGCCCGGTGACCGGCACGAAGGCGTACCAGTAGGTGTCGCCGCTGTCGCGCACGTACGCCCGCCACAGTCCGGCGGCCAGCAGGAATCCCTCGACCGGGAAGGCCAGCAGTACGGCCGGCAGCAGCGCGGTGACGAAGCCGGCGGTCATGTCCACCGGCAGCCACAGCACGTCCCGCCGGACCTGCGGGTCGCGGAGCAGGGCGAAGGTCCGCGTCCAGGGGTTGGCGCCCTCGGGCAGCGGGCGGTAGGCCGCCGCGATCCGCACCCCGCGCCACTCGTACGCGAGCCTGCGCCGGGTGCTGGTGTACTCCCGCAGCGCGCCCAGGATCCAGGGGGTCGTGACGAGGCCGATGCCGATCGGGACGAGCGCGAGGGAGACGGCGGTCAGTGCGAAGCACAGGACCGCCACGGGCAGCATCGCGACGGCCAGGACGAACCCCCGCACTCCGTCCAGCACCACCCCCCGGGCCCGGGTGCGGAAGTCGTCTCTGTGCGTGTCGGTCTTCATGCCGTCAGTCTCGCCGACGCCCCCGGGCCGGGTCAGTCGTCCGAGGCCCCCTGTCCTGGGGTGGTGTCAGGTACACCCCCGGCCAGCAGCTTCGCCTCCACCTCGGGATCGACACCCTTGGCCGTCCGGTCCGGCCGCATCGGGGCCACGCCGCCGATCTCCGTCAGCCACCGCCAGGTGTCCGCGACGGTCTGCGCCGCCGGCCGGCACACCAGCCCGGTGGCCAGCGCACGGGACACGTCGGTGCGGTGGACGCAGGCGTACAGCTCGCTGTCCGGCGGCACCCACACCGGCAGCTCGGTCCACGGTTCGATCCCGGCGGCCAGGATCACCTCCGGGTCGGTCCAGCGCAGCTCGGCGTCCGCGCCGGTGACCCGGACGCAGAGGTCGAGCAGCTCGCCCATGGTGCTGTGTCCCGGCGGGCCGATCAGGTCGTACGGCCCGCTCAGCGACTGTTCCACCGCGCCGAGCAGCCAGCCGGCCAGGTCCCGGGCGTCGATGAACTGCACCGGCAGCGCACGCGGCCCCGGGGCGAGCACCGGGCCGCCCCGGGCGATCCGGGTCAGCCACCACGGCAGCCGACCGACGTTCTCGTGCGGGCCGAGGATCAGCCCGGCCCGCACCAGCAGTGAGTCCGGCCCGCCGAACGTCTCCAGGACGGCCAGCTCGCCGCCCCGCTTGTCCTGGGGGTACGCGGTCTGCTCCGCGTCGGCGAAGGCACCCTCCACCAGCGGCCCGAGCTCGGCGTCCCCGCCCAGCGAGGGCCAGGGCCAGCTGTACACGGACCGGCTGGAGACGTACACGTACCGGGCGGCACGGCCCCGCAGCAGCCGCGCCGCCGCGAGCACGGCACGGGGCTCGGCCGACCAGGTGTCGACCACGGCGTCCCAGGTGCCGGCGTCGGCGGCGAGCGCGGCCAGGCCGTCCGGGGCGGTGCGGTCGCCGTGCAACGACCGCACGCCGGGCGGGGGCTGGTGGCGCCCCCGGTGGAAGACGGTCACCTCCCAGCCGCGCCCCAGCGCCGCCTGGGCGACGGCCCGTCCGACGAACTCCGTACCGCCCAGCACCAGAAGTCTCATACCGGGGATCCTGCCCGCGGCGGGCGTGCGCCGGCACAGGGTTCTGCCGAGGGCAGAGCCGGTCAGCGGGCGGTCGGCGGCGTGTACTTGTAGCCGACCCGGCGCACCGTCTGGATCGCCTGGCGGTGCTCGGCGCCCAGCTTGCGGCGCAGCCGGGCGATGTGCACGTCGACGGTGCGGCCGTCCCCGACGTGGCCGTAGCCCCACACCGTGGTGACCAGCTGGTCGCGGGTGTGCACCCGGTGCGGATGGGCCACCAGGTGGGCCAGCAGCTCGAACTCCAGGTAGGTCAGGTCGAGTTCACGGCCGTCGACGCTGGCGGTGCGCTGCACGGGGTCGATCCGCACCACCGGGTCGGCACCCGGGTCCGGGGTCGTCTCCGGCTGGTCCGGCACCGCGACCGGCAGGAACGGCGGCCGCTGGTCGGCCGGGACCAGCACCAGGTAGCCGACCATCGGCGGCTGGCCGGGCAGGGTGGGCAGGGTGTGCTGCGGCGCGGGCAGCCAGGTGGCGCCCGGCGGCAGGAAGTCCGCGACGTCGACCACCTCGTCCCGGTCGACGGCGCGCAGCCGGTGCCGGGCGGGGGCGGTGAGGGTGGAGGGGGAGGAGAGGGAACGAGTGGTCGCCATGAGAGGTCAGCTCTTTCGCGCGAGAGGTTCGTCGGGTGGGGCGACGGCCGCGATTCGTGGTCGGGCGCGCCGGGGACGTACGTCGTTCCGCGCTGGCCGAAGGCCGGGGGTTACGGCTTTAGAGGGCCCGCGCGTTCATCACGCGGCAACACACCCGGTCGAAGTCGTGGTGCTGACGGGAAGGCCAGAAGGGCTCGAGGTCATGGCGACCCGTCGCGGTGATCTTCTGGAAGCTGGCCATGCGCCCATTGAAGCAGACACCGGCCCCGGGCAGGAGTCTCCTCTCACTGCTTGGACGCTTCCTTGGCGGGAAGTTGACGCTGCGTGGGTCACCGGGGCGCGCACAAGGCCCTGATCACGGGCTTGCCCGCGATGGGCGTGTCCGTCATGCCGTCTCGGTATGCGGACGCGGCTGCCTCAGTCGAGCACTTTCGCCGTCGCGAGCAGCTCGCGCACGGCGGACCGCAGGACGTAGTCCGGGTGCGGGGCGCCCGTCACGAACAGGTCGTGGGCGACGCGGCGGGCCGACTCGGCGGCCTCGCGCAGCGGGTCCACGGCGAACCGCGGCAGCAGGCGGAGCGCGGCCAGCGCCGGCAGGGCGGGAGGCACGCAGGGGGACCGGAAGCCGTCGGCGACCAGCCACCGGGCGAGCGGCTCCACCGTGTCCTCGCTCCGGCCCGTGACACGCCACACGGTCAGGGCCGCCCGGCCCCGGCGGCCGGCCGTGTGCCCGGTCGCCAGCCACGGCTCGACGAGCGGCAGCAACGGCGCGGCGGCCGGCCCCAGTTCCCCCGTCCGCGCGAGCGCCCCCGAGGTCCCTTCCGCGAGTTGCGCACCGAGGAGAGTGAGCGCGGGCTCCGGATCGCCGGTCACCCGGTGGTACGCCAGCGCGGCGGCCGGCGACACCGGGCAGTCGCCTCCGGTCGCCGCCGCCCGCAGCGCCTGGGCGCCGACGGCACCGGCGGCCGGGCCGAGCGCGCCGAGGACGGCGACCGCGCCGCCGTGGCCGTCGGTGCCGCCGGGCACCAGCGCGGCGAGGTGGTCCACGACCTCCACGGCCACCTCGGGATACCGCGCCAGTACCGCGGCCAGCCGCGGCGGGGCCGCCCCGAGCCGCCCGGCCACGGCCCGCGCCACGGGCAGCGCCTCCGCCCCGAACACGTCCGTCACCGCGGTGACGGCACGGAGGGTGCCGTCCAGGCCGGGCACATCCTCGACCAGCCGTACGACCTCCGGCACCGCCTCGGCCGCACCGGCGCGGGCCAGCACGGTGAGCGCGGCGGCCCGCACGTCCGAGTCGTCCGCGTCCCGGTACGGCCGCACCCGCTCCCGTACGCGCGGGCGGGCCTCAGCCGGCAGCGCGCAGGCCGTCCGGGCCAGCCGGTACAACTCCCATGGCGCGCCGCCGAGTTCCTGCAGCACCCAGGGCAGTGTCTCCGCCTCGCGGTCCCGCCAGCGCTCGATGATCTCGTCGGCGAGCGGTACGCCCCGGGCGAGGGCCCGCAGGGCGGCGTCCGGGTCCTCCTCCAGGAGCCGGTCGGTGAACGGGCGGTAGGGGTGCGGCCAGGAGCCGTCCTCGCGGTCGTGCGGATGGGCCGCGTACGCCCGGGCGCAGACGTCCACCAGCTCACCGGGCAGCGGCAGTTCGGCGGTGCGCAGCAGGTCCTCGGCGGCGGCGAGCCGCACGAGGGGGCGGGGGTCGGCCAGCAGGCCGTGCCGCCAGGCGCCGTCGCCCGCCTCCAGCAGGGCGAGCGCGGTCACCACGTGCGCGCGCACCTCGGTGACGGGTTCCGTGTCGAGCCGGGCGCGCAGCAGCGGGAGCAGCGGGAGTGCGTACGGGTGGCCGAGCGACGTGACCAGCAGCACCATGGCGTCGCGGATCTCCGCGTCGGTGTCGTGCGCGAACGGCAGCAGGGCCGGCACGGCCTCGGCCACGGCCCGCCGTGCGGCGGCGCGTTCGGCGGGTTTCCCGGAGCCGTCCGCGAGGGAGGCGATCAGCCAGAGCAGCTCCCGCCGGTGGCCGGGCCCTTCGAGGGCCAGCCGGGCCAGGTGGGGTACGGCGGCGGCGGAGGCGTCGTATATGTCCCCTTGGTGGCACAGCGCGGAGAACAGCTCGTGCGAGGCCTCCTCGCGTACGTCCGCGTCCTCGGACCCCATCGCCCGCAGCAGGCCCGGGATGTCGTCGGCCGGGCCGTACGCGTGCGTGAGCTTCCCCCAGTCGGTCCCCATGGGGCCGCACGATATGCGCAAGGGGCGCCCGCCGCGACGGCGGGCGCCCCTTGCGGGAGGTCGGACGGATCAGACCTGGCCGGCCTTCTCCAGCGCGGTGCAGCAGGTGTCCACCAGCAGGCGGGTCACCACGTACGGGTCGACGTTGGCGTTCGGGCGGCGGTCCTCGATGTAGCCCTTGCCGTCCTTCTCGACCTGCCACGGGATACGGACCGAGGCACCGCGGTCGGAGACGCCGTAGGAGTACTCGTCCCAGGGAGCGGTCTCGTGCAGGCCCGTCAGGCGCTCGTCGATGCCGGCGCCGTAGTTCTTGACGTGGTCCAGCGGCTTGGAGCCCTCGCCGAGCGACTCACAGGCGGTGATGATCGCGTCGTAGCCCTCGCGCATCGCCTTGGTGGAGAAGTTGGTGTGCGCGCCGGCGCCGTTCCAGTCGCCCTTGACCGGCTTGGGGTCCAGGGTGGCGGAGACGCCGAAGTCCTCGGCGGTGCGGTAGAGCAGCCAGCGGGCCACCCACAGGTGGTCGGAGACCTCCAGCGGGGAGACCGGGCCGACCTGGAACTCCCACTGGCCGGGCATGACCTCGGCGTTGATGCCGGAGATGGCGAGACCGGCCTTCAGGCAGTTGTCGAGGTGGGCCTCGACGATCTCACGGCCGAAGATCTCGTCGGCGCCGACACCGCAGTAGTAGCCGCCCTGCGGGGCCGGGAAGCCGTTCTCGGGGAAGCCCAGCGGGCGGGAGCCCTCGAAGAAGGTGTACTCCTGCTCGATGCCGAAGATCGGCTCCTGCGCGGCGAACCGCTCGGCGACCTCGGCCAGCTCGGCGCGGGTGTTGGACGCGTGCGGCGTCATGTCGATGTCGAGGACCTCGCACAGGACGAGGATGTCGTCGCCGCCGCGGATCGGGTCCGGGCAGGTGAAGACCGGCTTGAGTACGCGGTCCGAGGAGTGGCCCTCGGCCTGGTTGGTGGAGGAGCCGTCGAAGCCCCAGATCGGCAGCGCGTCGAGACCGGCCGGAGCACCCGCGATGATCTTCGTCTTGGAACGGAGCTTGGCCGTCGGCGCGGTGCCGTCGATCCAGATGTACTCAGCCTTGAAGGTCACGGGGCCACATCCTTAGGGGTAAGTCGGGCGCACTCGTCGTCGCGGGTGCTGCGGCGCTGCGGCACTGGGGCGCCGCTCGATCTGCCCGGCAGACTGTCAACAGGCCGTTTCCCGGCCATTGCCCGTGTGTGAACCCCGTGTTACCTGGTGGTTTTGTGGCGCGGCTCACCTTGTGAGGTGTCCGCGGGTGAGGTATGCGCGCCCTCGGCCACCGCTTTCCGCACTCCGTCGAGGAACTCCCGGACGGCGGCCCGCTGTTGGTCGTCGTAGCCGCGCAGCAGCTCGACCGACCGCTCGATCAGCGGCCCGAAGAACGCCCAGCCGAGTTCCACGGTGCCGTCCGTCACCTCCACGACGACCTTGCGCCGGTCGCTTTGCCCGCGTACCCGCCGCACATGGCCCGCCCGCTCCAGCCGGTCCAGCAGCGCGGTCGTGCCCGCCGAATTGAGCCCGAGTGCGGCCCCGAGCCGCCCGGCGGTCGTCTCCTCGCCCGCCCGCCGGGCGTCCATGAGCGCGATCAGGGCGCGTACGTCCGTGGGGTGCATGCCGTTGCGCTGCGCGAACCGGGAGCTGTGCAGGCCCAGTTCGACGGTGACGGCACGCAGCAGGTGGACGATCTCCATATCGGGTTGCACGCGGTGCCTCCGAAGCTATTATCTCGCTCGGCGAATATCTTGCTGAACGAGATAATAGGGGGCGGTTGCCGTGGCCGGGTACGACAGCGAGGCCTTTCGGGTCGCGTACGACAAGGTGCTGGCGAAATGGCCTGCCGAGCGGGAGGCGCTGACGGTCGCCACCCCCTTCGGCGACACCCGCGTCAACGCCTGCGGCCCCCGCGACGCACCCCCGCTGCTCCTGCTGCCGGGCGGCGGCGCGGCCACCTCCGTCTCCTGGTCCGCCCAGGCCGCGGAGCTCGGCCGGGTCCGCCGCGTCTACGCGGTCGATGTGGCCGGCGCCCCGGGCATGAGTGGTCGGGCCGGCGACCGCCACCCCCGCACGGTCGCCGACCTGACGGCCTGGCTGGACACCCTCCTGGACGGCCTGGGCGTCGGCTCGGCCGACCTGGGCGGCCACTCGTACGGCGGCTGGATCGCCCTCCACTACGCCCTGCACGCGTCCGCGCGGGTGCGCCGCCTGTTCCTCCTGGACCCGACCCAGTGCTTCGCCGGGTACAAGGCGGCGTACCTGCTCCACGCCCTGCCGATGCTGCTGCGGCCCACGCCCCGCCGGGTCCGCGCGTTCCTGGAGTGGGAGGCCGGGGGAGTACCCCTGGACCCGGACTGGCTCGCCCTCCAGGAGGCGGCGGCGGGCTTCCCGGCCGCGAAGCCGGTCACGAGCCCGCGACCGGCGCCGGACGCGCTGCGGGCCCTGGACATGCCGGTCCTGCTGCTCGTGGCCGCGAACAGCAGGACCCATGACCCCGGTGAGGTGGCGGACCGGGCCCGCGCCCTGTTGCCGCGCGTGGAGACCGCCGTCCTGCCGGACGTGTCCCACCACGCGCTGCCCCAGGCGGCACCCGGTGACCTGGCCCGCCGTCTCACCGCGTTCCTGTCCGGTCCCTGAGCCTCACCCCACCTTCTCGATGACCGCGTGGCGGATGAGGAACTTGCCGGGCTCCCGGACCTGTTCGAAGGCCGCGTTGTTGAGCAGGACGCAGCTGCCGGAGACCGAGGTGACCTTCACCGTCGTGGACTTGTTGTTGTCCAGGTTGGTGACCTTCAGGGTCGTCCCGGCCGGGAACTGGCCGCTGGACGCGGCCGGGGCGCCGCCCTCGCCGGAGAGCGTGACCGTGGAGCCCTTGCAGACCTGCTGGCCCGAGCCCGCCGCGGCACCGCCGGCGTTGGCGTCGCCGGCGGCGGACTGCGAGGGCTGCGCACTCTGCTGGCCCGCCTGCTGTCCGGCGCCCGCCTGCTGTCCGGCGCCCTGCTGCTGACCGGCGCCGTTGCCGCCCTGCGCCGCCTGGGAGTCCTGAGCCGACTCCCCAACGGTGCATCCGGCGGCCTTCTGCTGGACCTCGATCTGCTTGAGGACCGCCTCGCGGTTGGCGATCCGGGCCGCCGACTGCGCGTCCGGATGGGCCTTCTGGTCCGCGATGAACTTGTCGTTGTTGCCGTGGGCCGTGGCCAGCCCCTGGCAGACGTTCGAGTCTCCGGCGGACAGTGTCCTGGCGTTGTGCGCGGGCTGCGCGGCGTTGGACGTGGTGGCCAGCGCGAAGGCCCCGCCGCCCGCCACCGCCGCGGCACTGACGAGCAGCGCGATCTTCTTCTTCGTACCGAGAGTTCTCCTGCGCGACATGCGCGCCTCCTGAAGAGGTAGGGGAGCGTACGCCGCTATGTACGAGATACCGAACGAAGTTACTCAGCGGTCGCAGGAGTCGGTGAAGTGGCTTGCGTCACAGGTGAGTTGAGTGGCGCTCAGCTCTTGTTGTGCTCGAGCGCCTCCCGTACCGCCTCCTCGGAGCGGGCCACCAGGGCCGTTCCGTCGTCGGCGGTGATGATCGGACGCTGGATGAGCCTGGGGTGCTCGGCGAGCGCGGTGATCCACCGCTCCCGCGACCCCGCGTCCCGCGCCCACTCCTTGAGCCCCAGCTCCTTGGCCTCGGCCTCCTGGGTGCGGGTGATGTCCCACGGCTCCAGGTTCAGCCGGTCGAGTACGGCCCTGATCTCGTCCTCGCTCGGCACGTCCTCCAGATAGCGGCGAACGGTGTACTCGGCTCCCTCGGCGTCGAGCAGGCTGATGGCGCTGCGGCACTTGGAGCAGGCCGGATTGATCCAGATTTCCATGCCGCACACGGTACGCGAGGCCCCCCTGCCGCCCGGCGACGCCGACCGGCCCGCCGTGGTCGCAGGCCGAGCGCGGCCGGTCGAAGGGCGGTGCGGGGAGGCCGGGGTGTTCGAATTTACGCCACCTCACCCACCCCATGCGGAACTGGTGTGACGCGACGGCAACTTCCCTGGTGAGCTGGGTATTTGCCGGATCGCACGGGCCATCCCGTTGTCAGTGCCCGGCAGTAGACTGGAAGCAGTGTTCGAGGGCATCGCCGGACTGTCCGGCCGGTGCCCTGCCCGCGACAGGAGGATGCCTGTGCCCGCTGCCGCCCTGAAGCCGAAGCCGTTGCCCACCCAGTCCACCGTCCAGCGACCCGTGCTGTTCGACTCGCCCTACGAGCCCGTGACCAAGCGGCCGCTGCCGGCCGGACGGCCGCGCGAGTGGTACGTCACCCACAACCGCCGTCTGAAGGCCATGCGCCTGGCCATAGCCCTGCTCGACTCCGGGATCCACCAGCCGGCCCAGGCCCGCAACGAGACGATCCGCAGCACGGCCGAGGAGATCGGCATGCGCCCGCCGTCCGACACGACGTGCCACATGGTGCGCGCCTTCATGCGCTACAGCCGCTGACGCCCGCCACCGGCGCCGGGTGCCTCCGCCTTCCCGGGGCACCCGGCGCCGTGCGCGTGCGGGACCGCTCGGCCGCGGCGCTCCAGCGGTCCGCGCTCACGACGCCGCGCAGCGCCGGCCCGTTTCCGTCACCGAGGGTGAGTGCGCGCATCCGCGAGGGCCGTCCGACCTGGAGCGGCCGGCGCCTCCCGGACACCGGGGCGTGGCAGCCGCCGCTCGGCCGTTCGCCGTCGAAGCCCTCAGCGCATACCGGCAGTTCGCCCAGAAAGCCATGCACGCGGTGGGCCCTGTCCGGGTGGAAAACGGGATGCGACCGCCGCCACGGCCTCCCTACGCTGAACAAACGGCACGAAGCCGACACCCTCCACCCCCGCCACACTCACCCCACGGAGGTCCGTCATGCGTGGCATCGTCGCGTCCGGGACCGTCGTCCTGGTGATCCTCGGAATCGGAAACCACCTGTGGTGGCTCGCCGCCGTCGCGCTGCTGTACCTGTACGCGACACACGGACGCGGGTCGCCCGGCACCCCGTCACCGCCCGGCGGAGCGGGCGGCCCGCCGCTGCCCGACAGCTACCGGGCCTACCGCGAGCGCCGGGACCGGCAGGCGAAGTGGGAGCGCCGCTACCGTCGTGAGCGCCCCTTCGAGACCCGTCGGCAGGAGCGCGAGAAGAGCCGCTGAGAGTGGTGAGCCAGAGGCGTCCCCGGTCACAGACCGGGGGCACCCCACACCGGGAACCAGCGGCTCAGGTCCTGCTCGGTCCGCAGATCGTTCGTGAGCGCCGCGTTCACCTGGAGTTCGAGCGCGCTGTCCCGCCGCTGCGCGGCACCGGGCAGCGGGGCGAACGGGTAGAAGGTGCCCCGTTTGTAGAGGTAGACCAGTGCCAGCTTGCGGCCGGTGCCGTCCGTGAAGGCGGCCAGCGAGCACAGCAGCTGCGGGCCGAAGCCGTTGACCTCCATCGCGCTGTTCACCGCGTGCAGGTCGTTGACCAGCTCCGGCAGCTGCTCGGCCGAGCGCCGCGAGACCAGCCACGAGTAGCCGTAGTCGTCCCGCCGCAGCTGCACGGGCGGACCGGTGCGGTCGGTGTCCGCGTCGAGCAGTGCCTGCACCTCCCGGTGGGTCTGCTCGAAGGCCGCGCCCTCCACCGTGGCGAAGCACACCGCCCCGGTCCCGGTCGGGGTGAAACCGGCCGCGGCCTGCAGGGTCACGGCCGCCGAGGGCAGTGCGAAGAGCCGGTCGAGATCCGGTGCGACCGGTTTCGTGCGGCCCAGCAGGATGTCCAGCAGCCCCAACGCTCAGCCCGCCTTCCCCGGCGTGGCGGCCTCGCCCAGCTCCGCCGAGATCCGGCCCAGCTGCTCGAGCCGCTGCTCCAGGGTGGGGTGCGTGGAGAAGAACCGCTCGATGCCGGGCTCCTTGCCGGTCGCCGGGGTGAAGTAGAAGGCGTTGAAGGCCTGGGCCGTGCGCAGGTCCTTGGTCGGGATCCGGGCGATGTCCCCGGAGACCTTGGTGAGCGCCGAGGCGAGGGCCGACGGGCGGCCGGTGAGATGCGCGGCCGCGCGGTCGGCCGCCAGCTCCCGGTACCGCGACAGCGCCCGGATCAGCAGGAAGCTGATCGCGTACACCGCCGCGGAGACGCCCATGATCGCGGCGAACACGGCGGCGGTGTTCTGGTCCCTGCGGCCCCCGCCGAAGACCTGTGAGTAGAACGCGAACCGCACGATCAGGCCCGCCAGCACACCGAGGAAGGACGCGATCGTGATCACGGCGACGTCCTTGTGCGCCACGTGCGACAGCTCGTGCGCCAGCACGCCCTCCAGCTCGGCCGGCTCCAGCCGCCGTAGCAGCCCCGTGGTCACGCAGACCACCGCGTGGTCGGGGTTGCGGCCGGTCGCGAACGCGTTCGGCATGTCCATGTCGGACACCGCGACCACCGGCTTGGGCATGTCCGCGAGTCCGCACAGCCGGTCGACCACCGCGTGCAGCTCGGGATACTCCTCGCGCTCCACGACCCGCCCGTGCATCGCGAACATGGCGATCCGGTCGGAGAACCAGAACTGCGCCACGAACATCGCCCCGACCAGCACGACGACCAGCACCCAGGACTTCAGCAGCGCGATCAGCGCGGCCACGAAGCCCACGTACAGCAGCCCGAGCAGGAACAGCGTGAGCCCCATGCGCACGGTCAGCCGTCGATCGCTCCGGAAGCGGCTCTGCATCTTGCATCACCCCGCAGTCAGGCACTCGTCCCGCTGTCCAGTGTGCACCTGCCGATTCCCATGAGGTGGTTCCGAACGGCCCTAGGAGCGGCAAAACGCGACCGGTGCCGCGACTAGTACGACGAGCCGAACTGCATGAGTCCTATGAGCACCATGACCGCGATCACGCAGCCGAGGACCATGGCCGTCGACGCCCACGACGTCCGGCCGGGCACCGGATCGGGGTCGGCGCGGAAGGGCGCCGGGTCCGGCGGGTTCTCCTTCCAGCGCGCGGCCAGCATCCGCGCTCGGGCCGAGGGTTCCTTGTGCTCGGCGGAATTCGCCCAGCGGTGATCGAACTCCCGCTCCCAGTCGTCGTTTTCCGTCATCCCCGTTCAACCTCTCTCGTCGGACAGAGCCAGGGGGATGATCCCCCGAGAGTAGGAAGCATGGGAAGCGGCAAAGGTTGCCCAGGATGCCGGGTGGTCGCCGGACGGCTAGCATTTATGGAGAGCCGCACCGCGGGGTGCCACGACGTCTGCCCCTGCTTTTCCCACTCGTGCGGCATCCCCTACGACCGCGCCGGACTTTTCACTCCGAGGTCGCGGCCCATCGTCTCGTGCCCGGAAGGCCGCACGAGGGGTGGAAGGAAGGTGGATCCATGAATGCACATCGTGCGCGGCGTCTCGCCGCAGTGTCCGCCATCGGCGTGCTGATGGCCGGCGGAGCCGTGATCGGCACGGCAGGCACCGCGTCGGCGGCCACCCCGACCCAGGTCACCACCAACCGTGGCTGCTGGCGCGGTGGCTGGGACTGCGGTTTCGACAACCGCTTCGGCTTCAACAACGGCTTCTTCGGCTTCAACAACGGGTTCGGCTTCGGCGGCGCCCCCGTGGTCGTCGTCGTGGTGTGACGGCGCGCGAAGGCGAAACGGCCGAGGGCCGCCACCCGGAGCGATTCCGGGTGGCGGCCCTCAGTTCCGAACCGTGCGGAGCGGCCCGGTCACACGTCGAAGCAGTGATGTTGCGGCGCCACTACCTCGGAGCCCTGCCTGGGACGGCTGAGCTGGCAGACTTACAGCGGACTGTCGT
Organism: Streptomyces sp. NPDC001135; assembly: GCF_053598395.1. NCBI lineage: Bacteria > Bacillati > Actinomycetota > Actinomycetes > Kitasatosporales > Streptomycetaceae > Streptomyces > Streptomyces sp. NPDC001135. The sequence goes on along the minus strand of NZ_JBSFKD010000025.1, from coordinate 63,644 downwards.
CTAGTTGATCTTGAGTCGAGTACGATCGGCTTCAAGCGCGCCTCCGCAACCGACCCTGGCGCGCCGATCGTTGACGTATTCCACATCAGGGGGGACTCATGAAGATTCTCAAGGCCGTTACAACGGCCGCGTCGGTGCTCACGCTGACCGCTGGACTGGCCGTTTCAGCCGCGGGCACGGCTTCGGCCACGTCGACCAACGAGTTCGTCAATCAGCAGAGCAACCGCTGCCTCGCTGTTGACATGCGCATGGAATACCAGAACCTCGCGATCCAGTGGGGCTGCAACCACAACCCGGACCAGCAGTGGCACCTGGCGGGCGTGAAGGGCAGCGATGGCGGCGGCTCCTACTATGAGATCAAGAACGGCTACGGTCAGTGTCTCGGGACCTGGCAGGGCGCCACGGGCAACGGCACCTCCATCGTTGCCTGGGACTGCAATGGCAACCCCGACCAGCAGTGGTACGTCGACACGGTGTCGAGCGACCCCCGCTACTCGGCGATTCGAAGCCACGCGGCCTGGGCGAACAACACCGGCAACAAGTGCCTCGGCATCTACCAGGGAGCGACCAACGACGGTGCGTCGGCTGTCCTGTGGGACTGCAACGGACACGCCGACCAGCACTGGATGCGGGTGGGCTGAGGCAACGCCCTGAAAAGACCCCCTCTGATCTGCGTCTCCGCAGATCAGAGGGGGTCTTTTCCCATGTGACGGCACCAGGTCCGTCGGGGGACATCACACGTCGAAGTACAGCTCGAACTCGTGCGGGTGCGGACGCAGCTGCAGCGGGGCGATCTCGTTGGTGCGCTTGAAGTCGATCCACGTCTCGATCAGGTCCGGCGTGAACACGTCGCCCTGGAGGAGGAACTCGTGGTCGGCCTCGAGCGAGTCGAGGACGGCCGGGAGCGAGGTCGGGACCTGGGCGACGTTCGCGTGCTCCTCGGGAGCCAGCTCGTACAGGTCCTTGTCGATCGGCTCGGCCGGCTCGATCTTGTTCTTGATGCCGTCCAGACCCGCCAGCAGCAGGGCCGAGAAGGCCAGGTACGGGTTGCCGGAGGAGTCCGGGGCGCGGAACTCGACGCGCTTGGCCTTCGGGTTCGACCCCGTGATCGGGATACGCATCGCGGCGGAGCGGTTGCGCTGCGAGTACACCAGGTTGATCGGCGCCTCGAAGCCCGGCACCAGACGGTGGTACGAGTTCACCGTCGGGTTGGTGAAGGCCAGCAGCGACGGGGCGTGCTTGAGGATGCCGCCGATGTAGTAACGGGCGGTGTCCGACAGGCCCGCGTAACCGGCCTCGTCGTAGAACAGCGGGTCGCCGTTGCTCCACAGCGACTGGTGCACGTGCATGCCCGAGCCGTTGTCACCGAAGATCGGCTTCGGCATGAAGGTCGCGGTCTTGCCGTTGCGCCAGGCCACGTTCTTCACGATGTACTTGAACAGCTGCAGGTCGTCGGCGGCGGCCAGCAGGGTGTTGAACTTGTAGTTGATCTCGGCCTGGCCGGCGGTGCCCACCTCGTGGTGCTGGCGCTCGACCTTCAGGCCGGACTTCTCCAGCTCCAGGGAGATCTCCGCGCGCAGGTCGGCGAAGTGGTCGACCGGCGCCACCGGGAAGTAGCCGCCCTTGTAGCGGACCTTGTAACCGCGGTTGTTCTCCACCGCACCGGTGTTCCAGGCACCCGCCTCGGAGTCGATGTGGTAGAAGGACTCGTTCGCGCTGGTCGCGAAGCGCACCGAGTCGAAGACGTAGAACTCGGCCTCGGGACCGAAGAACGCGGTGTCCGCGATACCGGTCGAGGCGAGGTAGGCCTCGGCCTTCTTCGCCACGTTGCGCGGGTCACGGGAGTACTGCTCGCCCGTGATCGGGTCGTGGATGAAGAAGTTGATGTTGAGGGTCTTGTCCCGGCGGAACGGGTCGACACGGGCGGTGGACAGGTCGGCACGCAGAGCCATGTCGGACTCGTGGATGGCCTGGAAACCACGGATCGACGATCCGTCGAAGGCCAGCTCCTCGTCCGGGTCGAACGCCTCAACGGGCACCGTGAAGTGCTGCATGACGCCCGGCAGGTCGCAGAACCGGACGTCGATGAACTTGACGTCCTCGTCCGCGATGAACTTCTTGGCCTCGTCGGCGTTCTGGAACATCCAGCTCCTCCTACTCCCGACCGTCCTCGCCGGGGTGGTAGATCGTTCGTGCGGCCAGTGCGGTGGCACACGCTGGTCTCGACCCTAGGGACGGGTGATTTCTCGGGCGTGACCCGTTTGTTTCACAGAAGTTAACCGGCCACCGTTCCACCCTAGCCCCGGGACACCCCGCCGTACCCCGGTCATTTCGGGCGCAGTACCGTGGTCGGGTGGACAACAGGCAAGCACTCGGGTCGTGGCTCTCCGGGCCCCGCGCGGCCATGGAAGAGGCCGGTGCCGACTTCGGCTACCGGGGCGAGCAGCTCGGTCTGCCCGAGGAGGGGCCGAACTCGATCGCCCGGCCCGGCCGGCGCGTCGGTGCCCTCGCCGTGGACTGGGGACTGAGTGTCCTGATCGCATACGGCCTGATCACGCACGGCAATAGCCCGGCTACGAGCAACTGGGCGCTGGGTGTCTTCTTCGTCATGAGCGTGCTGACCGCCGGCACGATCGGCTTCACACCCGGTAAGCGGCTGTTCGGTATCCGGGTGGTCGCCCTGGAGACCGGCACGGTCAACCCGCTGCGGGCCGTGCTGCGCACGCTCCTGCTGTGCCTCGCGATTCCGGCGCTGATCTGGGACCGGGACGGGCGGGGGCTGCACGACCGGCTGGCGAAGACCGTCGAGGTACGGATCTGAGACAGCGCCTCGTGCCGTCGCTCGTCCGCGACTCCGTGATCCCGGACGCGCGCGCGTCCACCGACGGCGACCACCCGCTCCGCGGAGCGGGGACCACCCCCTAGCCCTGCCGTGCCCACGGCCCCAGCTTCTCCGGGTTGCGGACCACCCAGATCCGGGTGACGCGCCCTTCGCGGACGTCGAACGAGGCCACGGTCACGACGACACCGGCACGCTGGGCCACCAGGCCCGGCACACCGTTGACCGACCGCTCCAGGAGTTCGAGCCCCGGAGCCCTGTCGGCGATGGCGACCATGTACTGGGCGATGCGCGCGCCGCCCTCGACCGGGCGCAGGACGGTGCCGACCATGCCGCCGCCGTCGGCGGTCATCACGGCTGCCGGGTCGAGAAGGCCGACGAGGGCCGCGATGTCCTTGGTCTCCCACGCCTCTTTGACCTGCCTCACCATGTCGGCCCGGTCGGTCGCCGTCACCGGGGCGCGCGCGACGTCCACCCGCCGCCGGGCGGAGGCCGCCAGCTGCTTGCAGGCCGCGGGGGTCCGGCCGAGAACCCCGGCGATCTCGGCGAACGGGTACCGGAAGACGTCGTGCAGGACGAACGCCACCCGCTCGGCGGGCGTCATCGAGTCCAGGACGACGAGGAAGGCCATGGTCACCGACTCGTCCAGGACGATCTGGTCGGCGGGGTCCGCGGGGCCGGCGCCGCCCGCGCGGTCCCACTCGGTGCGGTCGGGCAGCGGCTCGGGCAGCCACGCGCCGACATAACGTTCACGCCGGGCCCGCGCCGAGCCGAGCAGGTCCAGGCAGATGCGGCCGGTCACCGTCGTCAGCCAGGCGCCGGGGGACAGGATCTTCTCCCGCCGGCTTCGTGACAGCCCGTACCAGCGTGCGTAGGCGTCCTGTACGGCGTCCTCGGCCTCGGTCACCGAACCGAGCAACCGGTAGGCGACATTGATCAGTTGGCGTCGCTCGCCGGCTGTCTCATCCGTGCCGGCCCCGACAGTCCCCATGCTTCCGGCAGCCCCCTCGCCTTACCTTTCGCAGGCCCGCGTCGTCGGGCTGGTGAGACCTTATCGATCCACTGCCCGAGGGCGGACAAGGGGACTGTGACATGGCCACTCAGGTGACGACGACGGTGACCGCACAGCGAAGCTCCTCGTTCCTGCGGATCGCGATAGCCCTGCAGACCCTGACCATCTTCCTTCAGGCGGTCTCCGCGGGGCTGCTGCTGACCGCGTCCTACGGGGTAACGCTGCACAGTGTCGGAGCCCGTGTCATGTACGGGGCATCGATGCTGTACGTGCTCGCGGCGGTGCTGGCGTGGAAGCCGGGCGGCGGCTCGCCCCGGCCCGTCTGGCAGGCTTCGGGTTTCCTCGTGCTCGCGTCGGTCCAGGTCGTCCTGGGCATCGCACACGTCCCGTCGGTCCACCTCCCCCTGGGTGTTCTGATGTTCGGCCTGAGTGTGCTGGCTCTGGCCCGGCGCTGAGGCCCGACCCGGGGCCCGCCGGTGTCTTCGGGAACCACGGGCCTGGCGCGACGCCCGGGCGGTACGGGTGGGCGCTGGGGGGACCCCGCGGGGGAGGCACCTCGTGGGCGCCGAGTCGCGCGGCCCCCCACCACAGCCCCGGCCCCGGGCACCGGAGCGGTTCATCCCCGCCCCGGCCCCGGGCACCCCCGCGGTTCACCCCCGCCGCGGCCCGGGGCACTCCAGCGGCTCACCCCCGACGCAGCACCGCGCGCACCACCTCTCGCAGCTCGGCCTCCGGATCCGCCGCCGCGCCGGCCGCCCGCCATGCCACGAACCCGTCCGGCCGCACCAGCACCGCCCCGTCGGCCGTCGTACCGTGGGCCCCTGCCCAGTCGCCGTCCGGACCGTCGTACACCAGGTCGGCGTCCGCCGGCCCCGTCCCGATCCGGTACGCGACCAGTCGTACGCCCCCTGCCCCGGCGATGCGACGCGCCGCCGCCCGCCAGGCGGCCCCCGCGGGCGTGGACGCGTCGCTGAGCAGCACGAGTGACCGCTCGTACAGATCGACCGTGGACAGCCGCTCGCCCGCCCGCCGCAGCCACAGGTGCGGGGCCCGGCTGCCGGGTTCCCCGGCCAGCCGCAGCCCGTCCGGTACGACCGGCTGGTCCGGGTCGGCGCCCACGACGGCGCCGTGCGGGTAGCGGTAGCCGAGGACCACGTTGAGGATGCCACCGCGCTTGCCGCCGCCGATGCCGGGCGCCGGGGCGAAACCGGGGTGGCTGTGCTCCACGGAGCGGGCCGAGGCGCGGGCGCTGGTGGCCAGCGCGACGGGCCGGCGCTCGGTGTCGTAGGTGTCCAGCAGCCCGGGACCGGCCCAGCCGTCGAGGACGGCCGCCAGCTTCCAGGCCAGGTTGTGGGCGTCCTGGATCCCGGTGTTGGAGCCGAACGCGCCGGTCGGGGACATCTCGTGGGCGGAGTCGCCGGCGAGCAGGACCCTCTTGTCCCGGTAGCGTTCGGCGACGCGTTCGGCGGCGCGCCAGGACGCCTTGCCGGTGATCTCGACGTCGAGGTCGGGGACGCCGACGGCCCGGCGGATGTGCCGGGTGAGCCGCTCCTCGGTGAACTCCTCCAGCGTTTCCCCGTGCTCGGGGTGCCAGGGGGCGTGGAAGACCCAGCGTTCCTTGTTGTCGACGGGCAGCAGGGCGCCGTCGGCCTCGGGATCGGTGAGGTAGCAGCAGATGAAGCGGCGGTCCGCGACCACGTCGGCGAGCAGCTTGGAGCGGAAGGTGACGCTGACGTTCGCGAAGAGGTCGCCGGGGCCGCTCTGCCCGATGCCGAGCCGGCCCCGGACGGGGCTGCGCGGGCCGTCGGCCGCGACCAGGTAGTCCGCGCGGACGGTGTACAGGTCGTCGCCGTCGCGGTCGCGGACGTAGGCCGTCACTCCTTCGGGGTCCTGGGCGAAGGACTCCAGCTCGTGGAAGTACCTGAGGTCGCCGCCCAGGGCGCGGGCCCCGTCCAGGAGCACCGGCTCCAGGTCGTTCTGGCTGCACAGACACCAGCTCGTCGGGCTGAACCGCGCCAGCCCCCCGCCGGGGTCGATCTCCCGGAACAGCCACTCGCCCGCGTCCCCGGCCAGGGTCGGGGTCTGCAGGATGCCGTGGTTGTCGGCGAGGAGGGACGCCGCCGTCTTGATGTCCGGCTCGATGCCGGCCACCCGGAACAGCTCCATCGTCCGCACGTTGTTGCCGCGGCCGCGCGGATGGATCGAGGTCCCGGAGTGCCGCTCGACGAGCATGTGCCGTACGCCGAGACGGCCCAGGAACAGGGACAGGGACAGGCCCACCAGCGAGCCGCCCACGACTAGGACGGGCACGTGGTGATCGGCTTTGTGCTGCATCGACGACTCCAGAGGCAGGGCGGGGGAGTGGGGGCCTCGGAGTTTCCATGCCCTCTTCGAAGGGCTTCGCGTGCTCAATCACCCTCCTGGTTCACACGAGTCGCGCACTCCGGAGGACAGGAACAGGATCAAGGAACGCTGACGTCCCCCGTCACGGGCGGCGTTCACCCTCTGCTCCCCTGAAGGAGATGTGCGCAGCATGACCACCACGTCGGAAAAGGTTTCGGAACAGCTGGCGCGGCAGGTGTCGAAACGGGTCTCGCAATCCGTCTTCGACGGCTCCCGCCTCCGGGTCGTCCTGCTGGTGGACGTATACGACGGCGCCCAGCAGCAGTTCCTGGAGGCCTACGAGCAACTGTGCAACCAGGTCGCGTCGGTGCCCGGCCATGTCAGCGACCAGTTGTGCCAGTCGATCGAGAACCCGTCCCAATGGCTCATCACCAGTGAGTGGGAGAGTGCCCCGCCGTTCCTCGCCTGGGTGAACAGCGAGGAGCACGTCCGCATGGTGGAGCCGCTGCACAGCTGCGTCCGGGACACCCGGTCGCTGCGCTTCCACATCGTGCGCGAGACGGGTGGCGAGGCGGCGGCCGCCCCCGCGGCCGAGCGCCGGCTCCAGGCCTCCCCGCGGATCGGCGACGGCGTGATCCGGCACGCGCTCACCTTCACGGTGAAGCCGGGCAGCGAGGCCGAGGTCGCGAGGATCCTGGCGGACTACGCCTCGCCCGAGGCACGGGTCGACGAGACCACGCGGCTGTGCCGCACCTCCCTGTTCATGCACGGCAACCGGGTCGTGCGGGCCATCGAGGTGCGCGGCGACCTCCTGGCGGCGCTGCGCCACGTCGCCCGGCAGCCCGAGGTCCGGGCGGTCGAGGAGGCCATCAACCCGTACCTGGAGCAGGAGCGGGACCTCAACGACCAGGAGTCGGCGCGGGTGTTCTTCACCCGGGCGGCGCTGCCGGCCGTGCACCACGTCACCGCGGACGAGCTGGTCGAGGGCGAGCGCATCGCGCTGCACTACCCGGCCCGGCCCGGCCGCGGGATGGAGCTGGCCCAACTGCTCGCGCGGGGGGACGAGGCCGCGGCGGAGGACCCGCGCAGCCCGGTGCTGCGCAGCACGATCTTCCAGCGGGACGACGTCGTCGTACGGCTGGTCGACCACCGTGCCGGCGTGGCCGTGGACGTCGCCCCGGCGGCCCCGCTGACCGCGCTGCTGGACGGCGAGGTCGTCCGGATGCAGCTCGTCACCGACCGGCGCTCGCCGGACGCCTGAGACCCACAGCCGCACCACACCCACGGAGGACTGTCGTGATCAAACCCCTTCCGAAGATCGTGGACCTCAGCGAGGTCGAGCCCAACACCCGGCGCGGCGGCGATCTGCGCGCCATGCTCACCCCGGCCACGGTGGGCTCGACCAGCGGTTTCATGGGCGTGGCCCTGGTGCAGCCGGGCGACCGCATCGCCGAGCACTACCACCCGTACTCCGAGGAGTTCGTGTACGTCGTCTGCGGCGAGCTGGAGGTGGACCTGGACGGCGAGCCGCACCCGCTGCGGCCCGAGCAGGGGCTGATGATCCCCATCAGCATGCGGCACCGCTTCCGCAACGTCGGCAACGTGGAGGCGCGGATCGTCTTCCACCTGGGCCCGCTGGCCCCGCGTCCGAGCCTCGGCCACGTCGACACGGAGGAGACACCGGTGGCCGTCGCCGCCGAGGCGGGGCAGGCCCGATCATGACCCGGCGCGTGGCGGTGACCGGTATAGGCATCGTGGCCCCGGGCGGGATCGGCGTGCCGGCGTTCTGGGATCTGCTCGCCGAAGGCCGTACCGCGACGCGCGGCATCACGTTCTTCGACCCCGCCGGGCTGCGGTCGCGGATAGCCGCGGAGTGCGACTTCGACCCGGCGGCGCACGGTCTGGACGGCGAGCAGGTGGAACGGGCGGACCGGTACATACAGTTCGCCCTGGTCGCCGGAGACGAGGCGGTACGCGACTCCGGTCTCGACGTCGCCCGGGAGGACCCGTGGCGGATCGGGGTCTCCCTCGGAACCGCCGTCGGCGGCACCACCCGTCTGGAGCACGACTACGTCCTGGTGAGCAACCGCGGGCAGCGCTGGGACGTGGACCCGCACAAGGCGGAGCCGCAGCTGCACCGGGCGTTCTCGCCGAGCACCGCGGCCTCCGCAGTGGCGGAACGTTTCGGCGCCCAGGGTCCGGTGCAGACCGTGTCCACCGGCTGCACCTCGGGACTCGACGCCGTCGGATACGCCTTCCACACCGTCCAGGAAGGCCGGGCCGACATATGCATCGCGGGGGCCGCGGACTCGCCGATCTCCCCGATCACCATGGCCTGCTTCGACGCGATCAAGGCCACCTCCCCGAACAACGACGACCCCGCGCACGCCTCCCGGCCCTTCGACAACAACCGTGACGGCTTCGTCATGGGCGAGGGCGGGGCGGTGCTCGTCCTGGAGGAACTGGAACACGCCCGGGCCCGCGGCGCCCGCGTCTACTGCGAGTTCGGCGGCTACGCCACCTTCGGCAACGCCTACCACATGACCGGCCTGACCAAGGAGGGTCTGGAGATGGCGCGGGCCATCAAGACCGCCCTCGACCAGGCCCGGCTCGACCCCACCGCGATCGACTACGTCAACGCCCACGGCTCCGGCACCCGGCAGAACGACCGCCACGAGACGGCGGCCGTGAAACGGGCGCTCGGCCACCACGCCTACGACACCCCGATGAGCTCCATCAAGTCCATGGTGGGGCACTCCCTCGGGGCGATCGGCGCCATAGAACTGGTCGCCTGCGTGCTGGCCCTCGCCAAGCAGGTCGTACCCCCGACCGCCAACTACGAGATCCCCGACCCCGAGTGCGACCTGGACTACGTCCCCCGGGTCGCCCGCGAACGCCAGCTGACCAGCGTGCTGTCCGTGGGCAGCGGGTTCGGTGGCTTCCAGTCCGCGGTGATCCTGACCCGGCCGAGGGAGTGAGGACACGATGAGCGAACCGCAGGACCGGCAGGCGGCCGTCACCGGTATCGGGGTGGTCGCGCCCAACGGCACCAGCACCGACACCTTCTGGAAGGCCACCCAGGAGGGCCTGAGCGTCCTCGACCGGGTCACCCGCGAGGGCTGCGAGCACCTTCCCCTCAAGGTGGCCGGCGAGGTCCGCGCCTTCGACCCGGCGGCCACGATCGAGGAGCGTTTCCTCGTCCAGACCGACCGGTTCACGCACTACGCCATGGCCGCCGCCGACTTCGCGCTCGGCGACGCCCGGCTCGGCCAGGCCGACACCCCCGACGCGCCCTACTCGATCGGCGTGGTCACCGCCGCCGGGTCCGGCGGCGGCGAGTTCGGCCAGCGCGAACTCCAGCAACTGTGGGGCAAGGGCAGCCGGTTCGTCGGGCCGTACCAGTCCATCGCCTGGTTCTACGCCGCCAGCACCGGCCAGGTGTCCATCCGGCGCGGCTTCAAGGGTCCCTGCTCGGTCGTCGCCTCCGACGAGGCCGGCGGACTCGACGCCCTCGCCCACGCGGCCCGGGCGGTGCGGCGCGGCACCGACGCGATCGTGGCCGGCTCCACCGAGGCGCCGCTCGCGCCGTACTCGATGGTCTGCCAGCTCGGCTACGAGGAACTCAGCCGCGAGACCGACCCGGCCCGTGCCTACCGGCCGTTCACGGAGGGAGCCTGCGGGTTCGTGCCGGGCGAGGGCGGCGCGATGCTCGTGATCGAGGCGGCGGGCCCGGCCCGCGACCGCGGCGCCGACGTCCGGGCCGTCGTCGCCGGACACGGGGCGACCTTCACCGGCGCCTCCCGCTGGACGGAGTCCCGCGAGGGCCTCGCCCACGCGATCCGGCAGGCCCTGCGGGAGGCCGGCTGCGCCCCCGACGAGGTCGACGTCGTCTTCGCCGACGCACTCGGCGTGCCGGAGGCGGACCGGGCCGAGGCCCTGGCCATCGCCGACGCACTCGGTGAGCACGGCACCCGGGTGCCCGTCACGGCACCGAAGACCGGAATCGGCCGGGGATACTGCGCCGCTCCCGTCCTCGACACCGCGGCGGCCGTGCTCGCCCTGGAGCACGGCCTCATCCCGCCGACGCCGAACGTCTTCGACGTCTGCCACGACCTCGACCTCGTGACCGGCCGCGCCCGGCCCGCCGAGCTGCGCACGGCACTGGTGCTCAGCCGCGGACTCATGGGGTCGAACTCTGCGCTGGTGCTGCGGCACGGCGCCGCGCAGTGAGCACAGCAAAGGAGGAAAAGCACATGTCCCAGATCACCGTGGAAGAACTCGCCGCGCTGATGAAGAAGGCTGCCGGAGTCACCGTCAGCCCACAGCAGCTCCAGGAGAAGCCCGACACCGGCTTCGACGTCCTCGGCGTCGACTCGCTGGGCCTGCTCGGCATCGTCGGCGAGCTGGAGAACGCACACGGCACCCCCATGCCGGTCGACGCGGAGCGCTGCAAGACGCCCCAGCAGTTCCTCAACCTCGTCAACAGCACCCTGATGGCAGGAGCCTGAGATGGCAGGACACACCCAGAACGAGATCACCATCGCCGCCCCGCTGGACCTGGTCTGGGACATGACCAACGACCTGGAGCGCTGGCCCCAGCTGTTCAGCGAGTACGCGTCGGTGGAGGTCCTCAAGAGAGAGGGCGCGAAGACCACGTTCCGGCTGACCATGCACCCGGACGACAACGGCACCGTCTGGAGCTGGGTCTCCGAGCGCGAACCGGACCGCGACAGCCTCACCGTCACGGCCCGCCGCGTCGAGACCGGCCCCTTCGCCCACATGAACATCCACTGGCGGTACGAGGAGGTACCGGCCGGCACCCGGATGGTGTGGACCCAGGACTTCGCGATGAAGCCGGACGCCCCCGTCGACGACGCCTGGATGACCGACAACATCAACAAGAACTCCAAGGTCCAGCTGGCCCTGATCCGCGACAAGATCGAGAAGGCGGCCGCCGGTCACCGGCCCGCCCCGGCCCTGGCCGACTAGCCGGACGGAGGACACGACCGTGCACCAGGCCCTGATCGTCGCCCGCATGGCCCCGGGCTCCGCCCCCGACATCGCCAAGGTGTTCGCGGAGTCCGACCGCGGAGAGCTGCCGCACCTCGTCGGGGTCGTCCGGCGCAGCCTCTTCCAGTTCGGTGATGTGTACCTGCACCTCATCGAGTCCGAGCGCGAGCCGGGACCGGCCATCGCCAAGGTCACCTCGCACCCCGAGTTCAAGGGGGTCAGCGAGCGGCTCTCGGCGTACGTCAGCGCGTACGACCCGCAGACCTGGCGGTCCCCGAAGGACGCGATGGCACAGCGCTTCTACCTCTGGGAGCGCGACGCCGGCGCCTGATCCCCCCTCCCGGACACCGGTGCCCGGGCCCCCCGCCCCCCCGGGCCCCCCCCCCGGGGGGGGGGGGAGGCCCGGCGCCCCACGCGGCCCCGGCCGGCGCCGGAGCGCGCTTCACCCCCCACCCGGCACCGGGTGCCGGCGCCGGCGCCCCGCGGGGCCCCGGCACCGGTGTCGTGCGGGAAGGCGCGGCTCACACGGGGACCGTGCAGTCGAACGCGTGCAGATAGGGGTTGACCGGCCGGATGTCGCCGACGGTCAGACCCGCCGCCTCGAGCCGTCCGACCATGCTCTGGGTGGTGTGCTTGGCCCCGCCGACGTTCAGGAGCAGCAGCAGGTCCATCGCGGTGCTGAAGCGCATCGACGGGGTGTCGTCGACGAGGTTCTCGATGACCACGACCCGCGCACCGGGGCCGCCCGCCTCGACGACGTTGCCCAGCAGCCTGGCCGTGGACTCGTCGTCCCACTCCAGGATGTTCTTGATGATGTAGACGTCGGCCTCGACCGGGACCGACTCGCGGATGTCACCCGGCACGATCCGCGCCCGCTCCGCGAGGTCCCCGCCCGGGCGCAGCCGCGGCAGGGCGTTGTCCACCACCCGCGGCAGGTCCAGCAGCCAGCCCCGCATCGCCGGGTACTTGTCCAGCAGGCTGGCCACCACATGCCCCTGCCCGCCGCCGAGGTCCGCCACCGACCTGCTGGCGGACAGGTCCAGCAGCGCGGCGACATCACGCGCCGACTGCTCGCTGGACGTGGTCATCGCACGGTTGAAGACATCGGCCGACTCCGGGGCGTCCTCGTTCAGGTAGACGAAGAACTCCTTGCCGTACAGGCCCTCGACGACGTTCTTCCCGGTGCGCACCGCCTCGTCCAGCTTCGGCCAGGCGTCCCACGTCCAGGGCTCGGTGCACCACAGGGAGATGTCACGCAGGCTGTGCGGGTCGTCCTCGCGCAGCAGCCGGGACATCTCGGTGTGGCCGAACGTCCCGTCCGGGTGCTCGGCGAAGACGCCGTAGCAGGACAGGGCGCGCAACAGCCGGCGCAGCGGCTTCGGCTCGGACTTCACCGCGGCCGCGAGGTCCTCCACGGCCATCGGAGCGTCCCCGAGCGCGTCGGCGACCCCGAGCCGGGCCGCCGCGCGGACGGCGGCGGCACACGCCGCCCCGAACACGAGCTCTCTCAGCCGCATCGACGGCGGCGGGGACGGGGGTGCCCCCTGCGCGGGGGGAGCCGAGAGCTCGGGGGATGGTGCGGTCATGTGCCGCCTTCCTTCCTTGCCTGGGTGGGATACGGCGCCTGGGTGGGGTACGGCCGTCCGGTCAGCACAGTCCCGCGGGCTTCGAGGCCCGGCAGAGGTTGCGCTGGAAGACGTTGCTGCTCTTGGTGGCTTCCTGGTTGACGAGGTCCGCCGGGCCGTTGCCGCCCAGCCAGTTGCCCGAGATCCGGTTCCGCTCGCTCGTGGCGCCCACGAAGCTCTTGAACAGGACGATCCCGCCCGACAGCGGGGACGCACCGGAGTTGTCGCTGACCAGGTTGTGCGTCACCACGGTGTCCTCGGTGCCGGTCAGGATGATGCCGGAGCCCTGCAGGAAGGGCAGCCGCGCGGTCGCCGCGCAGTACTTGTTGTTCTGCTCGACGAGGTTGTGGCTGACCGTCAGCGCGCCCGCCTTCGGCTTGTTCTCGTCGCCGACGACGAAGACACCCGCGCAGTTGCCGGTGAGGTAGTTGTGCTTGACGGTGAGGTTGCGCAGCCGGCGGACGGTGATGCCGATCCGGTTGCCCTCCAGCTGGTTCTGGTCGAGGACGGTGCCCTGGGTGTCGGCGGCGCCCTGCTCCGCCGTGATGGTGTTGGCGAGGAACAGGCCCGCGTCACCGTTGGAGCGGGCGATGTCCTGCCGGTAGACGCTGCGGGTGGAGCGCTCCTCCGCGATGCCCCACTGGCCGTTCTTGTCGGCCGTCACCGCGCGTACGGTCAGGCCGTCCGCGCCCACGGCGATGACACCGATCTTGGCGAATCCGGTCACGGTCAGGTCGGCGACGGTGACGTTCCGGACGGGCTGGTTCTTGGCTCCGACCACACAGATGCCGTTGCCCTGCCCCGCGCAGCTCTTCTTGTCCGTCGCGCCGCTCTTGGTCTTGGCGTCGGTGGCGGGCGGTTCGAGTACGGTGTCCGGGCCCACGCCGCGCAGCGTGATCCCGGACGTGGTCACCTCGATGCTCTCGTGGTACGTGCCGGCCTGCACGAGCACCGTGTCGCCGGACCGCGCGGCGTCCACCGCCTTCTGGATCGACTCACCCGGATGCACGACGTGCACCTGAGGGGTGGCCGACGCCGGGGCGGCGCCGAGGAGCGCGCCGAGGACTGCGGTGCTGCAGGCAATGTGCGGGATATGGCGTTTTGTCACATTCGGAAGGCTAGGAGCGCATGAGCCGATTACCGGCAGGATGCTCCGTTCGGCGGCGTGTCAGGGGCCGGTCCGCGCCACACCGGCGCCCGGACGTCCCGGGAACGGCCGCCCCGGCTTGCTAGCTTCGCCAGCTGTCGAAAGGTCCCGGCCGCCGTCTGCGGCACCGGGGGCATGGCGGAGCGGAGGCAACGTGACGGGCACGAGCGAACATCCGGACGGGCCGGCGGTCGCCCCGGTCGGGCGCAGGGGCTTCCTGGCATCGGCCGCCCTGGCCGCCACCGCACCGCTCCCGGGCGCCGCTCCCGCACTGGCCGCGCCGGGCCCGGGCGGCGGTTCGGCCACCCCACCCGGCTCCCCACTCGGCTCCACGCCCGGCTCGGCGTCCGGCCGCGACTCCGTGGCCCGCCTGCTCGCGGTGCCCGGGGGCGACCGCGGGATCGAGTGGCTCCGCTCGGCCCTGCAGCTCGCCGTGCGGCTCGAACTCGCCACCATCCCGCCGTATCTGTGCGGCTGGTGGTCGGTCAGGGACCGCCGCGGCGAGGCGGCGCAGCTGATCCGGCGCATCATCGACGACGAGATGTACCACCTGGGCGTCGTCTGCAACCTGCTCGTGGCCGTGGGCGGACGCCCCAGGCTCAAGGACGCGGCGCCCCGCTATCCCGGTCCGCTGCCCGGCGGTGTGCGCGCCGGGCTGAACGTGTACCTCTCGGGCCTCACCAGGGCCTTCGTGCACGACGTGATGATGGCGATCGAAGCACCCGAGGCCCCGCTCGCCCGTACGGCGGTGCAGCCGCCCACCATCGGTGGCTTCTACGGCGACCTGCAGGCGGCGTTCCGGAGCATCGCGCCGTACCTGTCGGCCGAGGGGCAGCTGTCCGACCGCATCGGCTCGGACGTGCTGGAGCCGGTCACCGGCCTCGACGACGTCGAGCGGTCCCTGGAGATCGTCAGGGAGCAGGGAGAGGGCACCGCGAGCTCCCCGTCCGACGCCTTCCAGAACGACCACCCGGCGCACTACTACGCCTTCGCGGAGATCTACCACGGCCGACGGCTGCGCAGGACCGCCGGCGGCTGGGAGTTCACCGGCGCACCCGTGCCCTTCCCGGCCGCCCGCCCGATGGCCCCGGTCCCACCCGACGGCTGGCACCGCCCCCCGTCCCAGGTCCAGCGACTGCTGGACCAGTTCGACAGCACCTACGCGGCGGTCCTGGACGGCCTCGACGAGGCGTGGGGCGGCGGTGGCGGGCGCAGTCTGGGCGCGGCGGTCCGCGCCATGCACGCGATGGAGGACCCGGCGGTGGAACTGATGGAGACACCCGTCCCGGACGCCCCGGGCACCTACGGCCCCCAGTTCCGGCTCAGCTGATCGGCGGGGCCGCATCGCGGTGCGGCCCCGCCGCCGTCAGCGCCCCTTGGGCATGCGCATGCCCTTGGGCATGGGCCCCTTCGGCACCGGCATGTTGCTCATCAGGTCCCCCATGGCCCGCAGCCGGTCATTGGTGGCCGTCACCTGGGGACCGGCGAGCACGCGCGGGAACTTCAGCAGCGTCGTGCGCAGCTTCTTCAGCTCGACCTGGCCCTCGCCGGTGCCGACAATCACGTCGTGCACTGGTACGTCCGCGACGATGCGGTTCATCTTCTTCTTCTCGGCGGCCAGCAGGCTCTTCACCCGGTTCGGGTTGCCCTCGGCGACCAGCACGATGCCGGCCTTCCCGACCGCCCGGTGCACCACGTCCTGGCTGCGGTTCATCGCCACCGCCGGAGTCGTCGTCCAGCCGCGGCCGATGTTGTCGAGCACGGCGGCGGCGGCGCCCGGCTGACCCTCCATCTGGCCGAAGGCGGCCCGCTCGGCCCGGCGGCCGAACACGATGGCCGTGGCCAGCAGGGCGATCAGCAGGCCGAAGATGCCCAGGTAGATCGGGTGGCCGAGCAAGAAGCCGATCGCGAGGAAGACACCGAGGGTGCCGATGCCGACGGCCGCGAGTACAAGACCGATCTTCGTGTCGGCCTTGCGGGTCATCTTGTACGTGAGAGCGATCTGCTTCAGTCGCCCTGCGTTCGCGGCGTCCGCCGCGGGTTCCTTCCTCGCCATGCCACGAAGTCTACGTGTCCTCGGGAGTGCGGACGACGGCAGTGCCCGGGGCGACGGGTCAGGAGCGGTCGGCGGCCTGATCCAGGACACGCTGCGCCTCGACCCGGTCCTTGGCGCGCCGGCGGTCCTCCAGCACGGAGGTCCACGCGTTGCGGCGGGCGGTGCGCTGACCGCCGCTCATGAGCAGGGACTCGACGGCGCGGAGGGCATCGGTGAAGGACGGGATGGCGGTGGCGCGTACGGGCGCGGCCTGCATGATCGAGGTCCCCCCTCGGAGCGGGTGGTGTACGGGGCGTGATACCAGAGTCACTCATTGGTGTTACCAGGGCGTGTCCGACCGGTCAAACGCCAATGAAGCCTTGATACAGAGCACTGAAACACTGACGCGGCCCTGATGCCGCCCTCATCAGCGAGGACGGTCAGGACCGCGTCGACTCGGCCATTACTGGCCAGTAAGTGCTTGTGCGCGAATTCACACAGCCTGCGTGGCGATGTAGGTGCCACGCTTCTCGACGGCCATCTGGTACAGGCGCCCGGCGCGGTACGACGACCGCACCAGGGGACCGGACATCACGCCGGAGAAGCCGATCTGCTCGGCCTCCTCCTTCAGCTCGACGAACTCCTCGGGCTTGACCCAGCGCTCGACCGGGTGGTGCCGGACGGAGGGGCGCAGGTACTGGGTGATGGTGACCAGTTCGCAGCCCGCCTCGTGCAGCTGCCTGAGTGCCTCGCTGACCTCCTCGCGGGTCTCGCCCATGCCGAGGATCAGGTTCGACTTGGTCACCAGCCCGTAGTCGCGGGCCTCGGTGATGACCTTCAGGGAGCGCTCGTAGCGGAAGCCGGGGCGGATCCGCTTGAAGATCCGCGGGACCGTCTCGACGTTGTGCGCGAAGACCTCGGGGCGGGCGGAGAAGACCTCGGCGAGCTGCTCGGGGACCGCGTTGAAGTCGGGGGCCAGCAGCTCGACCTTCGTGCGGCCGGCCTCGCGGTCCGCCGTCTGCGCGTGGATCTGGCGCACGGTCTCGGCGTACAGCCAGGCGCCGCCGTCCTCCAGGTCGTCGCGGGCGACGCCGGTGATGGTGGCGTAGTTCAGGTCCATCGTGACCACGGACTCACCGACGCGGCGCGGCTCGTCGCGGTCCAGGGCCTCGGGCTTGCCGGTGTCGATCTGGCAGAAGTCGCAGCGCCGGGTGCACTGGTCGCCGCCGATGAGGAAGGTCGCCTCGCGGTCCTCCCAGCACTCGTAGATGTTCGGGCAGCCGGCTTCCTGGCAGACCGTGTGCAGGCCCTCGCTCTTCACGAGGTTCTGCATCTTCGTGTACTCGGGACCCATTTTCGCCCGGGTCTTGATCCACTCGGGCTTGCGCTCGATGGGGGTCTGGCTGTTGCGGACCTCCAGGCGCAGCATCTTGCGTCCGTCGGGTGCGACTGCGGACACGACCGGCTCCCTAGCGATTGATTCTTCGGCGCTCCCAAGGGTACGCCCGTGGATTTGGTGGCCCGGAGTTGGTTCTGGCCTGGGCTGGCTCAGGCGGACGCCTTCTCGATCGCCCGAGGCTTCAGGTCCGCGTTCCCGAGGACGTCCTGGAGGTGCTTCTCGGCGATCGGCAGTACCTCGTCGATGGTGACCTCGCGGCCGAGTTCGTGCGAGAGGGAGGTGACACCCGCGTCGCGGATGCCGCACGGGATGATCTTGTCGAAGCTCGCCGTGTCCGGGTTCACGTTCAGCGCGAAGCCGTGCATCGTGACGCCCTTGGCGACGCGGATGCCCATGGAGCAGATCTTGCGGTCCTCGTGCCGGCGGCCCGCGCGCGAGGGCGCGTACTCGGGGCCGACGAGGCGGTGGTCGAACTCCTCGTCGTCGCCGCGCGGGTCGAAGTCGAGCGTGAGCCCTCCGAGCGCGGGGCGCTGCTCGATCGGGTCGCCGAGGACCCAGACGCCGGCGCGGCCCTCGACCCGGGAGGCCTCGATGCCGAACTCGGCGCACACCCGGATCATCGCCTCCTCGAGGCGGCGCAGGTGCGCGACCACGTCCACCGGACGGGGGAGCTTCTGGATCGGGTAGCCCACCAGCTGGCCCGGGCCGTGCCAGGTGATCTTGCCGCCGCGGTCCACGTCGATGACGGGGGTGCCGTCGAGCGGACGCTCACTGTCGGCGGTGCGCCGGCCGGCGGTGTAGACCGGGAGGTGCTCCAGGAAGATCACGGTGTCCGGGACCTCGTCGGCGAACCGGGCCGCGTGCACCCGGCGCTGCTCGTCCCACGCCTCCTGGTAATCGACG
Organism: Streptomyces sp. NPDC001135; assembly: GCF_053598395.1. Taxonomy (NCBI): domain Bacteria; kingdom Bacillati; phylum Actinomycetota; class Actinomycetes; order Kitasatosporales; family Streptomycetaceae; genus Streptomyces; species Streptomyces sp. NPDC001135. The sequence goes on along the minus strand of NZ_JBSFKD010000025.1, from coordinate 45,331 downwards.
GCATCCGCACCGAACCCCATGCGGACGAACCGCAACTCACTCACGGCAAGCGCCTCCCTCAGCGACCGGTGTGTCAGGCACATAACGCGCCCACGCCACTGTACGACCGACCGGCGTACGTCAGCCCTGCGGGCGTTCCTCACACGATCGGATGAATGCGGCGGGAAGGGTGTGATCGCCTGTTCACTCTCCGCTACATTCACGCCGTTCGTGCGGCCATAAGGGCTGCTCAAAGGCAATCCGGCACTTCAGAGGCACGGAAGGCAGGAGACCGCACCGCAGATGACGGACCGACCCGCGCAGCGCACCCCCAACCGCCAGCTCGCCGCGCTCATCGCAGAGGCGGGGTTCTCCAACGCGGGTCTGGCTCGTCGCGTCGACCAGCTCGGGCTGGAGCACGGCCTGGACCTCAGATACGACAAGACCTCGGTCACCCGCTGGCTGCGCGGACAGCAGCCGCGCGGTACGACCCCCGCCCTCATCGCGGAGGTGTTCACGCGCCGGCTCGGGCGCCGGCTCACCGCACAGGATCTGGGTCTGGACGCGTGTGCGCCGGTGTACGCCGGGCTGGAGTTCGCGGCCACCCCGGAGGAGGCCGTCGACATCGTCAGCGGGCTGTGGCGCAAGGACTCCGGCAGTCACGCCGAGCTGCGCAAGATCGCCTTCACCCCGGCGGGGCTCGTGGTGCCCAGCCGGGACTGGCTGATCGGCAAGCCGGACGACAAGGTGGCCCGCGAGCAGACACCCCGGGTGCCCCCGCAGGGCCGCCCGGCCCCGGCCAGACTCCAGGCCCGGCCGGTGCTCGCGGTGCCGCCCCGGTCACGCGGGCAGGCCGAGCGCGCCCCCGGCCACAAGGTCACGGGCGGCGACATCAACGCGCTGCGCTCGGTCGGCGAGCTGTTCCGCACCCTCGACGACCGGTTCGGCGGCGGCCATGCCCGCCAGGCCCTGGTCCGCTACCTGGAGCACGAGTGCGAGCCGATGCTCCGCGGCGCCTACGACGAGCAGACCGGCCGCCGCCTGTTCGCCGCGGCCGCCGACCTGACCCGGCTCGCCGGCTGGACCTCGTACGACATCGCCGCGCACGGGCTCGCCCAGCGCTACTTCGTGCAGGCCCTACGGCTCGCCCAGGCGGCCGGCGACCGCGCGTACGGCTCGTACGTCCTGGTGACCATGAGCCGCCAGGCCGTCTATCTCGGCCACGGCAGGGAGGCCGTGCAGCTGGCCCGGGTCGCCCAGCAGGGTGCGGGCACCGGCGGCCCGCCGGTGGTGCAGGCGCTGCTGCACGCCTCCGAAGCGAGGGCGCACGGCGTGCTCGGCGAGGTGCGGGCGTGCACGGCGGCGCTCGTGCGGGCCGAGCGCGCCCTGGAGGCGGCCCGGCCCGGGGACGAGGTGCCGTACTGGGCCAGGTTCTTCGACGAGGCACAGCTCGCCGACGAGTTCGGGCACTGCCACCGGGATCTGCAGCAGTTCCGGGCGGCCGCCCAGCACGCCGAACGCTCGCTGCAGCTCCGTGCGCCCTCCTACGCCCGCAGTCGGCTCTTCTGCCGGGTCGTCCTCGCCACGGCCCGGCTCGGCCTCGGCGAACTCGACCAGGCGTGCGTGCTGGCCGCGGAGGCCGCCGGCCAGGCCGCGGAGATGCGGAGCGCCCGCGCGGTGGAGTACGTGCGGGACTTCGAACGCCGACTGGAGCCGTACCGGGACGCGGCACCGGTGCGGGGGTACCGGGAGAAGGTCGCTGCTCTGGGCTGAGGGCGGGCCGAGCAGGGTTCGGCACCGCCGGCCGGGTCGTCGTGGCCGAGCACCGTTGCGGCGGATCGTGACGGCGGTCCTTCGGAGCCGCCGGTGGGAATCCCCGCCGCGATGCCGGGCGACCGCGAGGGCGGTGACCGGCGGTGCCGAACCCACCGCACCCTCGCCCGCGTTCCGCCGCCGGTCTACGCCGCGCGCGGCAGCGTCGGCGCCGGGTCCGCCCTGTGCATCGACCCCGCCGTGCCCAGGTCGGCCAGAATCGCAGCCGCGGCCCTGTGCGACGAGTGCAGGGCGCCCTGGACCGTGCTGGTGTCGCGGTGGTCGCCGCAGACGTACAGGCCGGCCAGGAGGCGTACGGGACGGCGCAGGTCGTGTGGGGGGCGCATGGCCGGGACGGCCTCCCGGGTGTGATGGACCGCGAGTGTCTCCCAGCGGCGCGTCGAGGTGCCGTAGAGCCGGGCGAGGTGGATGCGGACCGCGGTGTCGATTCCCTCGGGAGGGGTGCCCAGCACCGTCGAGGAGATCAGCACCCGGCCGACCGGCGCCCGGCCCGGGTCCACGTTGCTGAGCACCGCCGTGTGCGCCACCGGCCCGCCGCGGTCGGCGTCCAGCAGCAGCGAGGTACCCGCCGAGAACGCCGGCGCCGGATCGTCGGTGGTGTGGTGGACCACGGTCACCGGGTGGAACTCCGGCACCCGCAGGCCCGGCAGCAGTTCCGCCGCGGCCCGCGCGTCCGTCGCCAGCAGCACCGCCCGGCAGCGGATCTCGCCGTGCTCGGCGGTCGTCACCGCGGTCGTGGAGACGGAGGTGACCCGCACCCCGGTGTGCACGGTGCCGGGCGGCAGGGCCCGCGCCAGCACCTCCGGCAGCATCTCCGCGCCGCCCTCCGGCACGCACAGCCGGCCGCCGGCGAAGGCGCGCAGCGCGAGGTCGGCGCACCGGCTGGAGGTACTCAGACCGGGGTCGCACAGCAGCGTGGCGAGCAGCGGGCGCAGGAAGCCGTCGACCGTGCGCCCCGGCATCCCGCGCTGGGCGAGGGCCTGTCCGGCGGGCATCTCGGGGCGGGCCAGGATGCGTTCGACGGGGGTGGTGGCGATCCGGCCCAGGGCGGTGCCGAGGCGGGCCTGGTCGACCGCGCCGCCCACCGGCGCGCCGACCCGGCCGGGGGTGGCCGCCGGCCCCCTGGGGGCGCTTGCGAGGGCGCGCACCACATGGAGTGCGCCCCTTGCGCTCCCTCCGGCCGCCGGTGCGCCGACGCGGTGCGCCCGTCCGTCGCGGTGCAGCAGGACGCCGGGCGCGAAGGTGCGCAGGACCAGGGAGTCCAGGCCCGGGGACGTACGGAGTTCGGGGTAGGACGTGGACATCAGGTGTCCGATGCGGTCGAGCCGGAAGCCGTCGACCTTCTCCGTCGACATGCGGCCGCCCAAGCAAGGGGCGGCCTCAAGGACTGCGGTTGAGATTCCTGCGCTGGTCAGCCGGTGAGCCGCCGAGAGGCCGGCGATTCCGGCTCCCACGATGACGACGTCCACCTGGTACGCGGGCTCAAGCACGAGGCCCCTCCTGTGGTTGCGCGGCCGGTGGAGACGTCATGCCCCCAACTGGCTCCGGGGATACCCGAGTTCGGGTCGAGGTTAGGGCTGCGATCGGTCACGAACAGTCGCGCATCAACAGGGCACGGTCGCATGGAGGTCGCATGCGGTCACATGGGATCTCAGAAGGTCTCCTGTGTGCGTCACGCCGCCCGGATGGCGTCATCGATCCCCGGGAACGCGAACCGGAACCCCGACGCCAACAGCCGCCGGGGGACCACCCGTTGGCTGCCCAGCACATCACCGGCCAGCTCGCCCAGTGCCACCCGCAGCACCGGCGCGGGCACCGCGAACGGCGCCGGGCGGCGCAGCACCCGCGCCATCGCCGCCGTGATCTCACGGTTCGTCAGCGGCTGCGGCGCCGTCAGGTTGAACGGTCCGGACAGCGTGCCGTGATCGATGAGATACCGCAGCGCGGCGACCTCGTCGTGCAGCGCGATGTACGACCAGTACTGCCGCCCGTCACCCAGCCGCCCCCCGAGCCCCGCCCGGAACAGCGGGAACAGCCGTCCCCACGCACCACCGCCCCGCGCCACCACCAGGCCCGTACGCGCGAACACCGTCCGTACGCCCGCCTCCCGCGCGGGGGCCGCCGCCTCCTCCCACTCCACGCACAGCGACGGCAGAAATCCGTCGCCCGGCGGCGCGTCCTCGTCCACCACCCGGTCGCCGGTGTCGCCGTAGATCCCGATCGCGCTGCCGCTGACGAACACCCGCGGCGGCTCGGGCAGCGCGGCCACCGCCTCCGCCAGCGCGGCCGTACCCAGCACCCGGCTGTCCCGCAGCAGCCGCTTGTACGACGGCGTCCAGCGGCGGTCGCCGATCCCGGCCCCGGCCAGATTGACCACCGCGGCACAGCCGGCCAGCCCGGCCGCGTCGACGTACCGCCCCTCGGGGTCCCAGCAGACCTCCCGCGGGCCCGCCGCCGCCCGGCGCACCAGTCGCACCACCTCGTGCCCGTCCGCGGTCAGGGACCGCACCAGGGCGCTGCCGATGAGCCCGGACGCGCCGGCCACGGCGATTCGCATACGCTCCATGGCCCCAGCATGCCCACGGTCCCGGCGCGCCCGCGCGAAAACCCCGTGAGGCGACCCGGCCGCCCGCCGTAGGGTGATCGTCATGCCGGAGCCGTACATACGCACCGCCGTGGCCGACGACGCAGAGGAACTGGCCGTCCTCGACCGGGCCACCTGGTCCACCCTGCACGCCGTGTCGCCGCAGCCTCAGCCGCCGTACAGCCCGTTCTTCGACGAGCGCCACGTCCCGGGGGACTACCTGGTCGCCGAAGCCGAGGGGCGGCTCGTCGGCTATGTCCGCATCGCCCGCCCGACCCCGCTCGCCACCAACGCGCACGTCCTGCAGATCCAGGGCCTCGCCGTGGCCGACGAGGCCCGCGGGCAGGGCGTCGGGCGCGCGCTGATCCGGGCCGCCGTCGAGGAGGCGCGCAGGCGCGGGGCACGGCGGCTGAGCCTGCGGGTGCTCGGGCACAACGCCCCGGCCCGCGCGCTGTACGAGTCCGAGGGGTTCGCCGTCGAGGGAGTGCAGCCGGGGGAGTTCCTCCTCGACGGCGCCTATGTCGACGACGTGCTCATGGGCCGGCGCCTGTGACCGCCGTGCCCCGCGACGCCGGGATGCTCCGCACGACAGGGCCTAGGAGCTGACCAGCTGCCCCGTGTCCACCGGCACCGTCGCCCTGGCGGCGCGCCGGGCGTCGCGCGCCACCTCGTCCGCCGTCAGCGCGTACCCCGTCTCGGCGTCGGAGGTGGAGCGGGCGAAGACCACGCCGAACACCCTGCCGTCCGTGGTCAGCAGCGGGCCGCCGGAGTTGCCCGGCCGGACCGTGGACCGGATCGAGTAGATGTCCCGGGTGACCGCGCCGTCGCTGTAGATGTTCTGCCCGGTGGCCCGCACCCGGCTGGCCACCGTCGCCGCCTGCAGGTTCAGGCTGCCGTCCTGCGGATAGCCCGCCACCACCGCCGGCTGGCCGCGCACCGCGCTCGGGTCGAAGCGCAGCACCGGGGCCCGCAGATCCGGCACATACAGCACCGCCACGTCCCGGTCAGGGTCGAAGAGGACCACCCGGGCCTCGTACGACCGCCCGACACCGCCCACCCGCACGCTCGGGTGGTCGATGCCGGCCACCACGTGGGCGTTGGTCATCACGTGCCGCGCGGAGTAGACGAACCCGCTGCCCTCGCGGCCCTCGCTGCCCGAGACCCCCTCGATCTTCACCGTGCTCAGTTTCGCGGCGCGCGTCGCGGCCGGGGTGACGCTGTCCCCCGTGGGCCGGGCCACCTGGGCTGTCGACTCGTTCTCGAACGGGTTGAAGACCTGAGGGAAACCCGCCTCCGTCAGCGCCGACGTGGCCCGCGAGAACCACGCGGGTGTGGTGTCCGGCATCGCCTGCTGCACCGCGCCCAGCAGCGTCGAGTTCCGTATCGCCGTGGTCAGGGTCTGTGAGGGGGCCGCGGCCAGGACGCTCGCCGCCACCCAGGCCACGATCAGCACCGCGACCGAGTTCGCCGCCGCGCCCCCTATGCCGTCCGCCACCCGCAGCGGACCCCGGTCCAGCTCCCCGCGCAGCCGCAGCGCGAGCCGGCCCGCCAGCTCGTGCCCCAGCACCGCCGGCACCAGGACCGTCACCACCGCGAGCACCGTCGCCTGCGCCGTACCCCGCTCCACCAGGCCGGTCACCCAGGGCAGCACCCACACGCCGACGACGGCACCGCCCACGAAGCCGGCCAGCGAGACACAGCCGGCCACCAGCCCGCGCCGGTAACCGGACGCCGCGTAGACGAGGATGACCAGCACAAGCACCAGGTCGAGCAGGTCCACGGAGCCGCCTTTCTCTCGGACCCCTCAGTACGGACGGGACGGGCCCGGTGATCAGTCGCCCGCACTCGGGCACGACCACCGGGCGGCGCACCGGCCACGTATGTGTGTACCCCCAGAAACGTCCCGGACCGGGACGATGGTTCCGCCGGGTGGCACAGCGCACATCGCGGACACGCCCCCGCCCCCCGAGAGTGGGATCATGCACGCCGCCCGAAGAACACTGCACAGGCCCGCGACCCGGCACCCCTCCAGGACACCCGGAACGCCCGGGACGCCGGAGAGCGCGGAGAGCCGGGAGGCGGAGGAGACCGCGGGGGCCGACGGGAGTCGGGAGGTCCAGCGGAGCGTGGGGGCCGACGGGAGTCGGGAGGCTCAGGGGAGCGCCGGGGCCGACGGGAGTCGGCAGGCCCAGGAGGACGCGAGGGCCGACGGGAGACGGGAGGCGGAGGAGATCCCGGCGACATGGGGTTCGGGGACGTCGGGGTCGTCGGAGGTCCTCGGGGCCTCCGGGATGTCGGGGGCGTTGGAGGTCCTCGGGGCCTCCGGGATGCCGGGGCCGTCGGAGGTCCTCGGGACTTCCGGGATGCCGGGGCCGTCGGAGGTCCTCGGGGCCTCCGGGATGCTGGGGCCTTCGGAGATCTTCGGGGCCTCCGGGATGTCGGGGCCTTCGGAGATCGTCGGGACCTCTGGGATGCCGGGGCCGTCGGAGGTCCTCGGGGCCTCCGGGATGCCGGGGCCGTCGGAGATCTCCGGGGCCTCCGGGATGTCGGGGCCGTCCGAGATCGTCGGGACGTCTGGGATGCCGGGGTCGTCGGGAGCCTCCGGGGCCGCCGGGATGCCCGGGCCGTCTTCAACCGCCGAGGCGCCTGGGGCCCCGCGGACGTCCGGGGCCTCGGACTCCGGGACACCGGGGACACCGAGGCCGTCGGCGGACGCCGCAACGCTCGGGACGCCGCAGGGGTCCGGGCTCGCCGGAGCAGCGGCCGTGCCGGGACCGCCGGAGCCGCCGGAGAGGTCGCGAAGGTGGCGCCGGGTCCGTCGCCGGGTGCCCGGGGTCCTGCTGGTGCTGCTCGGCTGTCTGCCCGCGGTGGTGGCCGTGCTCGCGCTCGTGCTGTGTGCCCGTGACGCCGACCGCCCCGAGGCGGTCCGTCTCGACCGGCCCGGTCCGGCCCGCGCCCCGGCCCACCGCGCCGCCCGGCCGCACATCGTGCCCCGCTCGGTCTGGCTGGGCACCGCCCGGCGCACCCAGCCGCCCCCGCGCTACGACGACAAGGTGGTCGCCGTCTTCGTCCACCACACCGACTCGCCGACCGCGTACGACTGCGCCGACGCGCCGCGCATCATCCAGCACCTGTACGCCGGGCAGACCGGCGACCGCCGCTGGGACGACATCGGCTACAACTTCCTCGTCGACCGCTGCGGCACCATCTACGAAGGCCGCGCCGGAGGCGTCGACCGGCCCGTCACCGGCGCCCACACCCTGGGCTTCAACCACCGCACCGCCGGCATCGCCGCCCTCGGCACCTTCACCGCCGGCGTCCCCGTGCCCCGGGCCATGACCGACGCGATCGCCGCGCTGACCGCGTGGAAACTCGGCCTCGCCGACGTCGACCCGCGCGCGACCGTCCGCCTGGTCTCCAGCAGCAGCCACAGCCGCTACCACGCCGGCACCGCCGCCACCCTGCCCGCCCTCTCCGGCCACAACGCCGGGTTCATGACCAACTGCCCCGGCGCCGCCCTCGCCGCCCGCCTCCCCGAGATCAGGGAGAAGGCCGCCCGGCTCCAGGGCCGGGCCGCCGCCCTCCGGCACCGGCCCCCGTCGGCGCCGCCGTCCACAGGAACGCCCTAAGCCCTGTCGTCACACTCCCGTCTGCCCCGCGACGCCATGCACGCTCCCTCACTGCCTCAAGGGCGTGGGAGGTGCCCCCACTCGCCGCACCGGGCGCGGACCCAAGGACATCCAGTACGAGGGTCAGCGCCCGGCACGGCGAGAGCACGCACCTGACGCCGCAGGGCCGCCCTCCGGGCGACGACGGGAGTGTGACGACAGGGCCCAGCCGCCTCGCAGCCTCCTGAGAGCCCCGCGCCCTACGGTCGTGCGCGTCACCAGCCGACCGGAGGTGGGGAGCATGAACAGCGGTCGTACCTACCCGTACCGGAGCCGCCGAGCAGACGAGCAGGCCGCGGACCGCGTGGCGTCCCTGGGCGGTGGTCTGCGCGGTCGCGACGGTCGTCCTCGGCCCGGCCGCGCTCACCGCGTCCGCCCTGGAGCAGGCCAACGCCGCCCCGCTGCACCACCCGGTGAGGGCCGACGGGACCCAGGCCCGCCTGCCGGCCGGCCCCGCCCGCGGGCGCACGGCCGGCTGAGCGGGGGCGGTCACCCCCGGAAGCGTTCCCACAGCTGGGGAAACCGTTCGGCGAGCGCCCGCTCGTTCTCGAAGTCCACCGGTGTCCCCTCCGGCTCGGCGGGCGCCGGGGCGATCCCCAGATCGGGCGCCACGGTGCCGGTGAGCTGCTCGTACGCCTCGTCCGCCGCGTAGCCCAGCTCCTCGCCGTCGCCGTCGATCTCCTCGTCGAAGTCGGCCAGCAGCTCCGCCAGCGAGTCCGGATCGTGCAGGGCGCCCTCGTAGACCTCGCGGCCCTGGCCGATCAGCCAGCACCGGAAGAAGTCGAACGCGTCGTCGCTGGCCCCGTCCAGCAGTACCCAGGCGGCGCCCCACAGGTCCCAGCGGTAGGCGCGGTTGTACCGGGCCTCGAAGTGACGGGCGAAGTCCAGGACCAGGTCGGGGTCCAGCTGGAGCAGCCGGTCCACGAGCACGTCGGCCTGTTCCTCGGGATCGCCCTCGGCACTCTCGCGGGCGGCGTCGATCAGCTCCCAGAACTCCGTCTCGTCCATCACGCCACCAGCATCGGGCCTCCACCGGAGGGACGCACGCGGAGTGCGCCGGAGTACGGCGGATCGTTACCCGGCGCCCGCACCTGCGCCCGGCGCCCCGCGAGGACCGTCGTACAGCGCGGCCAGCCGGGCCGCGTTCGCCGCGAACCGCTCCCGCAGGCTCCCGGGGGCCAGGACCTCGACGTCCGCGCCGAGCGCCGTCAGCTGCGCGTGGGCGACCTCCTCGGACTCCACCGCGAGCGTCACCGTCACCCAGCCGGCCCCGTCCGGCTCGCCCACCTCGCGCAGCGCCTCCCGCGCCGACATCGGGTCGACGGCGTGCCGCAGCCCGCGCACGCCCTCCGGGGACAGCCGTACGACCACCTCGGCGCGCAGCAGCGAGCGTGCGAACCGCTCGGCCTGCTCGGCCCAGTGGCCGGGCAGGTCGAAGTCCGGATCACGGGCGAAGCGTTCCTCCAGCGGCTCCACCGCGCTGAACCGGTCGATCCGGTACGTCCGGAAGGAGCCACCGGCCACCCGCGCGCACAGGTACCAGACACCCGCCTTCAGGACCAGCCCGTACGGCTCCAGCAGCCGCTCCACCTCCTCCTCGCCCCGCCGGTACCGGGCGGTGACGCGGTGGTCGTCCCACACCGCCTCCGCGACCACCGGCAGCAGCGCCGGCGTCTCCGGCTCCCGGAACCAGGCCGGCGCGTCCAGGTGGAACCGCTGCGCGGCGCTGTCCGGGGCGTCCCGCAGGGACGGCAGCAGCGCCGCGGACACCTTCAGCCGGGCGGCGGACGCGGCGTCCTGCAGGCCCATCTCCCGCAGTGCCCCCGGCACCCCGCTCAGGAACAGGGCCTCCGCCTCGCTCCTGGCCAGCCCCGTCAGCCGCGTCCGGTACCCCCCGACCAGCCGGTACCCCCCGGCCCGCCCCCGGTCCGCGTACACCGGCACCCCCGCCTCCGACAGCGCCTGCGCGTCCCGCGTGACCGTCCGCTCCGACACCTCCAGCTCCCGCGCGAGTTCGGCGGCGGTCATGCTCTGCCGGGACTGGAGGAGGAGCACCATGTGGATGAGCCGGGCGGCACGCATGCCCTTCATGATGCCCGGGGCCACTGACATCGGCCGGATCCGGCAAAAGGAGAAGGGGTACGGCGGTCGCCGTACCCCTTCATCGGACCCTGGGCCGATTACAGCCCGTACTTCTCCCGGGCCTCCTTGACCGCCGTGGCCTTCACCTCGCCGCGCTTGGCGAGCTGGGCCAGGGCCGCGACGACGATCGACTGGGCGTCGACGCCGAAGTGGCGGCGGGCGGCCTCACGGGTGTCCGACAGGCCGAAGCCGTCGGCGCCCAGCGAGGACCAGTCCTGCTCGACCCACTGCGCGATCTGGTCCGGGACCTGGCGCATGTAGTCGGAGACGGCCAGGACCGGGCCCTCGGCGCCCTGCAGCGCCTGGCGGACGAACGGCACGCGCTCCTCGCCGCGCAGCAGGGCCGCGTCGGACTCCATCGCGTCCCGGCGCAGCTCCGACCAGGAGGTCGCGGACCACACGTCGGCGGCCACGCCCCACTCCTCGGCGAGCAGCTTCTGGGCTTCGAGGGCCCAGTGGATGGCCGTACCGGAGCCCAGCAGCTGGATGCGCGGGGCGTTCGCCGGGGCGGTCACGCCCGCGGACTCCGCCGTGTTGAAGCGGTACAGGCCCTTGACGATGCCCTCGTCGATGCCGAGGCCCTGCGGCTTCGCGGGCTGCGGCAGCGGCTCGTTGTAGACCGTCAGGTAGTAGAAGACGTTCTGGTCCTCGCCCGGCTTGGCCTCGCCGTACATCCGGCGCAGACCCTCACGGACGATCACCGCGATCTCGTACGCGAACGCGGGGTCGTACGTCAGCGCGGCCGGGTTGGTCGCGGCGATGACCGGGGAGTGGCCGTCGGCGTGCTGCAGGCCCTCACCCGTCAGGGTCGTGCGGCCCGCCGTGGCGCCGACGAGGAAGCCGCGGCCGAGCTGGTCGCCGAGCTGCCACATCTGGTCGGCGGTGCGCTGCCAGCCGAACATCGAGTAGAAGATGTAGAACGGGATCATCGCCTCGCCGTGCGTCGCGTACGCGGTGGACGCGGCGATGAAGTCGGCCATCGAACCGGCCTCGGTGATCCCCTCGTTGAGGATCTGGCCGTTCTTGGCCTCCTTGTAGTACATCAGCTGGTCGCGGTCGACCGGCTCGTACGTCTGGCCCTTGGGCGAGTAGATCCCGAGGGACGGGAACAGGCTCTCCATGCCGAAGGTGCGCGCCTCGTCCGGGACGATCGGCACCCATCGCTTGCCCGTCTCCTTGTCGCGGACCAGGTCCTTGACCAGGCGGACGAAGGCCATCGTGGTCGCCACGTTCTGCGCGCCGGAGCCCTTGTCGAAGGAGGCGAACGCCTTCTCCGCGGGGGCCGGCAGCGGAGCCAGCGCGTGTGTGCGGCGGGCCGGGGCGGGGCCGCCGAGGGCCGCGCGGCGCTCCTGGAGGTAGCGGACCTCGGGGGAGTCGGCGCCCGGGTGGCCGTAGGGGACCACGCCGTCGGTGAAGTCGCTGTCCTTGATCGGCAGGCCGAGCAGGTCGCGCATCGTCTTGAACTCGTCCACCGTCAGCTTCTTCATCTGGTGGTTGGCGTTCTTCGACGCGAAGCCCTCGCCCAGGGTGTGGCCCTTGACCGTCTGGGCCAGGATCACGGTCGGCGCGCCCTTGTGCTCGACGGCGGCCTTGTACGCGGCGTAGACCTTGCGGGCCTCGTGACCGCCGCGGGAGAGGTGGAAGACCTCGAGGATCTTGTCGTCGCTCAGCAGCTTCGCCATCTCCACCAGCGCCGGGTCGGCACCGAAGAAGTCCTGGCGGATGTAGGCGGCGTCACGGGTCTGGTACGTCTGGACCTGCGCGTCCGGTACCTGGCGCAGGCGGCGTACGAGCGCGCCGGTGGTGTCGAGCGCGAACAGCTCGTCCCACGCGGAGCCCCACAGCGTCTTGACGACGTTCCAGCCGGCGCCGCGGAACTGGGCCTCCAGCTCCTGCACGATCTTGAAGTTGGCGCGGACCGGGCCGTCCAGGCGCTGCAGGTTGCAGTTGATGACGAAGGTGAGGTTGTCCAGCTCCTCACGGGCGGCGAGCGCGAGGGCCGCCGTCGACTCCGGCTCGTCCATCTCGCCGTCGCCGAGGAACGCCCACACGTGCGAGGCGGAGACGTCCTTGATGCCGCGGTTGGTGAGGTAGCGGTTGAAGCGCGCCTGGTAGATGGCGGAGAGCGGGCCGAGACCCATCGACACCGTCGGGAACTCCCACAGCCAGGGCAGGCGGCGCGGGTGCGGGTACGACGGCAGGCCGTTGCCGCCGGCCTCCTGGCGGAAGTTGTCCAGGTGGTGCTCGTTCAGCCGGCCGTCGAGGAAGGCGCGGGCGTAGATGCCGGGGGAGGCGTGGCCCTGGATGTACAGCTGGTCGCCGGAGCCGTCGCCCTCCTTGCCCTTGAAGAAGTGGTTGAAGCCGGTCTCGTACAGCCAGGCGGCGGAGGCGAAGGTGGCGATGTGGCCGCCGACGCCGTACTTGCTGCCGCGGGTCACCATCGCCGCCGCGTTCCAGCGGTTCCACGCGGTGATCCGCGCTTCCATCTCCGGGTCACCGGGCAGGGCCGGCTCGGCGGAGGTGGGGATGGTGTTGACGTAGTCCGTCTCGAGGAGCTTCGGCAGCGCGATGCCGCCCGCCTCGGCGCGCTCCAGCGTGCGCCGCATCAGGTACGCGGCGCGGTGCGGCCCGGCCTCCCGGGCGACGGCGTCGAGGGAGGCCTGCCATTCGGCGGTCTCCTCCGGGTCGCGGTCGGGGAGCTGGTCGAGCGCGCTCGGCTGGATGGCGTGGGGGTCGGTCATGTCGCCGCCTTCCTCAGTCGAAGGGGGTTCCCTCATCGGTAAGGGTTCAGGGGTGCCCTAGGTCTTTGGCAGGACAGGGCTGGACTGCGGTGGCGGCGTCGAGTTGCGACTCCGTCGCGTGTCCGTCGGCGACTGTAACTCCCTGATCGATGATCGATCAAAGGGTGGAGGGCCAAAAAGTCTTGAAACCGAGAAAGTAGGCACCCGGTGCCTTCGGTGATGGCACCGGGTGACGCGAAATCGCCTTGTTTTCGCAGGTGAGCGGGGAAATGCTCGACTGCGTCAGGCGCGCGGGGCGCACCCCAGGACATGGGCTTTGACGATCTCCGCGATGCGCGCATCACGCCTCTTGAAGGCCGCCACCAGCTCCTCGTGCTCCTCCGCGTACGACTGCTGGACCGTACCCAGCCAGCGGATCGACAGCGCCGTGAAGACCTCGATGCCGAGGCCCTCCCACGTGTGCAGCAGCACCGAGTTCCGCGCGGCGCGCACGAGTTCGCGGTGGAAGCCCACCGTGTGGCGCACCTGGGCGGTGCCGTCGGCGTCGCGGTCGGCGTCGTACAGGGCCAGTACGTGCGGCTCCAGGGCCGAGCAGTCCTCCGCCAGGCGGTCCGCGGCCAGTTCCGCGGCGATGGCCTCCAGACCGGCCCGGACCGGGTAGCTCTCCTCCAGGTCGGCCGCCGTGAGGTTGCGGACGCGCACGCCCTTGTTGGGGGCCGACTCGATCAGCCGCAGGGACTCCAGCTCGCGCAGGGCCTCGCGCACCGGGGTCTGGCTGACCTCCAGCTCGGTGGCGATCCGGCGCTCCACGATCCGCTCACCCGGTTGCCAGCGCCCGCTGACGATCCCCTCCACGATGTGCTCGCGGATCTGTTCGCGCAGCGAGTGGACGACGGGCGCGGTCATGGGGGCTCCTTAGGGAGGGCTGACGTTTAGACAATACGGCGGGTTCGCTCCGGGGGTAGGGCGCGTAGGGGTGCTTTTGCGCAGGTGAGACGAGCCTTACACGCTGAGCATCCCGACAAACACGAACACCCCGCCCGGAAAGCTCCGGACGGGGTGCCCTGCGGCCGTGACGGCCGGGTGCCTTACAGGCCGAGCTCGACCTCGAACTCGCCGGCCTCCAGGATCGCCTTGACCGCCGTCAGGTAACGGGCCGCGTCGGCGCCGTCGACCAGGCGGTGGTCGTAGGAGAGGGTCAGGTAGGTCATGTCGCGGACGCCGATGACCGTGCCCTCCTCGGTCTCGATGACGGCCGGACGCTTGACCGTGGCACCGATACCGAGGATCGCGACCTGGCCCGGCGGCACGATGATCGTGTCGAAGAGGGCGCCGCGCGAACCGGTGTTGGAGATGGTGAAGGTCGCGCCGGACAGCTCGTCCGGGGTGATCTTGTTGGCGCGGACCTTGCCGGCCAGCTCCGCCGTGGCCTTGGCGATGCCCGCGATGTTGAGGTCGCCGGCGCGCTTGATGACCGGGGTCATCAGGCCCTTCTCGGAGTCCACCGCGATACCGATGTTCTCGGAGTCGAAGTAGGTGATCGTGCCCTCGGCCTCGTTGATCCTGGCGTTGATGACCGGGTGGGCCTTCAGCGCCTGCGCGGCGGCCTTGACGAAGAACGGCATCGGGGAGAGCTTGACGCCCTCACGGGCCGCGAAGGAGTCCTTCGACTGGGCGCGCAGCTTCATCAGACGGGTGACGTCGACCTCGACGACCGACGACAGCTGGGCCTGCTCGTGCAGCGCCTTGACCATGTTGTCGCCGATGACCTTGCGGATGCGCGGCATCTTGACGGTCTGGCCGCGCAGCGGGGAGACCTCCAGCGCCGGGGCCTTCTTCGCGGCGGCCGGGGCGGCAGCGGCGGCGGGCGCCGGAGCAGCGGCGGCCTTCGCGGCCTCGGCGGCGGCGATGACGTCCTGCTTGCGGATACGGCCGCCGACGCCGGTGCCCTTGACGGTGGCCAGGTCGACGCCGTTCTCGGCGGCGAGCTTGCGCACCAGCGGGGTGACGTACGCGCCCTCGTCGGTCGCCTGGGTGGCGGTCGGCGAGGTCGGCGCGGTGGCCGGAGCGGCCGGAGCCGGGGCAGCGGCGGGCGCGGCCGGAGCGGGCGCGGCCGGAGCGGCGGGGGCCGGGGCAGCCGGTGCCGCGGGGGCGGCCGGAGCCGGAGCAGCGGCGGCGGGGGCCGGGGCAGCGGGGGCCGGGGCCGGGGCGGCCGGAGCCGGAGCGGCGGCCGGGGCGGCACCCGGGGCGCCGATGACGGCGAGCTTGGCGCCGACCTCGGCGCTCTCGTCCTCGTTCACCACGATCTCCAGCAGCACGCCGGAGGCGGGCGCCGGAATCTCGGTGTCGACCTTGTCCGTGGAGACCTCGAGCAGCGGCTCGTCGGCCTCGACGGAGTCACCGACCGACTTCAGCCAGCGGGTGACGGTGCCCTCGGTGACGGACTCACCGAGCGCGGGCAGGACCACGTCCGTGCCGGTGGCCTCGATCCCGGGGCATGACCAGCTGGTCGG
>NZ_JBSFKD010000025.1:0-29861 GCF_053598395.1 Streptomyces sp. NPDC001135 | reverse complement strand
AGCCGCGGGGGCCTCGGCGACCGGGGCCGGGGCGGGCTCGGCGGCCGGAGCCGGGGCCTCGGCGGCGGCGGGGGCAGGGGCGGCAGCGGGGGCGCCGGTGCCGTCGTCGATCACGGCCAGCTCGGCGCCGACCTCGACCGTCTCGTCCTCGGCGACCTTGATGGAGGACAGGACACCGGAGACCGGCGAGGGGATCTCGGTGTCGACCTTGTCGGTCGACACCTCGAGCAGCGGCTCGTCGGCCTCGACGCGCTCGCCCTCGGCCTTCAGCCAGCGGGTGACAGTGCCCTCGGTGACGCTCTCACCGAGCGCCGGAAGGGTTACGGAAACCGCCATGGTTTCGGTTGCTCCTAACGAATTGCGGAAGTCTGTGTCGTCGCGCCCGTTGACCGAAGGCTCAGTCGTGGGAGTGCAGCGGCTTGCCGGCGAGCGCCAGGTGCGCCTCGCCCATCGCCTCGTTCTGCGTCGGGTGGGCGTGGATGAGCTGGGCGACCTCGGCCGGCAGCGCCTCCCAGTTGTAGATCAGCTGGGCCTCGCCGACCTGCTCACCCATGCGGTCGCCGACCATGTGGACGCCGACCACGGCACCGTCCTTGACCTGGACGAGCTTGATCTCGCCCGAGGTGTTCAGGATCTTGCTCTTGCCGTTGCCCGCCAGGTTGTACTTCAGAGCGACGACCTTGTCCGCGCCGTAGATCTCCTTGGCCTTGGCCTCGGTGATACCGACGGAGGCGACCTCCGGGTGGCAGTAGGTCACCCGCGGGACACCGTCGTAGTCGATCGGGACGACCTTCAGACCGGCCAGACGCTCCGCCACCAGGATGCCCTCGGCGAAGCCGACGTGCGCGAGCTGGAGCGTCGGGACGAGGTCACCGACGGCGGAGATGGTCGGGACGTTGGTGCGCATGTACTCGTCGACGAGGACGTAGCCGCGGTCCATGGCGACCCCGGCCTCCTCGTAGCCCAGGCCCTGCGAGACCGGACCGCGGCCGACGGCGACGAGGAGGACCTCGGCCTCGAACTCCTTGCCGTCGGCGAGGGTGACCTTGACCCCGTCCTGGGTGTACTCGGCCTTCTGGAAGAAGGTGCCCAGGCTGAACTTGATGCCGCGCTTGCGGAACGCGCGCTCGAGAAGCTTCGAGGAGTTCTCGTCCTCGACCGGGACGAGGTGCTTCAGGCCCTCGACGACCGTGACGTCCGAGCCGAAGGACTTCCACGCCGAGGCGAACTCGACGCCGATGACACCGCCGCCCAGGATGATCGCGGACTTCGGCACGCGGTCCAGGACGAGGGCGTGGTCGGAGGAGATGATCCGGTTGCCGTCGATCTCCAGGCCCGGCAGCGACTTCGGCACGGAGCCGGTCGCCAGCAGGACGTGGCGGCCCTGGACGCGCCGGCCGTTCACGTCGACGGAGGTGGGGGAGGACAGCCGGCCCTCACCCTCGATGTACGTCACCTTGCGGGACGCGATCAGACCCTGCAGGCCCTTGTACAGGCCGGAGATGACACCGTCCTTGTACTTGTGGACGGCCGCGACGTCGATGCCCTCGAAGGTCGCCTTGACGCCGAACTGCTCGCTCTCGCGGGCCTGGTCGGCGACCTCGCCCGCGTGGAGCAGAGCCTTGGTGGGGATGCATCCCCGGTGCAGGCAGGTGCCGCCGACCTTGTCCTTCTCGATCAGGGCGACGTCCAGGCCCAGCTGCGCCCCGCGCAGGGCCGCGGCGTAACCACCGCTACCACCGCCGAGGATCACTAGGTCGAAAACGGTGCTGGCGTCGTTCGCCACGTCACGTCCTCCATGCATGTGCGCCTTGCGCCGATCTCCAGTGACCGGCGGGCGGCTGGTGTCCGGCCGCTTGATGCTTCGGCCCTTCGGTGGGGGCCCTGTCCTGCCGGGCTCCATCTTTGCACTTGTTCGAGGCGGACGAGACGCCGGGCTGGAGTGTGAGACACCCCACGTACAGCTGAAAACGAAGGGGCGCGTGCCGAGGGGCGCGGGGCCGTGTCTGATATGCGGCTCCGCCGCGTGGGCGCGCACACCCCCCACGCGGCGGATCCGTGCTACGGAACGGGCCGGGCCATCAGGCGTTTCAGCCCAGGTCACCCGCGGCCGTGAGCTCCGCGAGACGGACCAGCGTCCGTACGGCGGAACCCGTGCCTCCCTTGGGCGTGTACCCGAACGGCCCGCCCTCGTTGAACGCCGGTCCGGCGATGTCGAGGTGCGCCCAGGTGATCCCCTCGCCCACGAACTCGCGCAGGAACAGACCCGCCACGAGGCCGCCGCCCATCCGTTCACCCATGTTCGCGATGTCGGCGACCTGGGACTCCATGCCCTTGCGCAGGTGCTCCGGCAGCGGCATCGGCCAGGCCGGCTCGCCCACCTCCTCCGCCGCCTCGAACACCGCGGAGCGGAACGCGTCGTCGTTGGCCATGACCCCGAAGGTCCGGCTGCCCAGCGCCAGCATCATCGCGCCGGTGAGGGTGGCGACGTCCACGATCGCGTCCGGGTTCTCCTGCGAGGCCGCCCACAGCGCGTCGGCGAGCACCAGCCGGCCCTCGGCGTCGGTGTTGAGGACCTCCACCGTCTTGCCGCTGTACATGCGCAGCACGTCACCCGGGCGCACGGCGGAGCCGGACGGCATGTTCTCGGCCAGCGCCAGCCAGCCGGTGACGTTGACCTCCAGGCCGAGCCGCGCGGCGGCGACGACGGCGGCGAACACGGCGGCGGCACCGCTCATGTCGCACTTCATCGTCTCGTTGTGCCCGGCCGGCTTCAGCGAGATGCCGCCCGAGTCGTAGGTGATGCCCTTGCCGACGAAGGCGAGGTGCTTTTCCGCCTTCGGGTGCGTGTACGACAGCTTCACGAGGCGCGGGGTGGCCGCCGAGCCGCCGCCGACGCCGAGGATGCCGCCGTAGCCGCCCTTGGCCAGCGCCTTGTCGTCGAGCACCTGCACCTTGATGCCGTGCTCCTTGGCCGCCGTCTGCGCGTGGCCGGCGAAGATGGCCGGGGTGAGGTCGTTCGGCGGGGTGTTGATCAGGTCGCGGGCGCGGTTCAGCTCCTCGGTGACCGCGACGGCGCGGGCGACGGCACCCTTGTGGGCGGCGTCGCGCGGCTTGCCGCCGAGCAGCGCGGCCTCGGCCAGCGGCGCCTGGCCGTTCTTGCCCTTGGCGGCACCCTTCGCCTGGCCGTTCTCCTTGTAGACGTCGAAGGAGTAGGCGCCGAGCAGCACGCCCTCGGCGATCGCGCCGACGGCGCCCGGGCTGTCGACGGGCAGCGCGAACGCGGCCTTCTTCGACCCGGCGAGCGCCCGGGCCGCCACACCGGCGGCCCTGCGCAGCGCCTCGGCGTCGTAGCCCTCCTCCTCGCCCTTGGTGTCCGGCTCCGCGCCCAGGCCGACCGCCACGACGAGCGGTGCCTTGAAGCCGGCCGGAGCGGGCAGCTTCGTCAGCTCACCCTCGGCACCCGAGGCGCCGAGGGTCTCCAGGAGGCCGGCCAGCTTGCCGTCGTAGGCCTTGTCCACGGCCTCGGCGCCCGGCGCTACGACGAGGTCCCCAGACCTGGATCCAGCGCCCTTGGCGACGCCGATCACGATCGCGTCGGCCCGCAGGCCGGGCGCCGCGGCGGTGCTGAGAGTCAGAGCAGTCACGGTGGTGAAATCTCGCTTCCGATGTGAAGTTGCTGTGGTCGATGGGGGGTGGGTCGACCGGGCCCGAGAGCCGACCCTAGGTCCAAACCTGGGCGCAGGTGGCAACCGGGGCCTTCACCCTGTCGGCGAACACCCGGGACGAGACTACGCGCGTGCGCGTGTTCGCTCATTCCTTCGAGTGTTCACCCGCGTGTGGCGTGGTGGCCACTCAACGCGCCCACGACCGAGGTGCCGGCCAGCCGGTCGGCGAGGGAGCGGCGGCCGGGGAAGAACACGGTCAGCGCGTTGACCAGGAACAGCACCACCGCGAGTGCCCACACCAGCACCGACAGCACGACATGACCCTCGATCAGCAGTACACAGGCCAGCGCGTACACCGCGACGTCGGCGGCGGTGGTGACCGCGGCCCGGCGCAGGGCGTGCCGGGACAGCCGCGGGGTGACCCGCAGGCCGAGCAGGCCCTTGCCGAGGGTGCGGCCGAGCCAGGTGAGGCAGGTCCACTGGTAGAGGAACGTGACGACCACGAGGGCGCCGAAGGCCTCCTCGACGTCCAGCACCACCTTGTCCCACAGGGACAGGCCGAGGTGCTCGGAGGCGCCGATGACGTCCCCGCGTGAGGTCACCAGGTCCAGGCCGCCCTTCGTGGCCAGTTCCGGTACGTCGGTGACGAGCGCGCCGATTCTGTGGAAGGTGAGGACGGCGAGCAGGGTGGCCGCCGCGACGACCAGCGCGAAGTCTATGAACCAGGCCAGGGTGCGGCGCAGCTTCAACACGGAGTCCCCCGATCGTGCTTTCCTGTCCGTGTACGGGCGGAAAGCCTAGCGCCGCCGGTTATCGGCACAGCCCCGTACCCCTTCGGGGGAGCTGTCAGCCGCCCAGTGCCAAGACCACGAGCGAGGCCGTCGCGGCCGTCTCCTCCAGCGCGCCGAAGACGTCCCCGGTGACTCCGCCGAAGCGGCTCACGCAGCGGCGCAGCAGGAGTTCGGCCGCGGCCAGAGCCAGCGGGACCGCTGCCGCCGCGCGCCAGGCGCCGTACGGGCCGAGAGTCCGCCCTCCCGCCGCTGCAACGACCGTGACCAGCGCCGCGACCGTCACCGCCGCCGCCACCGGCACCACCCCGGCCACCGCCGCCCCCAGTCCCTCCGGCCGGGCGGCCGGTACCCCTGTCCGGGCGGCAAGGGTGAGGGCCAGCCGCGCCGTGACGGCCGAGACCACGGCAGCCAGCGCGCCCCTCGCCCAGGAGTCGCCGTACAGCTGCGCCAGGACCGCGACCTGGGCCAGGAGTGTCAGGACGAGGGTGATCACCCCGAACGGGCCGATGTCCGACTGCTTCATGATCCTCAGCGCGTCCTCCGCGGGCCTGCCGCTGCCCAGGCCGTCGGCGGTGTCGGCGAGTCCGTCGAGGTGCAGACCCCGGGTCAGCGCGGCGGGTACGGCGACCGAGGCGACCGCGGCGAGCAGCGGACCGGCGCCCAGGAGGAGCAGGAGCAGCCCGAGTCCGGCCGCGCAGGCGCCCACGACCAGCCCGGCGACCGGGGCGCCCAGCATGCCGCCGCGTGCGGCCCGCCGGTCCCAGCGGTGTACCCGGACGGGCAGCACGGTGAGGGTGCCGAAGGCGAAGCGGAGGCCGTGGAGAGGACTGGACTTGAGCACCGGCGAAGGCTATCCGGCGGTCGCGGAGCCGCCGTCCACGCCCGGGGATAAGGTGCGCGTATGGGGCACTGGTGGGTGCGGAACATCGTCGAACCGGGCAAACTCCCGCTGTTGCTCGCCCTCGCCGCCTTCCTGCTGACCTTTGTGATCACGCGGGTGATCACCCGGCTGATCCGGGCCGGCAGGGGGCCGTTCGGCAACGTCAAGGCGGGCGGACTGCACATCCACCACGTCGTCCCGGGGATCGTCCTGACCCTCGCCGGCGGATTCGGCGCGGTCGCCAGCGACCGGCACGGTACGGGCGGGGCCGTCGCCGCCGTCCTGTTCGGGACGGGAGCCGGTCTGGTCCTGGACGAGTTCGCGCTGATCCTGCACCTGGACGACGTCTACTGGACCGAGGAGGGCCGCAAGAGCGTCGAGGTCGTCGTGCTCACCGCCGCGCTCGTCGGACTGCTGCTCGCCGGCTTCGCGCCGTTCGGCGTGAACGACCTGTCCCAGCAGGAACTGGCCGACCGGGGCACGGTCATCTCCAACGTCGCCGGGAACTTCCTGCTCTCCCTCGTGGCCCTGAGCAAGGGCAAGGCCCGCGTCGCGGTGTTCGGTGTGATCGTGCCGCTGGTCGCGCTCGTCGGCGCGCTCCGGCTCGCCCGCCCCGGCTCCCCGTGGGCCCGACGCTTCTACCGCCGCCGCCCCCGCGCCCGCGCGAAGGCGGCCCTGCGCGCCTACCGTCACGACCGCCGCTGGACCCGGCCGCGCCGCGCCGTTCAGGACTGGATCGGCGGCAAACCCGACCCGCGCCCGGCCCGGCTGCCCGGCCGTCGCTGACCGGCCCGCAGCAGCGGGCCCCAGGCGCGCCGCAGTGCGTGCCCGCGGCGGTGCCGCAGCGCGACCGCGAGGCACAGCATCCCCACGATCATCAGCGCGGCCAGGTGCTCCTTGCCCGCCAGGTTCTCCTTGACCAGCACCTCGACGACCATCGCCAGGGTCACCGCGCCCGAGGTGAGGTAGGCGCCGTACCGCCAGCTCACGAACACGGCGAGCCCCACCACCGCCGCCGACGGGCCGGTGTCCACCACCTGCGCGTCCGTCCACGGCAGCCCGAACGGGGCGTGCGTGCCGAGCGTGATGCCGATGCGCGCGTACAGGGTCCCGGCGAGCGTGGCGACGGAGGCGATGGTCAGCGTCCGCCACCAGCCGATGCACACCTCGGCGATCCCGAACACCAGCAGGATCTGCGCCAGCGCGCCCCACACCGGCAGATCCAGCGCCGGCACGAACAGCGACAGGGGGGTGCGCAGCAGGGCCAGCCACAGCGGGTCCTCGGCCCGTACGCCGCCCGCGTTCTGCACGAACTGGTAGCCCCACGACTGGTTCTGCACGTACTGCAGCAGGGCCGTCAGGCACACCGCCCCGAGGGTCATCGGGATCGCCCGCAGGCGCCGCTTCGGCAGGGCCTCCCGTACGGTGACGTACAGCAGGCCCCATTCCTCACGCGCCCAGCGGGCGAGCGTTCCCATCAAGCGTTCCTCATCCCCCGTACGGTCATCTGTGCGCGCCGAGGTGTCTGCGGTGCAGCCACTTCGGCAGCCCCGGCGCTTCCAGGAAGCCTTCCGCGCGAGCCGAGGCGAGGCCGATGCGCAGCAGGTCCGCGCTCTTCTCGAAGAGCAGGAACCGCGGCTCCCAGATGGGCCGGTACTTGGCGTTGGCGCGGTACAGCGACTCGATCTGCCACCAGCGTGAGAAGAAGCTGAGCAGCGACCGCCACCACCTCAGCACCGGACCGGCACCGAGGCGCGCGCCACGTTCGAAGACCGAACGGAACATCGCGAAGTTGAGTGACACCTGCGTGATCTCGATCTCGCCGGCCCGCCGCAGCAGCTCGATGACCATGAACTCGATCAGGCCGTTCTCGGCGTGCCGGTCACGGCGCATCAGGTCCAGGGACAGCCCGTGCGGCCCCCACGGCACGAAGGACAGCAGCGCGCGCGGCCGGCCCTCGGCGTCCGTGCACTCCAGCATCACGCACCGCCCGTCCCCGGGGTCCCCGAGCCGGCCGAGCGCCATGCTGAACCCGCGCTCGGTCGCCCCGTCCCGCCAGTCGTCCGCGCGGGTGACGACAGACGCCATCTCGTCCGCCGGGATGTCCTCGTGCCGCCGGATCCGCACCTCGTACCCGGCCCGCTTCACCCGGTTGTACGCCTGCCGGACCGTCCGCATCGCCCGGCCCTCCAGCGTGAAGTCCGCGACCTCCACGATCGCCTCGTCGCCCAGTTCCAGCGCGTCCAGCCCGTGCCGGGCGTACACGGTCCCCGCCTCCTCGCTCGCGCCCATCACCGCCGGGATCCACCCGTGTGCCCGCGCCTCGGCCAGCCACGGCGCGATCGCGCCCGGCCAGGCCTCGGGATCCCCGAGCGGATCACCGGAGGCCAGGCTCACCCCGCCGACCACCCGGTAGGCGACGGCCGCCTTGCCGGTCGGCGACCACACCACGCTCTTCTCCCGGCGCAGCGCGAAGTAGCCCAGCGAGTCCCGCTCGCCGTGCCGCTCCAGCAGGGCCCGCAGCTGCTTCTCGTCGTCCTCGGTGAGCGGGTCGACGGCGCGCCGGGAGCGGAAGGCGGCGTAGAGCACGGCGAGGACGAGGGCCGTGCTGAGCACGTTCACGGTGACGTTGGTCCAGTTCGGCGGGTCGATCCCCTGGAAGCGGGACTCGTCGGCGGCCACCGACACCAGGCGCAGGGTGCCGTAGTGCCAGCGCTCCAGGAAGGTCGAACGGGCCGCGTCCGGTGCCTGGTTGGTGACGGTCACCAGCAGCCCGGCGAGGAGACTGGCCACGAGCCCGCCGCCGACGGCGACCGTCGCCGCCAGCCGGGGGTTGGACCGGTCGCCCTTGGCGTAGAACTCCCGGCGGCCCGCCAGCAGCGCGGCGACGAACGCGGCCGTGAGGCCCAGGGAGATCCAGTTCTGCGGGTACCGCCGGATCTCCGGGAACGCCATGGTCAGCGCGAACAGGGCGAGGAAGGACCCGCTGAGCACGAGGTTGAGGATCCAGGCGGCCCGCTTTCTGCGCCGCATGGTGATGGCCAGGAACGCGGTGAAGACACCCGAGGCGAAGCCGGCCGTCAGCAGGTACGGCGTGAAGAAGTCGTCCTGGTTGTGCCGGCGCACGTCCTGGCCGAGCGAGACCCAGACCGCGCTGAGGAAGTTGATGAAGGCGACGGTCCGCAGATACCAGACGGCGAAGGCGGCGGCCCGTCGGGAGGCCCCGGTGGACCGCCGCACCTCCTCACCCGGGCGCCCCGGCGCGGCCTGCTGCTGCACGGCAATTCGGGCATCTCCCATGGGGCAGGATGATATGGGCGCTGCCCGGGCCAACCGTACTTTTTCGGTCTCTGTGGCGTGCGCGCTGTTTCACGGCCGCCCCGGTCGGCAACTCCTTTCCGCCGCACAGGAGCTCGGTCACGACGGCCGGATCCGGCGGTGCCGAACCGGCCGAAACCCGACTACTCCTTCGTCTCCTCCGGTTCCTTCTCGGGAAGCTCGGCGGCCAGCGCCGCCGCGGCCCGGACCAACGGCAGCGCCAGCAACGCTCCCGTGCCCTCGCCGACCTTCACCCCCTGCTCCAGCAGCGGCTCCAGGGCCATCCGGTCCAGCGCCTTCGCCTGCCCCGGCTCCCCGCTGTCGTGCCCGGCCAGCCACCAGTCCGGCGCCCGGAAGGCGACCCGCTGCGCGACCAGCGCACACGCGGCGGCCACGACCCCGTCCAGGATCACCGGCAGCTTCCGCACCGCGCACTGCAGCAGGAACCCGGTCATCGCCGCGAGGTCCGCCCCGCCCACGGTCGCCAGCAGCTGCAGCTGGTCCCCGAGCACCGGTCGCGCCCGCCTGAGCGCGTCCCGGATCGCCGCACACTTGCGCATCCACGCCAGGTCGTCGATCGCGAGCCCGCCCCGCCCGGTCACCACCGAAGCGTCGGTCCCGCACAGCGCGGCGATCAGCACCGCCGCGGCCGTGGTCCCGCCCACGCTGATGTCGCCGAGCACCACCAGGTCCGTACCCGAGTCGGCCTCCTCGTCGGCGACGGCGACGCCCGCGAGCAGCGCCGCCTCGGCCTCGTCGAGGGTGAGCGCGTCCTCGATGTCGATACGGCCGCTGCCGCGCCGCACCCGGTGCCGTACGACGTCCTCCGGGAAGGCGTCGGGCGCGCAGTCCAGGGCCATGTCCACGATCCGTACGGGCACCTGCTGCCGCCGCGCGAGCACGGACACCGGGCTCAAGCCCTCCAGCACCGCCCGCACCAGCTGCTCCGCACCGCCCGCGGGACGCGCCGAGACACCCAGCTCGGCGACTCCGTGGTCCCCCGCGAAGAGGATCACCCGCGGCCGCTCCACGGTCCGTACCGGTACGGCGCTCTGCGCGGCGGACAGCCACTCGCCCAGCTCGTCGAGGCGTCCCAGCGCCCCGGGCGGCACGATCTGGCGCTCCCGCCGGGTCTCGGCGTCACGGCGCACGCCCCCGTCCGGGCGCTCGATCAGATCGGTGAAGTCGTCCAGATTAAGCCTGCTCATTCGCCGAACAGTACCGCCAGAGAACGAACGCTTCCGCGCCACATCGCCACCACACCCCCACGACGTCATTGCACCCAAGATCGGGATCCCATACGTTCCGGTTTGCAGCGGAATGTCGCACAGGGAGCCGCCCATGCCGACCTCGCCCTTCACGCCGACGAACCTCCCACGGTCGGCCGACCCGTTCCTCGAACCGCGCCGCGCCAACTGCCCCTGGTGCGGTTCCGAAAAGCTGCGCACCCGGGTGCGCGCGGGCGACCCCCTGCGGCACCGGCCGGGCCGGTTCGTCGTCGACCAGTGCCGTGACTGTGCCCACGTCTTCCAGAACCCCCGGCTCACGGCGGAAGGGTTCACCTTCTTCCACCGGGACTTCTACGAACGGCACCTGGAGGAGTTCACCGCCCGGATCCTGTCCGCCGAGGCCGTCCGCCGCCGGCACCGCGCCACCGCCCGCAAGCTGTCGGCGCTGGCCGAGGCGGAGAGCTGGCTGGACGTGGGCACGGGCCACGCCCGCTTCCCCGAGGCGGCGAAGGAGTTCTTCCCGTACACGAGCTTCGACGGCCTGGACCCGACGGCCCGGGTCGAGCAGGCCCAACTGGAGGAGCGGGTCGAGGAGGCCCACCGCGGCTACCTCTCCACCCCCGGGATGGCGGCCCGGCTGCGCGCCCGCTACGACGTGGTCAGCATGTTCCGGCACGTGGAGCACGCGCCCGACCCGCGCGCCGAACTCCGCGCGGCCCTGACCGTCCTGCGCCCCGGCGGCCACCTCGTGGTGGAAGTCGCCGACCCGCGCTGCGGGTTCGCCGCGCTGCTCGGCCGATGGTGGTTCCCGTACGGACAGCCCCGCCACCTGCACCTGATGCCGTTGGCCAACCTGCGCGCGGAGTTGGAGTCCTCCGGCTGCACGATCCTCGTCACGGACCGCCGCGCGCCGCACATCCCCTACGACCTCTCCGGGGCCGTCGCCCTGGCCTCGGCCGCGCATCCCCTGCTGAGGATCGCCGCAGCGCCCCTGCTGGACCTGGCGTCGGCCGTGGACCACCTCCTGGCGCCGTTGTTCCGCCGCACCGCGTTCTCCAACGCGTACAGAATCGTGGCCCGCAAGGACCGCGGCTGACCGCGGGCGCGCGGCGGCCGGCCGTGCGGTTCCCCGCGCCCGCAGGGCCCCCGAGCAGGGGCCCCTGAGCAAGCGAACCGGCCCCGCCCCGGACCGGCACCGGGCACCCGCTCAGCCCCGGAGCACCACCGCCTGCCCGGCGACAACCAGCACGACCTGCTCGCACTCGTCGCCGAACGCCGCGTTGAGCCGACCGAGTTCATCCCGGTACCGCCGCCCCGACGCGGTCGCCGGCACGATCCCCGACCCCACCTCGTTGGACACGGCGACCACGGTCCGCCGAGTGCGCCGCACCGCGTCCGTCAGCTCCCGCACCCGCTCCCGCAGGGACTTCTCACCGCCGCCCGCCCACTCCGCGTCGTCCCACGCCCCCACCGAGTCCATGACGTCCGTCAGCCACAGCGACAGACAGTCGATGAGCAGCGGCGGCCCGTCCTCGCAGAGCAACGGCACCAGGTCCGTCGTCTCCGTCGTACGCCACGACCCCGGCCGCCGCTCCCGGTGCGCGGCCACCCGCTGCGCCCACTCGCCGTCCCCGCCCCGCGTCCCGCCGGTCGCCACGTACAGCACCTCCGGGAAGGTCTCCAGGCGCCGCTCGGCCTCCACCGACTTGCCCGAGCGCGCCCCGCCCAGCACCAGCGTCCGGCGCGGCACGTCCGGTACGTCCTCGTACGCGCCGACGGCCAGCGTCGTACCGTCGGCGACCGCCCGCGCCCCGGCCGCCGCCAGCCGGCGCCGCAGCTCCGGGCCGGGCGGCACGTCGTGGTCCAGGTGGACGGCGATCACATCCGTGGTCGGACCGGCGGAGCCGACCGCCCGCAGCCGGGCCAGCGCGTCCGGGCGGCCCACGACGTCCGCGAGGACCATGTCGTACGGCTCGTCCCCCGTCTCCTCCAGACCGGCCGGGGCCCCGCCGGGCGGCAGGTAGAGCAGCCGCCGGCCGTCCGGGCCGGTCACGTCGTATCCGGTGCCGCCCGCGTCCATCGCCAGCGCCCGCACCCGATGCCCCGTCAGCAGCGCCAACTCGCGCCCGTCCGGCACCCGGCCGGGCTGCGGCAGTCCGGCCGGTACCTCCACCACCGGCCCGTTGTGCGGATGGGACAGCAGCGCCTGCCGCACCCCGCCCAGCGAATGCCCGGCCCGCGCCGCCGCGAACGCCGCGCCCGGCGTCAGGTCGAGCAGCAGCGCCCCGTCCACCAGCACGGCCGTGGCCGCCCGCGCGTCGGGCCCCAGCGCGGTCGCGCAGGCGGCGCAGGGGCAGTCGGGCCGGGGCAGTCCGGCCGGGGCGCCGGTACCGAGCAGAGTCACTTCCACGGATCGATTTTCACCCGTCCGATCAGGTCTTGCGCTTCCGGCTAGTCTTCCGGCAGGTGTTGGATCACAAGGAGGCCCACATGACGGCATGGACGTGGCGGTTCGAGAAGGCCGACGGGACGGAGGTCCAGCCCGCGGTGCAGCCCGAGGAGTTCACCACCCAGGGGGATGCCGAGTCCTGGATCGGGGAGCACTGGAAGGCGCTGCTGGAGGGCGGGGCCGACCAGGTGCGGCTGTTCGAGGAGACCACCGAGATCTACGGGCCGATGAGCCTGCGCGCGGCCATGGAGGCGTAGGCGGGAGCGCCCGGGGGTACGGCTCGGGACCGTACCCCCGCTTCTCACTGCTCGCCCAGCGTCACCTCCGCCGTCCGCTCGGCGCCGTCCCGCTGGAAGGTCACCGTCGTCCGCCGGCCCGGCCTGTCCGCCGCCAGCGCCTCCGAGAGAGAGGTGATGGTGGTGATGGGCTCGTCGCCCAGTCTCGTGATGATGTCGCCCGGGCGCAGGCCCCCCTTGTCGGCCGCGCCGCCGCTGCGGACGGTGACCACCGCCACCCCGGCGGGCTGGTAGCGGTCGTCGACGACCGTCCGCGCGGTGATGCCGAGCGCGGCCCGCCCGGAGTCGACGACCTTGCCGTTCTTGACGATCTGCCCGGCGACCGTCTTCACCATGGACGCCGGGATGGCGAACCCGATGCCGGGTGCCGCGCTGCCCCCGAGGTCGGGGTCGGCGGCGGCGAGCGTCGGGATGCCGACGACCTGCCCGGCGAGGTTCACCAGCGCGCCGCCGCTGTTGCCGGGGTTGATGGCGGCCGAGGTCTGCACCATGTTCGCGATCGTCGCGCCCGTCCCGCCCGCGCCGCCCTCGCTGACGGTCCGCCCGGTCGCCGAGACGATGCCCTGGGTCACGCTGGAGGACAGTCCGAGCGGCGAGCCCATGGCCAGCACGATCTGGCCGACCTCCACCTTGTCGGAGTCGCCGAACTCCGCCGCCTTCAGCCCGGCCGGCACCTTGTCCAGCTTGATCACGGCCAGGTCCTGATCGGGGTAGGAGTACACCAGGCGCGCGGTGAGCGGCTCCTCGCTGTTGGCCGTGGTCACCTGGAAGGTCTTCTCCGACTGGACCACGTGCGCGTTGGTGACGATGCGCCCCTCGCCGTCGTACACCACTCCGGAGCCCAGGTCGTGGCTCGCCTGGATCTGCACGACCGACGGCAGGACCTCCCTGATGACCTTCAGGTACTGGGCCTGCAGATCACTCACGGTCTGCGGCACGGCCGCCGCCCGCGAGGGTGCGGCGGTGTCCTGACCGGCCGGAGCGGCGGCCCCGGTGCAGCCGGCGGCGAGGACCGCGCAACACGCCGGCGCGACGGCGGACACGGCCTTCCGGAGGGCACGGGTGAGGGAAGCGTCCATGCCCCGAGTCTCACCGGGTGGTGATCACCCGGCCCGCGCTGTTCCCCCGAACGGTCTCAGCCGCGTACACCGCACAGGTGCAGCAGCGCCGCCACCCCGCGGTAGGGGTCCGTGCGCCCGGCCCGCTCCTCGACCGCGAGCAGCGCTTCCAGGTCGTCCGGGACCGGCGCGTCGTCCGCCGCGGTGTCCGTGAAGACCCGGACGCCGTACCAGGCGTGCAGCGGGGCGGCGATCCCGGCGAGCGTGGCGGTGAGCGCCGACAGCCGGTCGGCGCGGACGTCCGGACCCGGCCGGACGGGGGTCTCCCCGTCCGGGGCAGTCCGAGCACGGGGGAGGTGGGCGGTGGTGTCGAAGGCGGCCAGCGCGCCCGCCCAGTCACCGGCGAGGCCCGGCCGCATGGCGAGCGCGTCGCCGTTGCGGACCAGCAGGGACAGCAGTCCGCCGGGCGCGAGCATCCGGGCCAGCCCCGCGACCAGCGGGTCGGGCTCCTCCACGTGCATCAGCACCCCGTGGCACAGCACCACGTCGAAGCTGCCCGGCAGGAAGTGCACACCGGTGTCCCGCCCGTCGCCCTGCACCAGCCGGACCCGTGCACGGATGCCGTCCGGCTCGGCGGCCAGCACCTCGTGCGCGGCGGCGATCCTCGCCGCGTCCTGCTCGACCCCGGTCACCTGGTGGCCGAGCCGGGCCAGCCGCAGCGCCTGCGTGCCCTGGCCCATGCCCACGTCGAGCACCCGCAGCCGCTGCCCGACCGGGAACCGCCCGGCTATCTGCTCGTCCAGCTGCCGGGCCACCAGCTCCTGCCGTACGACCTCACGCAACCTGCCCGGCCCGCTCAGCCACACCTCGGCCGCGCCCCCGGTGAAAGCGTCTGCGCTCAGGGTCGCTCTCCGCGCTTGACCTGAGGCTTCGGCAGCCGGAGCCGGCGCATCTGGAGGGAGCGCATCAGGGCGTAGGCGACCGCACCCCGGGTGTTCTCGTCCGGGAAGCGCTCCTTGAGCCGCTTCTTCAGCCGGAACCCGCTGATCGCCGCGTCCACCACGATCAGCACGATCACGACCAGCCACAGCAGCAGCGCGATCGACTGGATCGCCGGCACCCGCACCACGCTCAGCACGAGGATCACCACGGCGAGCGGCAGGAAGAACTCCGCCACGTTGAACCGCGAGTCCACCCAGGCACGGGCGAACTTGCGGACCGGACCCTTGTCCCGGGCGGGCAGATAGCGCTCGTCACCGCTGGCCAGCGCCTGGCGCTGCCGGGCCAGGGCCTGGCGCCGGTCCTCGCGCTGGCGCTTCGCGGCCTCCTTGCGGTTGGTCGGCGTGTGGGCCACGCTGCGCCGCTGGGACTGGGCCTCACTGCGCTTGGGCGTGGGCCTGCCCTTCGGGGCCTGCGGGTCACGGGGCTGCTTGGAGAGGTCTACCGCCGTCTTGTCGGCGGGAGCCTTCTCGTCCTTGGCACGGCTACGGAACACAAAACCCAAGGGTACGGGCTGCACCGGCATGGACCCCAGCTGGGCGGGGAACGATCCGGCAACACCGGACGTCTGTAGGGGGACAGAGGGGACGTTCCGGTGCGGGCAGGTGGGGGATCACCTACTCCTCACGCCGGAGCGATAGGGTCCGCAGTCGTCCTCGGGGATGAGCGCATCACTCCCCGAACAGTGCGGTAATGGAGTCAGGGCCCGTACTGTGGGTCCTGTCGCAGGATCTGTGAGCTGGAGTCCGTCAGAAGGGGGCGCGCGAAGCCCATGAGCGGTGTCATGAAGCGTATGGGGATGATCTTCCGCGCGAAGGCGAACAAGGCCCTTGACCGGGCCGAGGACCCGCGCGAGACCCTCGATTACTCGTATCAGAAGCAGCTGGAGCTGCTGCAGAAGGTGCGCCGCGGCGTCGCCGACGTGGCCACCAGCCGCAAGCGCCTGGAACTCCAGCTCAACCAGCTGCAGCAGCAGTCCGGCAAGCTGGAGGACCAGGGCCGCAAGGCGCTCGCCCTCGGCCGCGAGGACCTGGCCCGCGAGGCGCTGTCCCGGCGCGCCGCCCTCCAGCAGCAGGTCACCGACCTCGAGACCCAGCACGCCACCCTCCAGGGCGAGGAGGAGAAGCTCACGCTCGCGGCCCAGCGCCTGCAGGCCAAGGTCGACGCCTTCCGCACGAAGAAGGAGACCATCAAGGCCACCTACACCGCGGCCCAGGCCCAGACCCGCATCGGCGAGGCCTTCACCGGCATCTCCGAGGAGATGGGCGACGTGGGCCTGGCCATCCAGCGCGCCGAGGACAAGACGCAGCAGCTCCAGGCACGGGCCGGCGCCATCGACGAGCTGCTCGCCTCCGGTGCCCTGGACGACCCGACCGGCACGGCCAAGGACGACATCGCGGCCGAGCTGGACCGGCTCTCCGGTGGTAGTGATGTAGAGCTGGAACTGCAGCGCATGAAGGCCGAGCTGGCCGGAGGCTCCCCGCAGCAGGCGATCGAGGGCGGCACGGGCCAGGGGCAGACCCAGCAGCACCCGCAGGACACCCCGCGCTTCGACAAGCAGTAGCCCGGCGCCGGGACCCGAGCCGAGGAGGCCGACGTGATCGTACGGATCATGGGGGAGGGCCAGGTGCAGCTGGACGACTCCCACTTCGTCGAGCTGAACAAGCTGGACGACGAGCTGCTGGCGGAGATCGAGGGCGGTGACGAGGCGGCGTTCCGCCGCACCTTCGCCGCCCTCCTGGACACCGTCCGCCGTCTCGGCACCCCGCTTCCGGACGACGCGCTGGAACCCTCGGAGCTGATCCTGCCGTCAGCTGATGCGACGCTGGAGGAGGTCAGGGAACTGCTCAGCGACGAGGGGCTGATCCCGGGGTAGCACCGCCGGGGTTCGGGCCGTCGCCGCGGGCAGGCGACCCACACCCGACCCGCACCCGTACGGGGCACTGGAAAGCACCCGTACTGTGGTCGTCCGTGAGCACCCTCGACCGCGCCCGCTGCAGCGTGAAGGCACACCCCCTCGCGCTGGACGCCTCCATCGCGGCAGGCGTACTGGTGTGCATGGTCGCCGGCTCCTTCGTCGTCCCCCACGGAGCGCACGGCGTCACCTGGGGCGTCCGTACGCCCGACCCCCTCAGCCTCCTCCTCATGCTCCTCACCGCGGCCGCGCTCGTCTTCCGCCGCCGCGCCCCCAAGACGGTCCTCGCCACCACCGGCGCCCTCTCCGTGATCGAGTGCGTCACCGGCGACCCGCGCGCCCCGGTCGCGATGTCCGCCGTCATCGCCCTGTACACCGTCGCCGCGACCACCGACCGCACCACCACCTGGCGCGTCGGCCTGCTCACCACGACCGTGCTGACGGCCGCCGCCATGCTCGGCGGCCCCCTGCCCTGGTACGCGCAGGAGAACCTGGGCGTGCTCGCCTGGACCGGCATCGGCGCCACCGCGGGGGACGCCGTACGCAGCCGGCGCGCGGTCGTCCAGGCCATCCGGGAGCGCGCCGAGAGAGCCGAACGCACCCGCGAGGAGGAGGCCCGCCGCCGCGTCGCCGAGGAGCGGCTGCGCATCGCCCGCGATCTGCACGACGTCGTCGCGCACCACATCGCCCTCGTGAACGTGCAGGCCGGGGTCGCCGCACACGTCATGGACAAGCGGCCCGACCAGGCCAAGGAGGCCCTCGCCCACGTCCGTGAGGCCAGCCGGTCCGCGCTCGACGAACTGCGGGCCACCGTCGGGCTGCTGCGGCAGTCCGGCGACCCGGAGGCACCGACCGAGCCCGCACCCGGCCTCAGCCGCCTGGAGGAACTGGCCGCCACCTTCCGCAACGCGGGGCTGCCGGTACAGGTGGCCCGCGCCGACCAGGGCACCGAACTGCCCGCGGCCGTCGACCTGGCCGCCTACCGGATCGTCCAGGAGGCCCTGACCAATGTGCGCAAGCACGCCGGGCCCGAGGCCAGGGCCGAGGTCAGCGTCGTACGGGTGGGGACGGGCATCGAGGTGACCGTGCTGGACGACGGGGCGGGCGCGGCCGGGGTACCCGGGGCCGGCGGCGGGCACGGACTGCTCGGCATGCGCGAGCGGGTCACCGCCGTCGGCGGCACCCTCACCACCGGACCCCGCTACGGCGGCGGC
This sequence comes from Streptomyces sp. NPDC001135, assembly GCF_053598395.1. Lineage (NCBI taxonomy): Bacteria > Bacillati > Actinomycetota > Actinomycetes > Kitasatosporales > Streptomycetaceae > Streptomyces > Streptomyces sp. NPDC001135. The sequence goes on along the minus strand of NZ_JBSFKD010000025.1, from coordinate 12,044 downwards.
TACCGCGTCCATGCGATCCTGCCCCTCAAGACCCGTAAGACGGCCCAGGGGGAGCCCGCATGACGATCCGTGTCCTGCTCGCCGACGACCAGGCACTGCTGCGCAGCGCGTTCCGGGTGCTGGTCGACTCCGAGCCCGACATGGAGGTGGTGGGGGAGGCCTCCGACGGTGCCGAAGCCGTCCGGCTGGCCAAGGAGCAGGCCGCCGACGTGGTCCTCATGGACATCCGGATGCCCGGCACGGACGGACTCGCCGCGACCCGTCTGATCAGCGCAGATCCGTCCCTGCTGCACGTCCGCGTGGTCATCCTGACGACCTTCGAGGTGGACGACTACGTGGTCCAGGCCCTGCGCGCGGGCGCCTCCGGCTTCCTCGGCAAGGGCAGCGAACCGGAGGAACTGCTCAACGCCATCCGGGTCGCGGCCGGCGGTGAGGCCCTGCTGTCTCCCACCGCCACCAAGGGCCTGATCGCCCGCTTCCTCGCCCAGGGCGACGACGGCCGCGACCCCGCCGGCTCCGAGCGGCTCGGCGCGCTCACCGGCCGGGAGCGGCAGGTGCTCGTCCAGGTCGCCGGCGGCCACTCGAACGACGAGATCGCCGAGCGCCTGGAGGTGAGCCCGCTGACGGTGAAGACGCACGTCAACCGGGCCATGGCCAAACTGGGCGCGCGCGACCGGGCGCAGCTCGTGGTGATCGCGTACGAGTCGGGGCTGGTACGTCCGAGGACGGAGTGATCTCCACCCGGGCCTACTGCGGATCTCCACCCGGGCGTACTGCGGACGGAGTAGGGCCCGGATAAGGAAATGGACCCTGGGCCTACGGATCGGGCCCCGGCGATGGATCAGGGTTTTGGGGTGGGCGCTCACCTGCGTCCCTCCGCCGCTTCTGCCGCTCACCGAAGAGAGACCCTGATCCATGTCCTGGCTGTCGAGATTCAGCCTTCGCCAACGGGCCCTGATCGGCCTGATGTCGCTCGTCGCGCTCGTCTTCGGGCTGATCGCGATCCCCCAGATCAAGCAGCAGCTGCTGCCCACCATCAACCTGCCCATGGTGTCGGTGATCGCGCCGTACGGGGGCGCCTCGCCCGACGTGGTCGAGAAGCAGGTCGTCGAGCCGATCGAGAACAACGTCCAGGGCGTCGACGGTGTCACCGCGGTCACGTCCACCGCCAGTGAGGGCAACGCCGTGATCACGGCGTCCTTCGACTACGGCAACGACACCAAGCGGATCGTCTCCGACGTCCAGCAGGCCGTGAACCGGGCCCGCAACCAGCTCCCGGACGCCGTCGACCCGCAGGTCATATCCGGCTCCACCGACGACATGCCGACCGTGGTCCTCGCCGCCACCTCCGGCGAGGACCAGCAGGCCCTCGCGGACCGGCTCGACAAGACCGTCGTACCCGCCCTGAAGGACATCGACGGCGTCGGCCGCGTCCAGGTCATGGGCGTCCGCGACCTCCAGGTCACGGTCACCCCCGACGACGCGAGGCTCGCGCGGGCCGGCCTCACCTCCGCCGCGCTCGGCCAGGCCCTGCAGGCGGGCGGCGCGACCGTCCCGGCCGGCTCCTTCGACGACAACGGCGCCAACCGCACCGTCCAGGTCGGCGGCGGCTTCACCTCGCTGAAGCAGATCCAGGACCTGATGGTCACCGGCCCGAGCGGAGGCAGGCCGGTACGCCTCGGTGACGTGGCCACCGTCAAGGAGCGGCCGGCCCCGGCCGACTCCCTCACCCGCACCGACGGCAGGCCCAGCCTCGCCGTCAACGTGACCATGGACCACGACGGCAGCGCGGTGACCATCTCGAACGCGGTCAAGGACAAGCTGCCCGACCTGCGCGAGCAGCTCGGCGCCGGCGCGAAGCTCACCGTCGTCAGCGACCAGGGCCCGGCCGTCTCGAAGTCCATCAAGGGCCTGACCACGGAGGGCGCCCTCGGCCTGCTCTTCGCGGTCGTCATCATCCTGGTCTTCCTGGCGTCGATCCGTTCGACGCTGGTCACGGCCGTGTCCATCCCGCTGTCGGTCGTCCTGGCCCTGATCGTGCTGTGGACGCGCGGCCTGTCCCTGAACATGCTCACGCTCGGCGCGCTGACCATCGCCATCGGCCGGGTCGTGGACGACTCGATCGTGGTCCTGGAGAACATCAAGCGTCACCTCGGTTACGGCGAGGAGCGCCGGGACGCGATCCTGAACGCCGTGCGCGAGGTGGCCGGCGCGGTCACCTCCTCCACCCTCACCACGGTCGCCGTGTTCCTGCCGATCGGCCTGGTCGGCGGCATGGTGGGCGCCCTGTTCGGCTCGTTCAGCATCACGGTGACGGCGGCCCTGCTGGCCTCCCTGCTCGTGTCGCTGACGGTCGTTCCGGTCCTGTCGTACTGGTTCCTGCGCGCCCCGAAGGGCACGCCCGGGGACGCCGAGCAGGCCCGCCGCCGGGCCGAGGAGAAGGAGGCGAACAGCCGCCTGCAGCGCGCGTACGTCCCCGTCCTGCGCTTCGCGACGCGCCGCCGCCTCACCAGCGTGCTGATCGCGCTCGTGGTCCTGGTCGTCACGTTCGGCATGGGCGGCCTGCTGAAGACGAACTTCTTCGACCAGGGCGAGCAGGAGGTCCTCACGGTCAGGCAGGAGCTGAAGCCGGGGACGAGCCTGGCCGCCACGGACGCGCAGGCGAAGAGGGTGGAGAAGCTGCTGGCTTCCACCGAGGGCGTGAAGGACTACCAGGTCACCGTCGGCTCCTCCGGCTTCATGGCGGCCTTCGGCGGCGGCACGGACACCAACCAGGCCTCGTACCAGGTGATGCTGAAGGACTCGAAGTCGTACGACAAGGTGCAGAAGCACCTGGAGGACGGCCTGAAGAAGCTCAGGGGCATCGGGACGACCACGGTGTCGGCCGGTGACGGCTTCGGCAACCAGAACCTGAGCGTGGTGGTCAAGGCGTCCGACCCCAGGGCGCTGAGCACGGCCGCGGAGCAGGTCCGCTCCACGGTCGCCGGCCTCGACGGCGTCACGGACGTCACCAGCGACCTCGCGACGAGCGTCCCGCGGATCTCGGTCAAGGCCAACGCGAAGGCGGCGGCGGCCGGGTTCGACGACCAGAAGCTCGGTGCGGCGGTCGCCCAGGCGGTGCGCGGTACGACGGCGGCGAAGGCGATCCTCGACGACACCGAGCGGGACGTCGTCGTGCGGTCCGCGAAGCCCGCGACCACGCCGGCCCAGCTGAAGGCGCTGCGTCTCGGCCCGGTGAAGCTGGGCGACATCGCCACGGTGAAACTGGTGGACGGCCCCGTGTCCCTGACCCGGATCGACGGTCAGCGCGCCGCCACCGTCACCGCCAGGCCGACCGGTGACAACACCGGTGCTATCAGCACCAAGCTGCAGTCGAAAATCAAGGCCCTGAGGCTGCCGGCGGGCGCGAAGGCCGAGATCGGCGGCGTGACGTCGGACCAGAACGACGCGTTCAAGAACCTGGGCCTGGCCATGCTGGCGGCGATCGCGATCGTCTTCATGCTGCTGGTGGCGACGTTCCGCTCCCTGGCGCAGCCCCTGATCCTCCTGGTCTCCATCCCGTTCGCGGCGACGGGCGCGATCGGCCTGCTGGTCGCCACCGGCACCCCGATGGGCGTCCCGGCGATGATCGGCATGCTGATGCTGATCGGCATCGTGGTGACCAACGCGATCGTGCTGATCGACCTGATCAACCAGTACAGGAGGCAGGGCTGCGGCGTCGTGGAGGCGGTGATCGAGGGTGGCCGCCACCGCCTCCGCCCGATCCTGATGACGGCGCTGGCGACGATCTTCGCGTTGCTTCCCATGGCCCTGGGCGTCACGGGTGAGGGCGGCTTCATCGCCCAGCCCCTGGCGGTGGTCGTCATCGGCGGCCTGATCACGTCCACGCTGCTGACGCTGCTGCTGGTGCCCACGCTCTACGCGATGCTGGAGCTGCGCAAGGAGCGCCGGGCGAAGAAACGGGCGGCGAAGAAGGAGCCGCGGGCGGAGAGAGTTCCGGAGCCTGCCGGAGTCTGACCCCCACGACGGGGAGGGGCCCGCCGGACACCTCGGAGTGTCCGGCGGGCCCCTCGCCGTGTACGGGGATCCCTACGGCAGCGCCAGCATCCGCTCAAGCGCCAGCTTCGCGAACGCCTCCGTCTCCTGGTCGACCTCGATCCGGTTGACCAGGTTGCCCTCGGCCAGGGACTCCAGGGCCCAGACCAGGTGCGGCAGGTCGATGCGGTTCATGGTCGAGCAGAAGCAGACCGTCTTGTCGAGGAAGACGATCTCCTTGCCCTCGGGCGCGAAACGGTTCGCCAGCCGCCGGACCAGGTTCAGCTCGGTGCCGATGGCCCACTTGGAGCCCGCCGGGGCCGCCTCCAGGGCCTTGATGATGTACTCCGTCGAGCCGACGTAGTCCGCGGCGGCGACCACCTCGTGCTTGCACTCGGGGTGGACGAGGACGTTCACGCCGGGGATACGGGCGCGCACGTCGTTGACCGAGTCCAGGCTGAAGCGGCCGTGGACCGAGCAGTGGCCCCGCCACAGGATCATCTTCGCCGCGCGCAGCTCGTCCGCCGTCAGGCCGCCGTTCGGCTTGTGCGGGTTGTAGACCACGCAGTCGTCCAGGGACATGCCCATGTCCCGGACGGCGGTGTTGCGGCCCAGGTGCTGGTCCGGCAGGAACAGCACCTTCTCGCCCTGCTCGAAGGCCCAGTCCAGCGCCCGCTTGGCGTTCGACGAGGTGCAGATCGTGCCGCCGTGCCTGCCGGTGAACGCCTTGATGTCCGCGGAGGAGTTCATGTACGAGACGGGGACCACCTGCTCGGCGATCCCGGCCTCCGTCAGCACGTCCCAGCACTCCGCCACCTGCTCGGCCGTCGCCATGTCGGCCATGGAGCAGCCGGCGGCGAGGTCGGGCAGGACGACCTTCTGGTCGTCGGAGGTGAGGATGTCCGCCGACTCGGCCATGAAGTGCACACCGCAGAAGACGATGTACTCGGCCTCCGGGCGCGCGGCCGCGTCCCGGGCCAGCTTGAAGGAGTCACCCGTGACGTCCGCGAACTGGATGACCTCGTCGCGCTGGTAGTGGTGGCCGAGCACGAAGACCTTGTCGCCGAGCTTCTCCTTGGCCGCGCGGGCGCGCTCGACCAGGTCGGGGTCGGACGGCGACGGCAGGTCACCGGGGCACTCGACACCCCGCTCGCTCTTCGGGTCGGCCTCACGGCCGAGCAGCAGCAGGGCGAGCGGAGTCGGCTGCACGTCGAGCTCCGGGGTCTGGGCGGTGGTCACGACACGCACCCTTTCTACTTTTCGTCTAACTGACGCTATCTATCATAACCGGTTCACGTCAGTTTGACGATGGCCATAGCGTCTATGTGACGTGAATCCTGCCCGGGTCCCCGCCGGGTCCCTCCGCGGGCCACTGCCGGTGCCCACGGGCATGTGCGAGCATGAAGACAGAAGCAAAAACGCGACTGCCCGGCCCGGAATGAATCCGCGGAAGCGCCGGTTGCACTCGTCGGCAAGCAGTCTCCGTACAACCCGGGAGAGATGTAGATGTCCGTATCGGACGAGACCACCACCGTCACCGACGGCATCATCCTGACCGACGCCGCCGCGGCCAAGGTCAAGGCCCTGCTCGACCAGGAAGGCCGTGACGACCTCGCGCTGCGTGTCGCCGTCCAGCCCGGCGGCTGCTCCGGCCTGCGCTACCAGCTCTTCTTCGACGAGCGCTCGCTCGACGGTGACGTCGAGAAGGACTTCGGCGGGGTCAAGGTCGTCACCGACCGCATGAGCGCTCCGTACCTGGGCGGCGCCACCGTCGACTTCGTGGACACGATCGAGAAGCAGGGCTTCACGATCGACAACCCGAACGCGACCGGTTCCTGCGCCTGCGGCGACTCCTTCAGCTGAGCCGACGGTTCCTGTCTGAGGCATGACGAAGGCGGCGGCCCCTCTCCGGGGCCGCCGCCTTCGTCGTACACCGGCCGGCGACCGTCACGCCCCTCCCCGCAGGACGCCCGGCTTGGCCTGCGGAACGGGGCTGCCGTCGGCACCGACCACGGACCGCCCGTCCAACGGCGCGGCCAACCGCACGGTCTTCACGTACTCCTTGGCGATCAGCACGCACACCTTGTCCGGCCAGGGGTGCTCGGTCACCGTCACGGTCACCCGCTCGCCGCTCTCCTTCGCCGTCGCCTCGTAGTCGGCGCACACCCCGCCGTAGAAGCTCACGGTCAGCTCCCGGTCGTCGGCCGTGTAGCCGGTCACCTTCACACCCCGGGGCGCCGCGGACGCGGTGGGCGTCGACGGGGTGGCCGTGGACGCCAGGTACCGGGGATCGACCGCCGGATACGTAACCGTGGACGTGCCCTGGCCGGCGGGCCCCCGCGCCTCGAACAGCCAGGACGGCACCAGTGTCTGCCGCCCGGAGACGGAGTGCGAGGCCAGCCCGAAGGCCGCCTTGGCCACGGTGACCGTGCCGGTGCCCGGGTCCGCTCCCTGCTTCGGCGCGCCCGTGGACGCCCCGCACGGCTGCTCCAGCCGGTCCTTCAGCGGCACCGGGCTGGCGCAGCCGCCGATCCCCATCCGGTGGTCGCCCCGCGGAGCCGCGTTCATCAGCTTCAGCGTCTTCGCGGCGCTCAGCACGGGATACGTGTCGCCCTTCACCGGAGCCCCGAGCAGCCCGTGCGCGCCGACCAGCTCGCCCTGCCGGTCCACGGTCAGACCGGTGGTCCAGCCGAACGTCGGCAGTCCGCCGACCACCGGATCGGCGTTGACCACCCGCTGGGCGCCCATGACCTGGCTCGCGTCGATCTTCGCGTCGTCCAGACCGGCCGCCTTCAGTACGGGCGCGGCGACCTCGGTCGCCTTCGCCACGCTCACCGGGGTGCCGGCGGGGACCATCGGGTCGTGCGCGCAGAGAACACCCTTCCGGCAGTCGTCGGTGCCCGGCGCGTACCGGCTGTAGCTCCAGCTGCCCGGCGCGTCCCGGTTCACCTGGAGGCTCGGCCCGGAGCCGTCCTTGCCGCCGACCCGCCAGATCCGCCCCACGGCCACCGGGGCGCCGTCGACGCCGAGCGCCTTGGCCAGCCGGGCCACCGCGTCCTTGCCGACCTCGCCCTTCGGCACGTACACCGGCGCGGAGCCGGGACCGGACGGCAGCTCGCCCTGGGCCACGTACGTCGCCCCGTACGGGTCCGGCTCGCCCGAGGCGATACCGCCCGTGCCGCTCCAGCCGTCCAGGGTGAGCGGCGGGGGAGGGGCGCCGGCGCCGGCCGTACGGCCCCCGGTGTCACTGCCCGCCGCGAGGTAGGCGCCACCGCCGCCGACCAGCAGCACGGCGGCGGCGACGGAGACGACGGCGAGCCGCGACCGCCGCCGCCCGGCACGCCCGCCGTCCGCGTCGTCGGTCTCCGGATCACCAGCGCCGTCAGCACCGACGGTGCCGACGGTGTCATCAGTGCCGTCAGTACCGACGGTGCCGACGGTGTCATCAGCGCCGTCCGTACCCGTGCTTCCCGTGCCGTCCGCGCCGTCAGCACCGACAACGTCGTCCGCTTCGTCCACGTCGTCCGCGCTGTGCGCGTCCTGCGTCGTCGCGACCGCCGGCTCGGGGTTCCCCGAGTCCCCGGGCGCCTCACAGCTCTCCCGGCTCGCGGCGCCCGGGGCGCTCTCGGCCTGCTCGGAGCCCTCGGGTTGCTCGCGGTTCTCGGGTCGCTCGGTGTTCACCGCATCGCTCCTCGCTGGTCGTATCCCTCATCCCCCGCCTGGGGGACGGCGATGGGACGCGCGAGGGGAGCGTGCGGTTCCCCGCCGAATGCGCCCGCGCGTCAGTCGCCGTAGTCCGACATCGCGTCCAGCAGCCGCGCGGACCGCACCGGCACGGTCACCCCGTGGATCAGGGACGGCGGCACCGGCCGGGACTCGGCATGGTCGGGAACCGTCCAGTGCGGAGCCATCCGGGCACAGTCACCGCGCAGCGCCGCGAGGTCGCCGTCGAGGTCGGCCGGGGCGGAGGGGCGAAACTCGAGGTTCGTCATGAGCGCACCGTAGGCCTGCTCAAGGCCGCGAAGAAAGATCTACTATCGGGTAGTTTCGCCAGCTACAGCCCTGGCGGCCGACCGGGTAGCGTGAACTGTCAACCCAGCCTCCCGCAGGAGAATCCCCGTCGTGCGCATCGCAGTCACCGGCTCCATCGCCACTGACCACCTCATGACCTTCCCCGGCCGTTTCGCCGACCAGTTCGTCGCGGACCAGCTGCACACGGTTTCGCTCTCCTTCCTGGTCGACAACCTGGACGTGCGCCGCGGCGGAGTCGCCGCCAACATCGCCTTCGGCATGGGCCAGCTCGGCACCGAGCCGATCCTGGTCGGTGCCGCCGGTTTCGACTTCGACGAGTACCGGGCCTGGCTCGACCGGCACGGTGTGGACACCGAGTCGGTCCGGATCTCCGAGACCCTGCACACCGCCCGCTTCGTGTGCACCACCGACGCCGACCACAACCAGATCGGCTCCTTCTACACCGGCGCGATGAGCGAGGCCCGCCTCATCGAGCTGAAGACCGTCGCGGACCGCGTGGGCGGCCTCGACCTGGTCCTCATCGGCGCCGACGACCCGGAGGCCATGCTCCGCCACACCGAGGAGTGCCGCTCCCGCCGGATCCCCTTCGCCGCCGACTTCTCCCAGCAGATCGCCCGGATGGAGGGTGAGGAGATCCGGATACTGCTGGACGGCGCGACGTACCTGTTCTCCAACGAGTACGAGAAGGGCCTCATCGAGTCCAAGACCGGCTGGAGCGAGGGCGAGATCCTGGCCAGGGTCGGCCACCGCGTCACCACGCTCGGCTCGCGGGGTGTGCGCATCGAGCGGGTCGGCGAGGACCCGATCGAGGTCGGCTGCCCGGAGGAGGAGCGCAAGGCCGACCCCACGGGTGTCGGCGACGCCTTCCGCGCCGGGTTCCTCTCGGGGCTGGCCTGGGGTGTCCCGCTGGAGCGGGCGGCGCAGGTCGGCTGCATGCTGGCGACCCTCGTCATCGAGACGGTGGGTACGCAGGAGTACCAGTTGCGGCGGGGGCACTTCATGGAGCGGTTCGTGAAGGCGTACGGGGAAGAGGCCGGGGAGGAAGTGCGGGCCCACCTCGGCTGAGGCCGGGTTCGGCCATTCGGCCGACTCGGTCCCGCCGTCGTCGGGTGAAGGCGCGTGGGGGCTGGTCGCGCGGTTCCCCGCGCCCTTCACGGGGCGCTGCCCCGCCCCTCGGGGCGCCTTCAGGAGACCCTTCGGACCACGAACGCCGTGCCCCTGTCCGCCGGCTCCTCCCCGAGGTACTCCTGCCCCCGCATCTCGCACCACGCCGGGATGTCCAGGCGGGCCGCCTCGTCGTCGGAGAGGACCCGTACGGTCCCCCCGACCGGCACCTGTTCGAACACCTTGGCCAGTTCGATGACCGGGATCGGGCAGCGCTTGCCGAGGGAGTCGACGACCAGTTCCTCCGGGCCCGCCTGTGTGGCCGGCGCCGGCGCGCCCAGCTTCTCCCGGACCCCGGCCACGGCTGCGGGCAGTACCCCGAGGAACCGCTCCACGTCCTCCTCGGCCGTCCCGGCAGGCAGGGAAACGCGCACGTTCCCCTCGCTCAGCACACCCATCGCCTTGAGCACATGGCTGGGCGTCAGGGTGCTGCTCGTGCAGGACGAACCGGAGGAGACCGAGAAGCCCTCCCGGTCCAGCTCGTGCAGCAGCGCCTCGCCGTCGACGTAGAGACAGGAGAAGGTGACGATTCCCGGCAGCCGCCGTTCGGCGTCGCCGACGACCTCCACGTCCGGCACGGCCTGCGGCACCCGCGCCCGGATCCGCGCCGTCAGCTCCCGCAGCCGCAGCGCCTCCTGGGCCGCCTCCGCCCGTACCGCCCGCAGCGAGGCCACGGCCGCCACGATCGCCGGGATGTTCTCGAACCCGGGCGCCCGCCCCGACTCCCGCTCGTCCACCGGCCCTTGGCCGGCGAACCGCACCCCCTTGCGTACGGCAAGAAGGCCGACCCCGGACGGCCCGCCCCACTTGTGCGCGCTGGCCGTCAGCAGCGACCAGGCGCCTTCGACGGGCCCCCACCCCAGTGACTGCGCCGCGTCCACCAGCAGCGGCACCCCGGCGGCCCGGCACACCTCGGCCACCTCACCCACCGGCTGCACGGTCCCCACCTCGTGGTTGGCCGACTGGAGCACGGCAAGCGCGGTGTCCGGGCGCAGGGCGGCGTCGTACGCCGACGGGTCCACGGCCCCCGCCCGGTTCACCGGCACCCGGGTCACCGTCCCGCCGTCCGCCTCGAACACCTCCGCCGAATGGAGGACGGAGGAGTGTTCGACGGACGACACGATCAGGTGGCGTCCGACCCGCCGCCGCCCGGCCAACGCCCCCGCGACACCCGTATGGACGGCTCGGGTCCCGGAGGGGGTGAACACCACCTCGTCGGCCCGGCAGCCGACGGCTTCGGCAACCGCCTCCCGCGAGGCGTCCAGCAACATCCGCGCCTTGCGTCCCTCCCGGTACAGCCGCGCAGGATCGGCCCATCCGTCATCCAGAGAGGCCAACAGCGCCTGACGGGCAACGGGATGGAGAGGGGCGGCGGAGGCAGCGTCAAAGTAGGCCATACGGCAACGTTAAGACCCCGGCGGGGGCAGCCGACCCAGGGGCGCGGGGAACTGCGCGACCAGCCACGATGTGCCCGCGCCCGCCAATTCAGCGAACCACCCACTCCAGTAGGCACCCCTCCCCGCGAACCCTCGGAGAGGGTGGGCTAGGGTTTGGTCCGCATAAACATCCAAACCCCTGCCCGACGCAGGGCGGCGACCGACCAGCGAGAAGGCCGCAGCCGACCGCGCGGGCGAGACTCTCGGGAAGGCGCTACGTGAGTCCCAACGGCTCCGACCGCTCGCCGCGGCGCCCGATGCGGCGGAAGCTGCTGCAGGCAATGACCGCGGGCCTGGTCCTGGCGACCGCAACCGGTTGCACATACAAGGACTTCCCCCGCCTTGGTATGCCCACCCCGACCACGGATGAGGCTCCGCGGATCCTCACCCTGTGGCAGGGCTCCTGGGCTGCCGCGCTCGCCGTCGGCGTGCTGGTGTGGGGCCTGATCCTGTGGAGCGCCATGTTCCACCGGCGCAGCCGCACCAAGGTCGAGGTACCTCCGCAGACCCGGTACAACATGCCGATCGAGGCCCTGTACACGGTGGTCCCGATCATCATCATCTCGGTGCTCTTCTACTTCACGGCCCGGGACGAGTCCAAGCTCCTGGACCTCTCCAAGAAGCCCGACGTCACGGTCAACGTGGTCGGCTTCCAGTGGAGCTGGGGCTTCAACTACATCGAGAACGTGCCCGGCTCCACCGGCAACGCGAAGACCGACCCGCAGCTGAACGCGATCCCGGACCGGTTCAAGGCCGACTTCCCGGCGAACGCCGGCGGTGTCTACGACGTCGGTACCCCCGGCACGCGGAACCCGGAGACCGGCAACCCGGGTCCGACGCTCTGGCTCCCCAAGGGCAAGACGGTCCGCTTCGTCCTGACCTCTCGTGACGTCATCCACTCCTTCTGGGTGGTGCCGTTCCTGATGAAGCAGGACGTCATCCCGGGCCACACCAACGCCTTCCAGGTGACCCCCAACCACGAGGGCACCTTCCTCGGCAAGTGTGCCGAGCTCTGCGGCGTCGACCACTCCCGGATGCTGTTCAACGTGAAGGTCGTGTCTCCGGCGGCGTACCAGAAGCACCTCCAGGACCTCGCCAAGAAGGGGCAGACCGGTTACATTCCCGCCGGCATCGCGCAGACGAGCCACGAGAAGAACCGGGAGACGAACAACCTGTGAGCATCCTCAACGAACCCCAGGGTGCCGCGGCAGCTGAAGGCTACGCCGACGAGCTGCCGGTCAGGCGCAAGCAGCCCGGCAACGTCGTGGTGAAGTGGCTGACGACCACCGACCACAAGACGATCGGCACGCTCTATCTGGTCACCTCGTTCGCGTTCTTCCTGATCGGTGGCGTGATGGCGCTGCTGATGCGCGCCGA